>NZ_JAGSXH010000075.1 GCF_018283645.1 Actinocrinis puniceicyclus | reverse complement strand
GTGGTGGCGGTGGCCGCACCGGCCGCGCCGCGAGGACGCGCGACGACGGGCAGCGGTACGTCTTCGACCAGGTGGTGCTGTGCGGCGGCCTGCATTCCGACACGCTCGCCCGTCTCGCCGGGGATGACAAGGGTCCTGCGATCGTGCCGTTCCGCGGCGAGTACTTCCGGCTGGTCCCGCAGCGGGCGAACCTCGTGCGCGGCCTGGTGTACCCGGTCCCGGATCCGGCGTACCCCTTCCTCGGTGTGCACGTGACGCCCCGAGTCGACGGCACTGTGGACGTCGGGCCGAACGCGGTGCTCGGCCTGGCGCGGGAGGCGTACCGGCGCCGCGACGTGAGCCCGCGCGACCTACTCGCCACGCTGGCCTGGCCCGGGGCGCTGCGGCTGTTCCGCGAGCACTGGCGGATGGGCGTGCGCGAGATGCACGGCTCGCTTTCCAAGCGCGCGTTCACCGAGGCCGCGCGCGCCTACGTGCCGGATCTGACCGCGGCCGACCTGGTGCGGGCCCCCGCGGGGGTGCGGGCGCAGGCCGTGGACCGCGACGGCGGGCTCGTCGACGACTTCCGTATCAGCTTCCTGGGTCCGGTCACCGCGGTGCGCAACGCCCCGTCCCCGGCGGCGACCTCCAGCCTCGCGATCGCGCGGCACGTGGTGGAACGGATGCTGGAACACCGGCCCTGCTGAGTTCGGCCCACCGCCGGCTCGGGCGATCACGGACCCTTTGCCGGAACGCGCCGGTCCGTCGTCAGAACGAGGGGGCCTGCACCAAGCCGTAGGTCCTGACCACCTCGAACTGGTAGATCAACCGGCCTTCCTCGATCATCCGGGCGCGGAACGCCTCCTCGTCGAGTTCGCCGCCGAAGTACGTGATCGGGCCGCTCGGGCGGCCCTGCATCTCGCGGAACAGCCGCAGGTTCTGCTCGGGGGCGCCGGGCCCGTCGAGGATCGTCACCGTCGACTCGACTCCCAGCCAGCGGAACGTGCCGTCGAAGACGAACAGGGTGCAGCGCGGGTCGCGGCGCAGCCGCCGGGTGCGGACCCGGTCGCGGGTGCCGCTGCTCCAGAGCCGGCCGTCGACGAGCCCGACGCCGACCCGCGCCGTCTTCGCCACCCCGGCGGCGTCGACGGTGATCATCGCGGCCGAGTGGTGCGTGCGCAGGAAGCCGAGTTCGGCATCAGAGAAAGCAGCCATGTTCGAAGGCTAGTGCCACGTAAGGCGACATTCGCCCGGTGGTGTGCGACGCGCCGGTCGGCAATCCGTTGGCGCGGGACTGTGATCAGCCGGGCGACGTCGCGCCTGAGCCTGTCAGCGGCTGCAGGGCCTGTGTCTCTTTCCGGCCCACTCCATCACCTGCCGCACGAAGGCGTCGCGCTGCTGCGGGTCGATGGCGGCCTTCGGGACGATGCACGTCCCGGACGGGCGCATGCTCAGCACCCATGCGGCCTGCTTCTCGTTGAGGAACATGACCTGCTTCCACTCGAACCGCTCGGTGATCAAGCGGCCGGCGTAGTGCACGCCGTCGGCGGAGAACTCGACCTTCGTCGGGCCGGCCAGCCGCAGGGCGTGATTCTCGCCCGAGGCGGGCCCCTTGAACACCGCCCACGCCGCGAACAGGCCGATCGCCAGGAAGAACAGGCCGCCGCCGGTTCCGGCGGGCGAGCGGCCTGCCGCGCCGAGCGTGATCAGCAGTATGCCGAGGCCGAGGATGAAAGCCACGTAGACGCCGCCGCGCACGCGCGCGTTCCTCAGCCCGAGGATGACCGGAATCTCGTCGGCGGGCAGATCGAATTCGACCGTTATGCGCGCGGCCATGGCGGAGTCCTTCAATGAGCGGTTCGACCGCGAGGGGGCGAGTACGCGGCGGATGGCCATGCTAGGCACTGGCGAACCCGGACCGCAATGCGCCGCTGCCTTTGCGCAGGTGCCTGGCTCGAAACGGTGCGCGCGCAGACCCCGTCGAGCGCGTCGATCAGACGTCCCCGCGGCGTCAGCATCGTCGTTCCGCTTACTTGCTTACGCGCTCACTCGCTTACTCCGCTTGCCCCCGCACCGCGTCGCGGCCGGATCGGTCGCGCCCCCCTGCCGCGAGCCGCCGCCGCGCTGGTGATCGTGAACGTGAGCAGCGCGCTCGGCTCGTTCGGCCGGGTGACCGATCCGGACAGCCGGCAGAGCGCGTACTCGCTGCCGATCTACCCGTCGTCCAAGGCGGCCGTGAACATGCTGACCGTGCAGTACGCCAAGGGGCTGCCCGATCTGCGGATCAACGCCGTCGAGCCGGGTTTCACCGCGACCGACCTGCACGGTATGAGCGGTGAAGGCGTGCAGAGCGTCGACAGGGCGCCGAGGCGATCGTGCGGCTGGCTACGATCGGCCCGGACGGGGCGGCGGGCCGGCCCACCGGTACCTTCCACGACCGCGACGGCGCCCTGCCCTGGTGACGGCGGCCTGGCGCTGGGCAATATTCGTAAGAACCCTGATTAGCTGGTGGGAGTAGATGACCGACAGAACCCTCGGCGGGACCCTCAAGCTCGCCGACGATTTCGAGATCAACCGCATGGGATACGGCGCGATGCAGCTGGCCGGACCGCACGTGTTCGGCCCGCCCAGGGACCGCGACGAGGCGATCGCTGTGCTGCGCGAGGCGGTCGAGCTGGGCGTGGACCACATCGACACGGCCGACTTCTACGGGCCCTACACCGTCAACGATCTGATCAAGGAGGCGTTGTATCCGTACCCTGATGGTCTTCGCATCGTCACCAAGGTCGGCGCGCGGCGCGGAGAGGATGGATCCTGGATCTTCCGGCGCGAGCCCGAGGACCTCAAGGCGCAGGTGCACGAGAATTTGCGCCGCCTCGGCATGGAGGCGCTGGACGCGGTCAATCTGCGCGTCGGAGCGGTCGAGGGGCCGCAGGACGAGCCGCTGTCGGAGATGTTCGGCGCGTTGGCCGAACTCCAGCGGGAGGGCCTGATCCGGCACCTGGGCCTGAGTAACGTCACCGATGCGCAGCTCACCGAGGTGCAGGCGATCGCGCCGGTGGTCACCGTGCAGAACCTGTACAACGTGGCCCGGCGGCAGGACGACGGCATGGTCGATCGGTGCGCGGCCGAGGGAATCGCTTACGCGGCCTTCTTCCCGCTGGGCGGATTCACGCCGTTGCAGTCCGCGGCCCTGGACGAGGTGGCGCGCCTGCTCGGCGCCACGCCGCACCAGGTCGCTCTCGCCTGGCTGCTGCGCCGCTCGCCCACGACGGTACTGATCCCCGGTACGTCCTCGCGCGCCCACCTGCGCGAGAACATCGCCGCCGCGCAACTCGACCTCTCAGCGGACGCGATGACACAGCTTGACGCCATCGGCCGCTGATGGCTCGATGCGCCGGCCGCGGGAGTGCGGCCGTCGCGGCCAGCACGAGCGGCGCGGCCGGCGCGTGCGGCGCGTGCGGCGCGTGCGGCCGTGCCGTCACCCGCCGCAGGCGCTCGCGGTCATTCGGCCGCAGCCGGGCCGTGATGACCCAGCGGGGCGTGCGGGTCACCTGTCTCGGGCGTCGCGACGTGGTCGGTGTGTACCGTCGCGGCCGTCAGCCGGGGCACCGCGTGGATAAGGGCGTGCTCCGCCTCGACCGCCACCGCGTGCGCCTCGACGATCGTGAGCGCCGGCTCGACCACGATGTCCGCTTCGGCGCGCAGCGCGTGCCCGATCCAGCGCATCCGCACCGCGCCGACGGCCCGCACCTGGTCCATGTCCCGCAACGCCGCCTCGGCCCGGTCGATCAGCTCGGGATCGACCGCGTCCATGAGCCGGCGGTACACCTGCCGCCCGGCGTCGCGCAGCACACTGAGAATCGCGACCGTGATGACCAGGCCGATGACCGGGTCGGCGGCTCGCCAGCCGAGCGCGACACCTCCCGCGCCGAGCAGCACCGCGAGTGAGGTGAAGCCGTCGGTGCGGGCGTGCAGGCCGTCGGCGACCAGCGCGGCGGAGCCGATGCGCCGACCGGTCCGGACCCGGTAACGCGCCACCCACTCGTTGCCGACGAACCCGGCCAGCGCCCCGAGCGCCACCGCCCAGAGGTGCGTGACCTCGCGTGGATTGATCAGGCGGCCGATCGCCTCGTATCCGGCCAGCGCGGAGGACGCGGCGATCAGCAACACGATCACGATCCCGGCCAGGTCCTCGGCTCGTCCATAGCCATAGGTGTAACTGCGGCTGGCCGCGCGCCGCCCGACGACGAACGCGACGCCCAGCGGCAGCGCGGTCAGCGCGTCCGCGCCGTTGTGGATGGCGTCGCCGAGCAGCGCGATCGATCCGGACACGGCCGCGATCGCCGCCTCGGCGAGCGTCGTGCCACCGAGGACGGCCAGGGAAAGCCATACCGTGCGCATGCCGTCGCGCGAGGACTCCAGCGCGGTGTCGACCTTGTCCGCGGCATCGTGGCTGTGCGGGGCGACCAGGTGTTCCAGCTCATGCCACAGTCGCGACAAGAAGCCTTCGCGGTGGTCGTGGTGCCCGGGGGGACGGGACTGCTCGCGGGTTTGCTCGCTCACGGCGCGGCGCCTTTCCGATCCGGCGTGGCCTGCGATCGCCACACCCGCCATCGTCGCATGATCCGTGTATAAGCGTGCGCATTCTGATGGCAGGTGCAGTGGGTTCGCACCAGCCTGTGCCGGTCAAAATCGCGGCAGGAGTCAGCCGAGCCGCTCGGGCGCGAGTTCGCCGCCGAAGTGCGTGACGTTCGGCGGGGCGGCGAAGAACTCGCCGACCGCGCCGCGCCACTGTTGGAACAGCTCCGAGCCGCGGAACTCGACCGTGTGCGCCTCCAGGCTCACCCAGCCGACCAGCAGCAGGTAGGTGCCGGGATTCTCGACCTGCCGCAGCAGCCGGCTCCAGCGGTAGCCGGGGGACTGCGCGATGGCCTTTTCCCCGCGGGCGAACGCCGCCTCGAATTCGGCCTCCCGACCGGGAGCGATGGTGAGTTCCGCGTGTTCGACGACCATGTTTCCACTCCGGCATCCGCGAGGTTTGACGACTTCGAGGGCGAGGCTAACGCAGCCGACGGTGGCATGCTGTCGGTCACTCGGCCTGGACAAAGGCCTGATCGTCGGCGCGATCCGTGGCCACCCGGTCAGCGTGATCATCGCGACGCTGCTCATCGTCGTGTACTTTGCGGATCAGCGCCCACCGCTCGCGCGCGCCGCGACAAGCGCCACCAGCGCTCTTCGCGCCCGAGTCAGGAAAGCCGCGTGACGTGAGAGCCGCCGAGCCAGGGGAGTGCAAGGCCGATGAGGGTCCAGCCGTGAGCGCGGTGACCGGCCCGACCGAGACGGCCGAGCGGTGAACGCCGCGGGCCCGGTGGCGGCGATCGACATCGGCGGCACGAAGATCGCCGGCGCGCTCGTGGACGCGGCCGGCCTGCTTACCCGGCACACCGTCGTGGACACGCCGGCGACCGGGACCGCCGACGAGGTGATGGCCGCGGTCGCGCGGGTCGCCGACGCCGTGCTGCGCTCAGCCGAGGGCGAGCGGGTCACCGCGGTCGGCATCGGCAGCGCCGGTCCGGTGGACATCAGCCGGGGCAGCGTCTCGCCGGTGAACATTGCGGGCTGGCGGGATTTCCCACTGGTCGAACGGGTGCGCGCGCTGCCCGTCGTGGGCGGTCGGCGGGTGGTGCTCGGCGGTGACGGCGTCGCGCTCGCGGCGGCGGAGCACTGGCTCGGCGCCGCGCGGCCGTACTCCAACGCGCTGTGCATGACGGTCTCGACCGGCGTCGGCGGCGGCCTGATCCTGGGCGGGGCGGTCTACCACGGCCCGACCGGCAACGCGGGCCACATCGGGCACCTGAGCGTGGCCGTGGACGGCGAGTCGTGCCCGTGCGGCGGGCGCGGCTGCGTCGAGACGATGGCGAGCGGTCCCGCGATCGCGCGCCGGGCGCTGAGCGAGGGCTGGGATCCGCCCGGGGCCGACCGTTCGGCGAAGGCGGTCGCCGCCGCGGCCCGGGCCGGGGATCCGGTCGCCCTGGCCGCGTTCGACCACGCGGCCCGGGCGTTGGCCGCGGGTGTCGCGGCGACGGCCGCGCTGGTGGAGATCGAGGCCGTGGTGGTCGGCGGGGGCGTGGCGAAGACCGGAGACCTGCTGCTCGAACCGCTGCGGCGGCACCTGAAGGAGTACGCGTCCCTGCCCTTCGCCGCCGGCGTCGTGGTGGTGCCGGCCCAGCGCGGCACGGACGCGGGGCTCATCGGCGCGGCCCACCTCGCCCGCGGCGCGTCCGGCGACTCGGCGGCCTGAGCCGCGCCCGGGACGTCACATCTCAACGGCCGGACGTGCGCAGGAAATTCAGAGCCCTTCTATCAGAGAAGCCTGCTGGCATGCCGCCTCCTCCGACGCAGACGACGAGCCCTGCCAGGGGAACCACAGCCAGGCATCGCGCATCCGAACGCGAAGCCGTCCACAGGAAGGGATCGCCCGGCCGCCGTGAGCAAATCACCGATCGGACTAAGACTGGACCCGGATCTGGCAACACCCCGAGCAATACCGCATCGAGATCGTCATGTCCCGCCAACCTTCCAGTAGCCCGCAGACCGCGCTACCGCCCGCCTACGTCCCCGATCCGCTGGACACCGCGACCAGTCCGCTGCCGCAATAGGCACGGGTCGCCGTGGCGCGGTCACACGGCCGCCGAGTCGGTCGGCGGCTGCAAGTCACCTCGTCCCGGCTCGATCCGTCGTCAACCGTCCGGCGTGGTGCGGCTTCCCCGCGCACGCTGTGAATCAGCGTAGCGAATCGAATGCGCACGTACAGGTCACACGCCATCCAGGGGTTGGCTTGCGCATGACCCGGCCACGCGGGGGCATACGTGCCGGGAATCAGGCGCGGTGCCCTTGGAGGGTGAGGTCGGTGGGTAGTTGGATCAAACGTCTGCTGAACGCGGTGGACCGCTTCCAACAGCGGCATGCCGTGCTGGGGTTCCCGATCGCCGTGTGGCGCAAGTTCGGCGACGACCAGGCCGGGAACCTGGCCGCGCTGATCGCCTACTACGGCTTCGTCTCCATCTTCCCGCTGCTGCTGGTGCTGGTCACGGTCCTCGGCCTGGTGCTCGCGGGCAACCCCAAGCTCCAGCAGGACGTGCTCAACTCCGCGCTGACCGAGTTCCCGGTGATCGGGCAGCAGTTGCGCGACAACATCCACTCGTTCGGCCGCAGCGGCGCCGGTCTGGTCATCGGCATCGTCGGAACCCTGCTCGGTGCGCGCGGCATCGCCGGTGCGGTACAGAACGCGATGAACCAGATCTGGGCGGTGCCGCGGCGCGAGCGGCCCGGCTTCCCGTTCTCGCTGCTGCGCAGCTTCGCGCTGATCGGCGTCATCGGGCTGGGTGTGCTGGTCACGACCGCACTGTCCGGGATCAGCGCATGGGGCGGGCACACGTTCGGGGCGTGGAGCCGGGTCGGGATCGTCGCGCTCTCGCTGGTGCTGAACGTGGGGTTGTTCTGGCTCGGCCTGCGCGTGGCGACGGCCGCGGAGGTCACCTGGCGCGAACTGCGCCTCGGTGCGATCATCTCGGCGCTGGTGTGGCAGACGCTCCAGTATCTCGGCGGGTATTTCGTCTCGCACTCGCTGCGGCACTCCTCGTCGCTTTACGGCACCTTCGGCCTGGTGCTGGGCCTGCTCGCGTGGCTGTACCTCCAGGCGCAGTTGACGATCTACGCGGCGGAGATCGATGTCGTGCGCACGCGGCGGTTGTGGCCGCGCAGCCTGTTCCCGCCGCCGCTGACCGACGAGGACCGCAGGGCGTACCGCGCGTATGCCGAGACCGAGCAGCGACGCCCGGAGATGCAGGTCGAGGCGCATTTCGGGGAGCACGCAAAGCAGCAGCGACCCGCGGACGGCCAGGACCCGGCGGTGCCCGCGGACGCGAGCGGCGAGCGCAGCTGATCCGCTTTCAGGTGCCGCCCGGCTAGAACTGCCGTAGCGGCACCCCCGATATGAGACGAGCGGCACGTCGAGGCCCGCCCGCCTGACACGCCCGGCGGTGCTGCTCGCGTCATTGCGGCGCTGTTGCTCCGTTATTGCTGTGTAACCGTCGACACGGCAGGGAGATCAGCATGGACGCCCGTCTCAACTTCTACGGCAACCGCGCCACGGAGAAGTTCGCGAAGCACATCAACGCCGCGGGCAAGGTGCTCGCGGACTCGGCCCTGCCCGCGGCGACGCAGGACCTTGTGCGGCTGCGGGCCAGCCAGATCAACGGCTGCGGCTTCTGCGTCGACATGCACAGCAAGGACGCCGCGCACGCCGGGGAAAGCGCACTGCGCCTCAACCTGGTCGCGGCCTGGCGCGAGGCCACGGTCTTCACCGAGGCCGAACGCGCGGCCCTGGAACTGGCGGAGCAGGGCACGCGCATCGCCGACGCGGCCGGCGGCGTCACGCACGAGGCTTGGGCGAACGCGGCCAGGCACTTCGACGAGGATCAACTGGCCGCGCTCGTGGGTGTCATCGCCCTGGTCAACACCTACAACCGGCTGAACGTGATGACGCGGCAGCCGGCCGGCGACTACCGGCCCGGCCAGTTCGCCTGATCGGCGACAGCGGACCCGGGGCCGCAGTGGATCGGACCCGCCTCGTCCGGCCCGAGGCCGGTCCCGCCACCTGCAAAATTGGTCTAGACCCTTGACGGTACGCCGTCCGGCGCGTTTCACTGGGACCGATCCGGTACGGCGGATCGCAGAGCAAGTACACGACTGACGCTGTATCTGTGTCCGTACACAGTCCGGGACGTCGCGGCGCCGGCGCCTCTCTTTGCCTATCCATCGGCTCGAAGAAGGCGCGATCGACAGTGAACATCTCGACCATGCGCGCGCGGTACCGGCCCGCCGTCACCGCGGCGGCGGCCGCGGCCGTGGCGGCCGCCGCATTCACGCTGGCTCCGTTGACCGCCGCGAACGCGGCCGGGACCGGCTCCGTCGCGGCGGCAGCCGCCCTGCCCGCGTGCCCGTTCTGGGCGGCGGGCAGCACCCCTCCGGCCCGCTCCGTCACCCCCTGGGTTCCGCCGCTGCAAACCGCGCAGCCGGTGGACTTCAGCTCCCGCCCGGCCGCGCCGACCCTCTCCGGCAGCCTGGCCGATGGGCGGGTCACCATCACCGTCTCGAAGGTGCCGAACGCGGTCGCGTACAAGGTGTGGCGCGACGGCGTGGACATCGGTTACGTCAGCTACTGGGGCCAGACCGCGCCGCTGACGGTCACCGACACCGCACCGTGTCAGAACGCGTACTACGACGTGGTGGCGATGTACGACACCAGCGGCAGTGACGCGTCGATGGGCCGGCTCTCGCAGCCGTACTGGCTCGGCGCGGACGGGAACCTCGCGACCGGTCCCGGGGACGTCCCGGTCGGCACGGCGATCCCGATGACGGTGACCTCGTACGACGACGTCGGTCAGACCGCGTCGGGCTACAACTCGCAGCTCGGCGGTTGCGCCACCGATCCGCGGGTCATCCCCTGGGGCACCTACTTCGCCGTACCCGGATACGGGACCTGCCTCGCGATCGACATCGGCACCTGGATCCAGAACGACACCGTGGACGTGTGGCTTCCGGGTACGCAGGCGAACAACTGGGGCGTGCAGAGCAGGACGATCACCGTGATCGCCGACCCGTTCGGCGGCGCGAATCCGAGCGGCAGCCCGTCTGCTTCTGCCTCCGCCTCGGCTTCCGCCTCCGCCTCCGCCTCGGCTTCCGCTTCAGCGTCGCCTTCGGCCTCGCCGAGTGCGTCCCCGAGCGCTTCCCCGACCTCGTCGTCCAGCGGTGGCGGTGGCTGCGCGCCACCGTGGGACTCGGGCACTTCCTACGTGCCGGGCGACGAGGTTTCGTATCAGGCTACGAATTACAAGGCCACCTACTATTCGACCGGAGCGGTGCCCGGAGCCCCGACCTCCTGGGCGGTGTGGACCAGCGACGGCTCCTGTTGAGCGGGTAAGGTGACCGGACCGGGTGACCGGACCGGGCGACGGACGGAAGCAGACCCTGCCGAGGCAAGACACGCCGTTGGTCGCGCCGAACCGGGACCATCGCACCTGCCGCGCGGCTCAGGCCGCGGTCACGCTCGAAGTGCGGGTCGGCGCAACGGTTACGCCGTGCCCGCAGCCCGAGGTGGCTCCCATGAACGGCACCCGTAAAACAGAAGCCGCATTCGCACCGCTGGCGGTGCTCGTCCTGGCGATGCTGGGTGGTTGCGGCGGTGGGGCCGCCGCGCCGGGTGCGGCGCCCTCGTCGGTCCCGTCGGTGTCCGCGAGCCCCACCGGGGCCGCGACGACGTCGCCCGGCCCGAGCCGCAGCGCCACGGCGCCCGCCGCGCGCACGAGCCCGCCGGCCCCTTCCGCGACGGTCGTGCTCTCTCGGGTCACCTACCAGTGGGGCTGGCCGAACGCGCACGGGTCCGCCCTGGTGACGCACACGTATCCGGTTCCGCCGCTCCCGCAGCTGGTGCGCATCGCGGTCGGCGACCACCCGCGTGACCCCGGCGAGCGGCCGTTCAACCGGATGACCTTCACCTTCACCACCGCGTTCCCCACCTATCGGTTCGCGTACACCGGCACGCTGACGGGCAGCGGCAGCGGACAGACCGTCCCGCTCAAAGGCGCCGGCGTGCTCACGATCACGTTCTCCCAGGCCCAGGCGCACACCGCGGACGGCTCGCGCTCGTCGATCACCGCGCAGCCGGGCCGCGACATCGCGCTGACTCGCATCGTCGATTACGCACAGGCCGGGGACTTCGAGGGCGTGGTGACCTACGGCCTCGGCATCGCCTGGCCGATCCCGCAGTCCAACCCGCAGATCGCGGTGCGCGCCTACGAAACCGAAACGATCACCGGGGGCGGTCAGCACCTTTACGCTGTCGCCTTCGACGTGGACGCCACGAACCCCGCCGGACGGTGACCATCGCCAGCGCCTCCCCGGCCACCGCACGGTCAGCGGCAGGCCGTTGAATCAAGGTGCCCTGACGTGGTCGCCGAGGCGCCCGTCGACGGCACCGTGGCGATGACGCTGACCTCCGCCACCACCTGGGCGGATCCGCTGCCCCAGTTGCACGGCATCGCCCGGAAACTGTCGCTGAGCGTGTACCGGCGCTGTCCGGAGAAGGCGAAGTGGTCGGTGCGGGTCATCGGCCCGTAGGGACTGTTCTGCGTGATGGTGACGGCGACGTCGACGGCGGCGTTACCGCTCGTGCCGGCGTCGACGACCACGGTCGCGGTCTGCGAACTCACCGAGGTGAAGCTGAGGCTTGCGATGGACAGCGAGGTGACCCGCGTGACCGGGGCCGGCGCGGCCGCGTCCGCCTGAACGATGAGCCGGGTCGGCGAGGGGCTGGGACTCGGCGCCGGGCCGCTCGCTGCGGCCGAGGTCAGAGCGTTGGACGGGGGTGCCTGCGCGCCGGTGACCACCGCGAGCGAAGGCGGCGGCGGGCTCTTCGGGGCCGGGGACGACAAAGCGCCCCTGAGCGCGAAGCCGAGCAACAGCAACGCCAGCAGCGCCAGCAGCGGCACCGCGACGGCTGCGAACCGGCGTCGGCGGGGAGTGGTCGGCGCCTCGCGCCGAAGCGCGCGTCCGCCGAAGCCGGAAGTCCCGGTGTCCGGCTGCGCCGTGTCGGCCTGCATGCCGGAGCGCGTGATCAGCGCGGTGGGAAGATGCCATGCTTCCCGGCTCGCGGTGCGCCGGTCGCGCTTGGTGCGGTGCCCGCGCGGGCCGCGCGCGAGACGTGCCCCGGTGGCGAGGCGGTCGTGTCCGCGTTCGCGCCAGCCCGGACCGAACTGTTCGGCGGCGCTCTCCAACGCGGCCAGCATCTCCGCCGCGACGCTGCCCTGTTCCCAGCGGTCGACCGGAGCGTGCCGCGCCTCGGTCATCGCGGTGTAAACGTTCTGCGCGACGCCGTGCGGTTGACCGGCGCCGCGGCCCGCGCTGAGGCAGGACTCGAATAGTTCGAGCACTGCGGCCAGGTCGAACGCCATGGCGTCGCCGAGGTCGTCGCCGTCCGGGCGCACGGCCAGTCCCGCGCCGACGACGACGCAGTCGCCGCCGCGGGTGACGACGACGTGGTCTGCGTCGAGCGCGCGGTGTGCCACGCCGCGCCGGTGCAGCGCGTCGAGCGCGATCAGCACGTCGCTGACGACGGTCGCGGCGGCCTGCGCCTCGATTGCGCGCCCGGCGCCGTCGAGCAGCGTGGCCAGGGCCACGCCGGCCAGGTGCCGGCGCACGGTGGCCACGATGTGCCCGGCGGCGTCCAGGATGTAGCTGAGCGGCTCGGCCAGCCGCGGCTCGTCCAGGGCCGCGAGCGCGGCGCTCTCGGCCCGGTACGCCTGCTGGAAACCGGGATCCAGGATCAGCTCGTCGGGCAGGCAGTGCATCACCGAGAGCACCCCGCGCTCGTCGCGGACCAGAACCAGCCCGCCCGCGCCGGCCGGGCCGGACCGCGCCGCGGCCGGGTTGCCGGTTGTCGCGCCTTCAGCCACCTGTTACCTCCCGAAGCGCGAGCCACGGCAAGGTCCTCAAAAGCCGTGCCGTCCTTTGCTGACGCATATTATGTCGCGGCGATGCGTCCGTATGTGAGCGTTAACCCGGAAATTCTTCGAGCTTCGGGCCTTTGCATATCATGGCTGGTAGGAACGCGGATAAGAGCGCTGACGAGAAGGTCGGTGAACGGCTTCGGGATATGTGGTATAGACCAATGTTTGAAAAAGTCCGGCAGACCCGATGAATGTCGCCCGCGAGGACTCGGCCGTGGTGGCGTCAGAGCTTCAGCCGCAGCGCCAGGCCGAGGCCCAGCGCCAGGCCGGGACCACCGGCCGGTTCGCAGCCGGGAGCGGGGCTGGAGCCGGGGCGCCCGGACTCGGACCAGAAGTCCAAGCCCGGGTCCAAGCCCGACTTTGAGCCCGAGTCCAAGCCCGGGTCCGGACGCCCCGTGCCCGTGCCCGTGCCCGCGCCGGAGTCGGAGTCGGGGGCGCCCGGGCTCGGGGCTACGCCGGGCGTCCGGCCCGGTGCCGGGCCCGGCTGGCGTTGCGTCCTCTCGGCGGGCACCGCGTGCGGGGTGCGCCGCCGCTGCGACACCGTTCCCGTCACCGGCTCAGCCCTCCACTTCCAGGATGGCCAGGCGCCGGGTCACGCGGGTGAGCGCGACATACAGGTCGCTGTCTCCGCGCAGCGGGTCCGCCGCGATGCCGGCAGGATCGACGACGACCACCGTGTCGAACTCCAGACCCTTGGCCTGCCGGACGGTCAGCACCACGGCGCGCTTCTCCAGATCCGCCTCGGGCCCGTAGGAGGCGTCGGGCACCGCGGCGAGCACGGCCGCGGCGAGTGGCTCGGCGTTCCGCGCCGGCACGATCACCGCCAGCCTTCCGTCGCCGACCAACTGTGCCTCACCCGCGGCGACCTCGCCCAGGCGCGCGGCGAGCCGTTCGGCGGGAACCGAGTCCCGGGACGGTTCGATCCCTGACGACCGTACCGAGCGCGGCGGTTCGAGCGCGGGATCGATGCGCGCGAGGACCTTCGCGGCCACCGCCATCACCTCGGCCGGGGTGCGGTAATTGACGGTCAGCTCGGCCAGCCGCCAGCGGTCCCCGACGTACGGGGCCAGGACTTTCGCCCACGAGTCGGTACCCGCCGGATCCCCGGTCTGCGCCACATCGCCCACGAGCGTCATCGACCGGCTCGGGCAGCGGCGCATCAGCACCCGCCACGCCATCGCGGACAGCTCCTGCGCCTCGTCGACGATGACGTGGCCGAAGGTCCAGGTCCGGTCGGCGGCGGCGCGTTCGGCGACGCTCAGATGGCCGCGCTCGTCCTGGGCGTCGGCGAGCGTTTGCGCGTCGATGAGATCGGCGGCGGTCAGCATGTGCTCGAACTCGCGCGGATCCTCGCGCTCGATCGGGTTCGACCCTTTGAGGATGTCGATCACGCCCTGGGCGTAGGCGAGTCGCCGCGCCTGTCGCAGTTCCTCCAGCCGCTGCGTGTCGTCCCTCGTGCCGAGAAGCTCGGCGGCCTCGTCGAGCAGGGGCACGTCGGCCACGGACCAGCCGCCACCCGGCTCGCGGCGCAGCGCGGCCCGCTCGGTCGCGGTGAACTGCGGCGCGGCCCGATCGAGCTGTTCGGCGTCGGCGAAAAGCTCGGTGAGCAGCCGTTGCGGGGTCAGCCGCGGCCACAGCCACTCGAGCGCGGCCTGCACCGCCGGCTCGTCGGCGAGCCCGGCGCGGATCTCGGTGGCGTCGCGGCGGCCGAGCAGCTCCTCTTCGAGCGGCGGATCATCCGGCTCGCTCAGCTCCCGCAGCTCGCGCGCGATCTGCTCGGCCAGCTCCCGGGTCACCTCGGCGAACGGGTCCTGATTCAGCCGCCGCACCACCTGGTCGGTCAGCGCGTCGAGGACGCGCTCGACGAACACCGGCCGGGCGAGGTTGTGCGGTTCCAGCGTGCCGCGCGCCAGCTCCCGCGCCTCGGCGCAGGTCTCGCGCCCGAGCCGGTAGACGACGTGGTCGATCTCGACTTCCAGCTCCTGCTCGGGCACCCGCTGCCGCGCGCGCACCGCAGCCGCCAGCACCTGCGCCATCTGCGGGCGGCCCTTGACCGCGACCGTCTCAGGCGCCTCCGCGCGGTCGGCGACGACACCCGGGAACAGCTCGCCGAGCGTGCGCAGCACCGCGCTGGTCTCGCCGAGCGCGGGCAGCACGTGCGAGATGTACTGCAGGAAGGTCGGGTTCGGCCCGATGATCAGCACGCCGCGCCGGGCCAGCCGCTCGCGGTGGGCGTAGAGGAGGTACGCGGCGCGGTGCAGCGCGACCGCTGTCTTACCGGTGCCGGGTCCGCCCTGCACGACGAGAACCCCGGCGAGGCCGGCGCGGATCGCCTCGTCCTGTTCGGCCTGGATCGTCTCGACCACGTCCCGCATCCGGCCGGTGCGGTCCGCGGTGACCGCGGACAGCAGCGCCCCCTCGCCGACCAGCTCAGAGTGCCCGTCCGGCGTGTCGCGCTCCAGTTCGTCCAGGTCGAGCACGTCGTCGTCGAGCCCGGTGACGGCACGCCGGCGGGTCTTGATGTGCCGGCGGCGGCTGACCCCGAGCGGCGCGGCGGCAGTGGCGAGGTAGAACGGCCGGGCGGCCGCGGCGCGCCAGTCGATCAGCAGCGGCTCGTAGTCGTCCTGTTCGTCACGCAGCCCCATGCGGCCCACGTAGCGCGTTTCGCCGACGGCGAAGTCGAGCCGGCCGAAGCACAGCCCGTTCTCGGCGGCGTCGAGCTGGGCGAGCCGGTCGGCGTGCTCCCCGGCCCTGATGTCCCGCTCGGTGCGGCTCTGCGGCGTGCCGCCGTTCTCCAGCAGCACCTGTGCGAACCGGCCCGAGGCGCGCTCGCGCAGCGCGTCGAGCCGGCGGTAAAGCATGGTCACGTATTCCTGTTCGCGGGCAATCTCGGCCGAGCCGCTTGACAAAACGCCTCCACGGTCTCTAACGTAGTTAGTGGCTGGTATTTCAGCCTATCTTGGCGTGCGCGCAAAGACGCGCCGTCCGAGTCTAGCGTGGATTGTGCGCGGCTTCCAATGGCACCCGGCTTTCATTGACCGGCTTTCATCAATCCGGCTTCCGGCGCGATCCACTCGGCTGCTTCTGCTTCTGCTTCTGCTTCTGCTTCGCCGCGTCGCGGCACACCCCTTCGCACCGCAAGCCCGGCGAGTGTCCCAGTCCCCGTACGCGAAGCGCCGGGGCTCGGCACCTTCGCGGTGCCGAGCCCCGGCGCTTCGCGGCCTACCGGTTCACGAAACGGTCCAGACGAAGGTGACCGAGACGCTCTGGCCGGTGGAGGTTCGACCGGTGACGGTCACCGTGCTGGTGCCGCGCGCCGTCCCGGAGCCGCTGATCACGCCGGACGGGCTGATCGTGAAGCCCGCCGGCAGTCCGTCGGCCGAGTACGTCAGCCCGGAGGTGCCGCTCAGCGCGAGACCGGCCGGCGCCCCGATGCGGCTCGACATGCCGAACGGATTCGAGATCGCCGGCTGGGTGCCCGCGGTGCCCGCACCCGCCGTCGCGGCGTTCGCGGTGACCGTCGTCGGCACGGTCAGGTTCCCGGTCAGCGGCAGGTCGCGGGACGAGCCGCCGACAAGTACCTGATACGTGCCGGCGCCGGCCAGCCAGCTGTTCGACGCGGTGTCCCAGTGCGCCAGGTCGTGCGCGGTCACGGTGAACGTCACCGTCGCCGACGCTCCCGGGTTCAGCGGGACCCGCTGGAAGCCCTTGAGCTGGTGCGGCGGCTCGCCGACCGACGCCGGGTCGCTCACGTACAGCTGCGCCACCTCGGTTCCGGCCCGGGCGCCGGTGTTCGTGACCGTCGCGGTCACCGTCGCCTGGCCGTTGTTCAGCGCCCCGACCTGAAGATCGCCGAACGAGAAGGTGGTGTAGGAAAGGCCGTAGCCGAAGGGGAACAGCGGCGTGAGACCGTTCGCGTCATACCAGCGGGACCCGACCTTCAGCCCCTCCGAGTACTGCACCTGGTTGTTCGCGCCGGGCCACTGCGCCGTCGTGTTCGCCGGCACCTGGGACAGCGCGGCCGGGAACGTCACCGGCAGTCTGCCCGACGGGTTCACGTCACCGAACAGCAGCGCCGCGATCGCGCTGCCCCAGTTCTGCCCGTCGTAGAAGCCCTCGAACACGCCCTTGACCGAGTTGAGCCACGGCATCAGGATCGCGTCGTTGTCGTTGAGCACGACGATCGTGTTCGGATTCGCCGCCGCCACCGCCGAGATCAGCGCGTCCTGGTTGTTCGGCAGGCTGATGGTCGAGGTGTCGCTGCCTTCGTTGCCGTAGTTGTCGCTGGCGAACACGATCGCCACCGAGGAACTCGCGGCCAGCGACGCGGCCGAGGACTGGTTCGAGCCGTCGTCGTACGCGACGCCCACCCCGGTGCCGGCGACCCGGTTCTGGATCCCGGTCAGCGGCCAGACCGTGCCCGGGCTGGTGACCGTGGCGCTGCCGCCGCCGATCGTCTGCGTCCCCGCGCCGCCGTCGACGCCGATCACCGCGATCGACTTGAGCGACGAGGTGGACAGCGGCAGTATCCCGCTGTTCTTCAGCAGAACCGTGCCCTCCTCAGCGCCCTGCAACGCCACCTGCGCGTGCGGGAGAGCGCTCTCCAAAAAACCCGCGGCGGCCGATCCCGCGATGTGAGACGCCCGGGTCGCCGCCGCGCCGCGTTGCGCAACAGGCGGCGGAGCGCAGGCGGGGCGCGAGCGGCGAACTGCCGCCCGCGCCCCGCCGCTTCAGCTCATCAGCTCAGCGCATTAACAAGGGCCGTCGTCGGTCCACACGTTCTGGCCGTTGTTGCCGGGGATGTCGCCCTGGGTCCACCACTTCGCGGTCCAGGTGTGCCCGTTGTAGGACACGATGGCGCCGCCGTTGTACGCGGTCGTGGACACCCAGGCCGCGGCCGTGCACGAGCCCGTGCCGCTCGACGGCGAAGCGCTGGGGCCGCCGCCGCATGAGCCGTCGTCGGTCCACACGTTCTGTGCGTTGTTGCCGGGGATGTCGCCCTGGGTCCACCACTTCGCGGTCCAGGTGTGCCCGTTGTAGGACACGACGGCGCCGCCGTTGTACGCGGTCGTGGACACCCAGGCCGCGGCCGTACACGTACCGCCGGTACCGCCGGTCGGGCTGGCGCTGGCGCTGGGCGAACTCGGCGGCGTGGTGGACGGCGGGGTCGCGCCGGCGAACTGGACCGTGTACTTGGTGAAGTCCCAGCTGTTCTGCGGCACGCTGCTGCACGTGCTGGACGTGGTGCCGTTGTTGTCCGGCGGGTTGCACTGCCGGTCGCGGTTGACGTCCCAGAAGGTGTACCGGCCCAGGTGGTTGTTCTCGGCGTAGTTCAGCACGGTCTGGAAGTCCGACTGGTAGAAGAACTCGCCGGTGTCCGAGCGGCCGTTCATCATCGAGACGCCCTCGTGCGTGTACGCCGTCGCGCTGTCCCAGCCCATGTGCGTTTCCAGCAGGCCGTGGAACGCGTCCAGCGCGGCGGTCTGCGACGAGCCGCCGTTGAACCCGCCGTCGAACGGCATGATCGAGAAGCTGGCCGGGGTGAAGCCGAGCGACTTCGACTCGTCGAGCAACTGCGTTCCGAACCAGCCGGTGCCCGAGGTGGTGCCGGGCATGGTGACGGTGACCACGAGGCCCGCGTTGTCGCGTTGCAGGATCTGCGCCGCGCCCAGCTCGTTCGCGATCGCGGTGCTGTTCTCGTACTCGGGCTCTTCGAGGTCGAAGTCCATGGCGTGGATCGAGTACTTGGACACCACCTGCTGGTACGCCGCGGCGGTGGCGGCCGGGGTGCCGCAGTCCTGTCCCAGCTTCGTGCCGCCGTAACCGCCGATGGAGACCGACACGTCGCCGCCCTTGGCCCGCACCGCGGCGATGAGGCTGCCGACCGAGGTGTCGCCTGAGACGTTGTCAGTGCCGTTCCACGACGGGGTGCAGCCGCCGGAGTCGAGGATGAACGCCAGCTCGAACGCCTTCTGCCCGGTCGCGTCCATCACGCTGCCCAGGTCGGGCGTCGCCGGATCGTTGACGAACACGTACGGCGCGGAGCCGTACCAGTTGTTCGGCAGCGCGCTCGTCGCCGCGCTGCTCGACGTGGCCAGCGCGAAGGTGACGCCGGTGGCGATGCCGACCGCCGCCACCGCGCCCAGCGCCGTGAATTGCTTCCTTCTCAACGACTACTCCTGTTCGCGTGCGCGGCGGACCGGGGCGCCGTCCGGTCCTGGGGAGTACCACAGTGGACTAGACCAATGAAACGGTCAAGGGGTCGTCGAGTCGATAACACTGCATTGAGCTTCGCTTAGGACACAGGACACTACGACTGCCGCACCGGAGCGCAGCCTTCCCACCGCTCGCCACCCCTGACGAACTGTGTCAGGACCCGCGCCGCGCCGTGACCAGACGGACCGCGCCGTACCAGAAACAGCCCTTTGTCATAACGGGACCGTGTCAGGACCCGCGCTTGACCGCCTCCGACAGGCGCGCCGCGGCCTCGACGACCGCCTCGCCGTGCAACTTGCCCGGCTGGCGGGTCAGCCGCTCTATCGGGCCGGAAACGGAGACCGCCGCGATCACCCGGTTGTTCGGGCCGCGCACCGGAGCCGACACCGAGGCCACACCCATCTCGCGCTCCGCGACAGACTGCGCCCAGCCGCGCCTGCGCACCCCGGCCAGCGTCGTGGCCGTGTAGCGCGCGCCCTGCAGGCCGCGGTGCATGCGGTCCGGCTCCTCCCACGCCAGCAGCACCTGCGCGCCGGAACCAGCGGCCATCGGCAGCGCCGTGCCCACCGGGACCGTGTCCCGCAGCCCGGACAGGCGTTCCGCGGCGGCCACGCACACGCGCATGTCGCCCTGGCGCCGGTACAGCTGGGCCGACTCGCCGGTGATGTCGCGCAGGTGCGTAAGCACCGGTCCGGCGGCGGCCAGCAACCGGTCCTCGCCGGCCGCGACCGCCAACTCGGACAGCCGCGGCCCCAGGATGAACCGGCCCTGCATGTCCCGCGACACCAGCCGATGGTGCTCCAGCGCCACCGCGAGCCGGTGCGCGGTCGGCCGCGCCAGTCCGGTCGCCGCGACCAGCGAGGCGAGGGTGGCCGGCCCGGCCTCCAGCGCGGAGAGCACGGCGGCGGCCTTGTCCAGCACGCCGACGCCGCTGGAGCCGGAGTCGAGCGGGCGCGTCTGCTCGGGCGGGCGCGCGGCCTCGCCCGCGCGCGCGTACGGATCCGCGGCGCGGGCCAGGGAATCGAGCGCGCGGGCCGGATCCACGGGGCGAACGGAGTCCAGATGGCGGGCTGTGTCCATGGAACGATATTGCCATCTCAAATCACGAGACACAAATGCGATGGCCATTGAGACGGTGCGAGGCTCGTGTTCACCGACCGAGTTCGACGAGCGCAGCGCCGGGCAGACGGTGTCGATCCGCCGCGCTTCCGGTGTGACTGTGCCTATCGCTCATCGCCGGAGCAACCCCAACGGCGGGGCCGGCGAAGCCGAAGGAGAGAAAACCGATGGCAGCCAATGCCGCAGGGTCCGCGGCCGCCAAGGGCCGCACCCTGGCCGAGAAGGTCTGGGACGCGCACCTGGTGCGCCGCGCCGAGGGCGAACCCGACCTGCTCTACATCGACATGCACTTCGTGCACGAGGTCACCAGTGCGCAGGCGTTCGACGGGCTGCGGCTCGCCGGCCGCCCGGTGCGCCGGCCGGACCTGACGATCGCCACCGAGGACCACAACACCCCGACCCTGGAGATCGACAAGCCGATCGCCGACCCGGTCTCGCGCATCCAGATCGAGACCCTGCGCCGCAACTGCGCCGAGTTCGGCGTGCGGCTGCACTCCCTCGGCGACGCGGACCAGGGCGTCGTGCACGTGATCGGCCCGCAGCTCGGTCTCACCCAGCCGGGAATGACCATCGTCTGCGGCGACTCGCACACCTCGACCCACGGCGCTTTCGGCGCGCTGGCCTTCGGCATCGGCACCAGCGAGGTCGAGCACGTGCTCGCGACCCAGACGCTGCCGCTCAAGCCGTTCAAGACCATGGCGGTCAACGTCACCGGCCGGTTGCAGCCCGGGGTGAGCGCCAAGGACGTCATCCTGGCCGTGATCGCGAAGATCGGCACCGGTGGCGGCCAGGGCTACGTGCTCGAATACCGCGGCGAGGCGATCCGCGAGCTGTCCATGGAAGGCCGGATGACGATCTGCAACATGTCGATCGAGGCCGGCGCCCGCGCGGGCATGATCGCGCCGGACGACACCACCTTCGGGTATCTCAAGGACCGCGCGCACGCCCCGCAGGGCGCGGACTGGGACACCGCCGTCGGCTACTGGTCGACACTGCACACCGACGACGACGCGGTCTTCGACGCCACGGTCGAGATCGACGCGGACAAGCTGACCCCGTTCGTCACCTGGGGAACCAACCCGGGCCAGGGCGCGCCGCTCGGCGAGCGGGTGCCGGACCCGGCCTCCTTCGCCGACCCGAACGAGCGCGCCGCCGCAGAGCGCGCGCTGGAGTACATGGGCCTGAGCGCGGGCACGCCGCTGCGCGAGATCGCGGTCGACACGGTGTTCGTGGGCTCATGCACCAACGGCCGCATCGAGGACCTGCGCGCGGCCGCCGAGGTCATCAAGGGCCGCAAGGTCGCCGACGGCGTGCGGATGCTGGTCGTGCCCGGATCGGCGCGGGTGCGCCTGGAAGCCGAGATCGAGGGACTGGACAAGGTCTTCGAGGCGGCGGGAGCGCAGTGGCGGTTCGCCGGCTGCTCGATGTGCCTCGGCATGAATCCGGACCAGCTCGCCCCCGGCGAGCGCTCGGCCTCGACCTCGAACCGCAACTTCGAGGGCAGGCAGGGCAAGGGCGGGCGCACCCACCTGGTCTCGCCCCTGGTCGCCGCGGCCACCGCCGTCACCGGCCACCTGTCCGCCCCGTCCGACCTGCTGGAGGTCTGAGCCGTGGAGAAGTTCATCAGCCACACCGGCACCGCGGTCCCGCTGCGTCGCTCCAACGTGGACACCGACCAGATCATCCCGGCGGTGTATCTCAAGCGCGTCACCCGCACCGGATTCGAGGACGGACTGTTCGCCGCGTGGCGCAACGACCCGAAGTTCGTGCTGAACCGGCCGGAGCGGGCCGGCGCCTCGGTGCTCGTCGCGGGACCGGACTTCGGCACCGGTTCCTCGCGTGAGCACGCGGTCTGGGCCCTGCAGGACTACGGGTTCAAGACGGTGATCTCCTCCCGGTTCGCCGACATCTTCCGCGGCAACTCGCTCAAGGGCGGGCTGCTGACCGTGGTGTTGCCGCAGGAGACCGTCGAGCGGATCTGGGAGCTGACCGAGGCGGACCCGGCGCTCGAAGTGACCGTCGACCTGAACGCGCGCGAGGTGCGGGCCGGCGACCTGGTCGCGGGTTTCGAGATCGACGACTACACGCGCTGGCGCTTGATGGAAGGGCTCGACGACATCGGGCTGACCTTGCGGCACGTCGAGGCGATCGACGAGTTCGAGGCGCGGCGGCCGTCGTACAAGCCGGTGACGCTGCCCATCCCGGCCTGAAAGAGACCGGGACGCGCCGAACGCAGCAGCCAACGCAGCAGCCAACGCAGCAACCGAGGCGGCACGCCGGATGTCCGGCGTGCCGCTTCTGCGTCGCGCGTGACAGAGCATGCCCGAGTCGGGGCACAATGTACGGGTGCGGGTGGAACAGTTCGGCGCGGATCAGGACGGTGACGATACCGGCCACGATCGCGCGTCCGCCGCGGAGCTGTTCGATTCCGAGGAACTGCGCCAGCTTTCCGGCTACGCGCGCCTGGCCGAGCTGCTGAAGGAGGCGCACGGCGTGCTGCGCGGGATGGAGCTGGATCTGCCGGACCGGGCCGATTTCGTCCGGCGGCTGCTCGTCATCACCGCCGCCTCCCGGCACGATCAGGCGGACGCGATGCGTCGCCTCGGCCTGTTCTTGAGCGCCATCGACGAGAAGCGCGGTGCCGCCGCGGGCGGTAAGTCCGGTTCCATGCCGGGTGGAAACCATTGCGACACAAGGGTGATTAGCGCGCTTGGTGATTGATTCGCCCGATTCATCGCTCTACGGTGCGGAAAAGGTCGTTACGGCTGGAGTGTGATTTCCGGGCGCCGCGGCCAGGTTTCCACTCGTGCGGCGCGTCCCGCGCACCGCACCCTCTCCAAGGGAAGCAACGTGAACAAGGCGCAGCTCATTGACGCGGTAGCCGAGAAGTTAACGGTGTCACGGCGGGCGGCCGGCGAGGCGGTCGACGCGGTGCTCAACGGAATCACCGGTGCGGTGGTCGGTGGCGACAAGGTCTCGCTGACCGGGTTCGGCACCTTCGAGTCGGCCAAGCGCCCGGCCCGCATCGCGCGCAACCCGCGCACCGGCGAGCAGGTCAAGGTGGCGGCGGCGACGGTGCCGAAATTCCGTGCCGGGCAAGCGTTCAAGGACGAGGTCAACGGTGCCAAGAAGACCGCCGCGGCGAAGAAGGCGACGGCCAAGCGCGCTGCGGCGGCCGCCGCGAAGAAGAGTGCGGCCCCCGCCGCGCGCGGCGCCGCGAAGAAGGCGACCCCGGCGAAGAAGGCCACGGTGCGCAAGAGCACCGCGACCAAGGCGGCCGGCAGCCGCGGCGCGGCGAAGAAGACGGCCGTGACCAAGGCGGCCGCGAAGTCCACGGCCAAGAAGACGGTGAGTAAGAAAGCCGCCGCCCGTCCGGTCGCGCGCAAGAGCGCGGCCGTCGCGCCGGCGACCAAGATGGCGGCGAAGAAGACGGCCGCCAAGAAGGCGACCGTGAAGAAGAGCGCTGCCAAGAAGCGCTGAGGCGCGCGAGCCGCCCACGTCCTCGCGGCCCCGGCGATACTTCTCGGACACGGCCCAGTAGCCGGTAGCCGCCGGAGGTCGACAGGACGGGTGCGGGATGTCGGCGGGCGCGGGCGGGCGTCTGGTGAAACAGGACACGAGCGGCCCCGGGTATCGCGGCTCATCGAGCTTGGCCGTGCTTGGGGTGTAGGGCGGCCGGTGGCCTGTAGATCAGGGTCTTGCTGACGTGGTGGCGCCCGTGGCGCCCTGTGATCATTCGAGTTGCTGAGACAAGAGTGATCGTGAGGGAGCCACGGGCTTGGTCAACGATACGACACGGCTGTTGGGCCTGGACGGGGTGGAGGCCGTCTCCGTCGGGCTCGACGCGGAGCGCAACCCGCTGATCGCGCTGGTGACGGCTGCCGGCGAGGGGAGGTGCTGCCCAAGGTGCGGGCAGCAGTCGCAGCATCCGCATTCGTGGGTGCGCACCCGGCCGCGGGACCTGCCGGTGGCGGGTCGCCGGACAACGCTGACGTGGACCAAGCGGCGTTGGCGGTGCCGCAACACCGCCTGTGAGCGTGCGACGTTCACCGAGTCGGTCCCGCAGATCCCGCCGCGTGCCCGGCTGACCGGACGGCTTCGCGCCTCGATCGGGGCGGCGGTGGCCGACCAGGGGCGCACCGTGATCCAGGCCGCTCGCGATCACGAGGTGTCCTGGCCGATCGCGCAGGCGGCGTTCGCCGCGCACGCCCGGCTCGCGTTGCCGGCCGCCACGCCGCAGGTCGCACGCCTGGGCATCGACGAGATCCGGCGGGGCAAGGCGCGCTTCCGACTCGTGCCCAGCGAAGCAGGAGATGAAAGGTGGGATGTGGTGGCCGATAAGTGGCACGTCGGGATGGTCGACCTCGGCGGCGGCTCCGGGCTGCTCGGGCAGGTCGAGGGCCGCACGGCCGCAGCGGTCTCGGCGTGGATCGAGGCGCAGAGCCCTGCGTGGCGAGCCGGCGTCCAGGTCGTGGCGATCGACATGTGCACCGTGTTCAAGTCCGCGATCCGCACCAGCCTGCCGCACGCGACGCTGGTGGTCGACCGGTTTCACGTCGCGCAGTTGGCGAACGCGGCGCTGACCGAGGTACGCCGCCGTGTCACCGTCCAGGCGCGCGGACGGCGAGGACGTAAGGGCAACCGGGAGTGGGAGCTGAGAAACAGGCTCACCCGGGCCGGGGCGCGGATGCACGCGAAGCACCTGGACCCGATGATCGAGGACCTCCGGGCGCTGCCGGCGAAGATCGGCGCCCCGATCCTCAAGGCCTGGAACGTCAAGGAAGACCTCATGGACCTGCTCGCGCTGCACGGCACGCACCCGGACCGGACACAGATCAGCGCCCTGCTCATCCGGTTCTACGAGAACGCCGCGGCCAGCGGCCTGCCGGAGATACAGCGCCTGGCCGGCACGGTCTCGACCTGGTGGCCGGAAATCCTCGCCGCGATCACCACCGGCGTGACGAACGCCGGCTCCGAGGGCACCAACCGCGTGATCAAAACCGACGCCCGCTGCGCCTTCGGCTACCGCAACCCCGCCAACCAGCGCCTGCGCGCACGCGCCGCCACCACCCGACGCGCACGCGGACACCTCACCACCCACACCAGCGGACGCTACGCCCAACCCAGACGCCGCCCCCAGACCGAACAGCACGGCCAAGCTCGATGAGCCGGTATCGCGCGATACCCGGGGCCGCTCTCGGCCGCACCGCCGCGCGGGCGAAGCGATTTCCTGGCGATGGTCAACCGGCGTTTTCGTCGGCGGAACCGACCGGCGAAACTGCGGCCGGGTATCGGAAATTCATTTTGATCCCGCGCGCCGGTCGAGTCCCGGCTTGATTCACGACCGCGAGGATCGATGTGTCCGGCGCCGCCGGTCCCGGATTCCACCGATCACCGTGGTTTGATTCTCCCGGGAAGCGCGGGCCGGCAGGGTCGGTCCTCGCCCTTGCGTCGCCGTCGTCCCGTCGCGGTCGGCATGTTCGGTCTCGGTCTCCCGGTCTCGGTATGGCCGAGCCGCACCCGATGGCTGGAACACCGTTCAACCGCTGATCGGGATCGCGGCCCGGGAATCCGCTGAGTATCGCGAATTCGCCCCGTCGCCCCGTCGCCGCGCGCCGGTCAGTCCGGCAGCGGCAGCGTCGCCAAAGTCAGTGCCGTGATCCGCCCGTCGCCGTCCACGCGCAGGGAGACCCGCTGTCCGGGTCGCGCCAGCCGCAGGGCGCCCGCGTCGAACGCCGCGGCGTCGTAGGCCAGTTCCGTCCCGTCGTCCAGCACCACGGAGCCGCTCCGCGTCGCGGGGTCGAAGATACGCACGGTCCCTTGCATGGCTTCAGCGTAGTGCCCGGTCGCAGCGCCGGGGATCGTGCTTGGCGGCGGCGCACCCGGAAGCGGCGCCCTCCACGGCGGAGTTCTGCGCATCGGCGTGCTCGGAGTCGGCGTAGTCGGAGTCGGCGTCGGCGTAGTCGGAGGCGGGGCCGCGGTATGTACGCCAGCCGATGCGGTCGAGCGCGGCCGCCGTGTACGGGCCGACACCGAGGCGGATCGCGTCCGCCAGGTCTTCGACGGTGTCCACGTCGCGGCGCAGTGAGCGGCCCGCGCCGGCCAGCAGCAGCGCGCCGCTCGCCTCGTGCGCGTACCGCGAATTGACCCCGAAACGCGGGCCGAGTGCGCCGAGTCGGTCCGAAAGCAGCAGCGTCGTGCCGCTACCGGGAGTATCCGGGACGAACGCGCGCGAGCCGGGCGCCGCCGCCAGCGCCTCGGTCAGATCCCGGGTCAGCAGGCCCGGAAGGTCGGAGGTGAGCGCGGCGACGCGGCAGCGCGGATCGTCGGCCAGCGCGCGCAGCCGCCCCGTCTCGACGGCGCCGTTGAGTCCGTCCGGCCCGTCGTCGGCCACGATCCGCGCGCCCAGGGCCCGCAGCCGCCCGGCGACCCGCGTGTCGCCGGTCACCGCGAAGACCGCGCAGACGAGCGGGCAGGCCAGCGCCGCGGCCACGGTGTCGCCTGCGAAGGCAAGCGCCAGCGCCGCGCGGTTTTCGCCGGAGAACCCGGCGAGCCGGGACTTGGCATCCGGCAGCCGCTTGACGGGAACCACCACGGACCACACCCGAAGATCCTCCCATGCTGCGCCGCGGCGCGAGGCGCGGCGCGGCGGCGCGCCTCGCGCTCGCGGCAGGCCGTGCTTTGCGCCGGACCATCCGGCGCGGGAGACTGGATCGCCATGCCCGGGCCGGTCCGTCCGGTCAACCGCCGAGTACCGGGCCGGTGACGGCGCAGGCGCCGCTCGACACGAACACGCTGCACACGAACACGCTCCATACGAAAATACGGCACCAACGGAAGAAGGACCGACGTGGCCCGCGCATCGCGCCGAAACCCCCGGCCCGGGGCGGCGTTCACGTTCATCGAGGCGATCTGCCGCCCGCTGCTGGTGGTCCTGGTCAAACGGGACTGGCGCGGCATGCAGAACGTGCCGCGCGAGGGCGGCGTGATCGTGGTGGCGAACCACTACTCGTTCTTCGATCCGATCTCGCTCGGGCACTTCCTGGTCAAGGCCAAGCGCACGCCCCGCTTCCTGGCCAAGGCCGGGGTGTTCAAGGCCCCGATGCTCGGGCGGTTGTTCCGCTCGGCCGGGCAGATCCCCGTCTATCGCGAATCCCGGGACGCCGCCCTGGCGTTCAAGGACGCGCTGGCGGCGGTGGAGCGCGGCGAGACGATCATCGTGTACCCGGAAGGCACGATGACCAAGGACCCCGGCTTGTGGCCGATGGCCGGCAAGACCGGGGCCGCGCGCATCGCAATGCGCACCGGCGCTCCGGTGCTGCCGATCGCGCAGTGGGGCGCGCAGGAGGTGTTCGCCTCGTACTCGAAGAAGCCGGACTTCCTGCCCCGCAAGACGCTCAAAGTCACCGCCGGCGAGCCGATCGATCTACGGGCGCGCTACGGGCCCGAGATGACCAGCGAGGCGCTGCGCGCGGCCACCGAGCACCTGATGGACGTGATCACCGGGATGCTCGCGGAGATCCGCGGCGAGCAACCCCCGGCCGTGCGTTTCGATCCCGAGGCCGCCGCGCCGCAGCAGGCGCCCGTGCCGGCGCAGCCCGAACCCGTGCAAGCCGAGCAGGCACACGCCGAGCCCGCGCAGCCCGAACCCGTGCAGCCCGAACCCGTGCAAGCCGAGTCGGCGCACGCCGAACCGGCACCGCCCGGGCCCGCGCAGCCGGCCGCCACCGAACCCGGGGCGCAGGCGTGACCCGCGCCGCCATCTTCGGCGCCGGCAACTGGGGCACCGCCTTCTCCCTCGTCCTGGCCGACGCGGGCACCGAGACCGTGCTGTGCGGGCGGCGGGCCTCGGTGGTCGACCGGATCGAACAGGAACACCAGAACCCTGAGTATCTGCCCGGGATCCTGTTGCCGGAATCGGTACACGCCACGACCGACCCCGGGGCCGCGCTGGAGGGCGCCGACTTCCTGGTGCTGACCGTCCCCGCGCAGAGCCTGCGCGAGAGCCTGATCCGCTGGGCGCCGCTGATCCCCGCGCAAACCGTGCTGGTGTCCCTGATCAAAGGCATCGAACTGGGCACCTGCATGCGGATGAGCCAGGTCATCGGCGAGGTGACCGGCGTCGGGCCCGACCGCGTCGCGGTGGTCTCCGGGCCGAACCTGGCGCAGGAGATCGCCGAGCGGCACCCGGCCGCCTCAGTGGTCGCATGCGCGGACCAGGCGGTCGCCGAACGGCTGCAGAAGGCATGTCATAGTACGTATTTCAGGCCGTACACGAACACGGACGTGATCGGGTGTGAACTGGGCGGCGCGGTGAAGAACGTGATCGGCCTGGCCGCCGGAATCGCCGACGGCATGGGACTGGGCGACAACACCAAGGCATCGCTGATCACCCGCGGCCTCGCGGAGACCGCGCGGCTCGGCGTCGCGCTCGGCGCGGACCCGTACACCTTCGCCGGCCTGGCCGGCCTCGGCGACCTGGTGGCGACCTGCGCCTCCCCGCTTTCGCGCAACCACCGCTTCGGCAGGCTGCTCGGCTCGGGGCACACCGTGGCCGAGGCGCAGCAGGAGGTGCGGCAGACCACCGAGGGCGTCAAGTCCTGTGCGTCAGTGCTCGAGCTCGCTCGGCGGCACGGGGTGGAGATGCCACTGGTGGAGACCGTGGTCGCGGTCGTGCACGAGGGCCGCTCGCCGCGCGAGATGCTGGCGGCGCTGATGGCCCGATCCGCGAAATCGGAGTCGCTCTACTGAGGCTCTGCCGAGGACGGGGCCCATCGGGCTGAGGATCGGTCACGTCCGAGACGGTAAGGTCTCGTTGCTATGAGCGAGTCCCAGCCTTTCGCGCAGCCCGCGCCGCAGCGCAAGATCCGGATCGCGGTCGTCTTCGGCGGCCGGTCCTCCGAACACGCGATCTCCTGCGTCACCGCGGGCAGTGTGCTGAGCGTGCTCGACCCGGAACGCTACGAGGTGCTGCCGATCGGAATCTCCACCGACGGTCGCTGGGTGCTGATGGCGGGGGAGGAAGCCGGCCAGCTGGCGATCACGGACGGACGGCTTCCGGCCCGGATCGACGAGACCAGCGGCGCGCTGGTGACCATGGCCGCCGACCCGACCGCCCGTGAGCTGACCGTGCACGAGCCCGGTTCGGTGCCCAAGGCGCTCGGCGAGGTGGACGTGGTCTTCCCGCTGCTGCACGGCCCGTACGGCGAGGACGGCACCCTCCAGGGACTGCTGGACCTGGCCGGCGTCGCCTACGTGGGATCAGGGGTGCTCTCCTCCGCGGTCAGCATGGACAAGGAGTTCATGAAGCGGCTGCTGGTCTCCGCCGGGCTGCCGGTCGGCCCGTACGTGGCGGTGCGCCGCGGCGAATGGCTCCGGAACCCGCGGGCCGTCGCGGCGTCCGTCGCCGAACTCGGCTACCCGGTGTTCGTGAAACCCGCCCGCGCCGGCTCCTCGATGGGCATCTCGAAGGTGCCCGGACCCGAGGGACTGGCCGCGGCCATCGAGACCGCGCAGCAGCACGATCCGAAGGTGATCGTCGAGGCGATGGTGCGCGGCCGGGAGATCGAGATCGGCGTGCTGGCCGGTCCCGGCGCGCAGCCCCTGGCGTCGCTGCCGGCGGAGATCAAGGTGCGCGGCGGCCACGAGTTCTACGACTTCCAGGCCAAGTACATCGACGGCTCGACCGACATCGACCTGCCGGCGGTGCTGACCGAGGCGCAGCTGGCCGAACTGCGCGCGCTGGCGCTGGCCGCGTTCGAGGCGCTGGAGTGCGAGGGCCTGGCCCGGGTCGACTTCTTCCTGACCGAGCAGAGCGCCGAGAGCCCGGCCCGCTGGCTGGTCAACGAGGTCAACACGATGCCGGGCTTCACCCCGACCTCGATGTTCCCGCAGATGTGGGCCGCATCCGGGGTGACGTACGCGCAACTGGTGGACCGGCTCATCACCGAGGCTCTCTCGCGGCCGACCGGTCTGCGGTAGCGGCGGTCTCTTATACACATCTAAAAAAAAAATATCGAACTCTCTAAGCATTCCGCCCTTCTCGATTCGTTGGGTAACCGAGTCGTAGCAGCGCTTGCATAGCGACTGAAGATTGTCGGGGTCGTGGAATGGG
>NZ_JAGSXH010000074.1 GCF_018283645.1 Actinocrinis puniceicyclus | reverse complement strand
GCCGAACCAGCCCACGCACCGCGGCCGAACGCAGGAACGGCCATACCCAGAAAGTCCACTACACGATCACGATCGCCGAGTCGAATCTACCCAAAGCGGACTGACCGGCCTTAACTTTAGGGCAGTGCGGTAGACACCCGTTGACACCAGCGAACTTCCACGGATGCGAAGGGGCAGGTCGATGCCGTAAAGCGCCAGGTGACGAAGGCCCGCCTTCCACACGTACTATGTCGTCGCTGGAAATACTCCGGTTCTCGTCCACAACTGCGGAGTCGAAGTAAATGCGTCTGAGAATAGCATCTCAATCTCGCATGCTAAGTCGGGTAGCGGTGTTATCGCCGACCTCGATGAGAGTGGCAACTTGACGCTCATGATGGATAACCATCCGGAGCTTGGCTCACCGCTTCGCGGTAAGCAGATGTTTGCAGATGTAATGCAACACTTCGGCGATCGGGTTAACTCGATAACGGGTTATTGGCGCTACGGTGATAATCTCGGAGCGTTCAACGATGCGGTTGCGAACGGCGAGAGCCTGGGGAGCGCAGCCCGAGGGACCTGGACAGGCCAACGCGCAGGTGAGTACGGTTTCACCCGCGTCAAGGTGGTGCAGGCAGACGAAGGCGTCGATGGATTCTCGGTTGTTTCAGCTTTGTTTAGACGAGAGTAGCGAAAGATGGATACCGAGCGAATCTCCGCCTTGGAGGCAGCTAAGGCAGAAGGGCGCAGCCCATTTGTGGCAGTCCGAATGATTAGAGATAGCCGCCTATTTGAGGCTGGGAAAGAATTTAATATCGCGATGGATATGAGAAAGGTCTACGGATTGACGACTCGGCAGCTTCACGACATCGTTGCATGGTTCAAAGGCTTTGCCTCTGATGAGGAATTGAAGGACTCTTTGGAGCCCGACGAATAGAGTAACTCGGTCGGCACGACCTGGGGGTGCGCGTTCCTGTTGCCGTCAGTGTTGCCGGGAAACCATGCACGTTTTATCCGTCTTGTCGCTTTCGTGGATGCGTGTTCATCGGTGTGTTGCCGTCAGAACTGCCGTCACAAGGTGTTGACGAATGGTGTGCGTTGCCGTCATGTCTCGGGGAGTGAAGTCCCTGCTTGACGGCGTGATCGGGTTGTGTGCATGCGAACGCCCCGGCCTGTTTGGGGCCGGGGCGGGCGGTGGGGTTGCCGTCAGCGAGGGTTATGTCTCGTTGAGGGCGTGTTCGAGGGCTACGAGGGCGGCGCGTTGGGTGGCGGGGCGGATTTCTAATGGCGGAGTCAGGTATCGGAACTGTCCGAATGTCCTCGCCAGGGGGCGGCGTCTGGCCAGTACGAGCACTGCGTTTCCTCGGTGCGCCTTTCAAGAACCCGACCACGGCCTGGCCCATCTGGAGGGCGGATCTTGCGTCAGGCGCGGTCGCTGGGGGGACTTCCCTGGTCCGGCTGCCAGCATCCATATGTACCGAACCAGATTCCGCAGCTGCTGCGACCTGCTGACCTGCGACTTCTCTCCCGTTCGATGCAATTCCCGAGAGTTGCTGTAGATGTCGGCGGTAGTGTTCAGGTGTGCGTGGCCGAGGAGGGGCCGCCCGGTGATCAGCGTGGACACCAAGAAGAAAGAGCTGATCGGGCGGTACAAGAACGCCGGTCGCGACTGGCGCCCGAAGGGCGATCCGGTGATTTCAAGTCGTGTCCGCCGCGGCTCCCGTGTTCAGTGCGCCGACAGCTGAAGCCGACGCATGCGCCGCGTGCCGCGGCCGGGGTTGTCGCGTCAGCACTCGATGACGTTGACGGCCAGTCCGCCGCGCGCGGTCTCCTTGTACTTGACCTTCATGTCGGCGCCCGTTTCTTTCATGGTCTTGATGACCTTGTCGAGGGAGACGTGGTGGCGCCCGTCGCCGCGCAGCGCCATGCGCGCGGCGGTGACGGCCTTGACCGCGGCCATGCCGTTGCGCTCGATGCAGGGGATCTGCACCAGGCCACCGACCGGGTCGCAGGTCAGGCCCAGGTTGTGCTCCATGCCGATCTCCGCGGCGTTCTCCACCTGCTCCGGGCTCGCGCCCAGCACCTCCGCCAACCCGCCGGCCGCCATCGAACAGGCCGAGCCCACCTCGCCCTGACACCCGACCTCCGCGCCCGAGATGCTGGCGTTCTCCTTGTAAAGCATGCCGATCGCGCCCGCCGCGAGAAGGAAACGGATGACGCCTTCGTCGTCCGCGCCGGGGATGAACGTCGTGTAATAGTGCAGGACCGCCGGGATGATGCCGGCCGCGCCGTTGGTCGGGGCGGTCACCACACGGCCGCCGGCCGCATTCTCCTCGTTCACCGCCATCGCGTAGAGCGTCACCCACTCCATCGCGTTCGCCGGCGTCACCCCCTCAGTCCGCAGCGCACGGGCCGCGTGGGCCGCGCGGCGGCGCACCTTCAGGCCGCCGGGCAGGATGCCCTCGCGGGTCATGCCGCGCTCGACGCAGACACGCATCACTCGCCAGATTTCCACCAACCCGGCCCGGATCTGCTCCTCGCTGCGCCACGCCAGCTCGTTCTCCAGCATCAGCGCCGAGATCGACAGCCCGGTCTCCCGGGTCAACCGCAGCAACTCCTCACCGGTTCGGAAAGGATGCCGCAGCACCGTGTGGTCCGGGACGATCCGGTCCCCACCTATTGCGTCCTCGTCGACCACGAACCCGCCGCCCACCGAGTAGTACGTCTTCTCCAGCAGCGGCAGCCCGGCGGCGTCATACGCGCACACCGTCATGCCGTTCGCGTGATACGGCAGCGCCCGCCTGCGGTGCAGGACCAGTTGCGTCGGCTCGTCGAAATCGATCTCGTGCGCCGCGCCGAGGTCGTGCCCGAGCAGCCGCAGCCGACCGGTCTGCTTGATCCGCGCCACGTCCACGTCGGCACGCTCCAGATCCACCGTGCGCGGAGAGTTCCCCTCCAGCCCGAGCAGCACCGCGCGCGGCGTACCGTGCCCGTGACCGGTCGCCCCGAGCGACCCGAACAGTTCCGCGCGGACGGAGGTGACCTGGGCGAGCATCCCCTGCGACTTCAGCCGCCGCGCGAACATGCGTGCGGCCCGCATCGGCCCGACCGTGTGGGAACTCGACGGGCCGATGCCGATCGAGAACAGGTCGAACACGCTGATCGCCATTGATCACTCCTCGGTCGGGACCGTCTTCGGCATCGGCGAAGAACCCGGTTGACACCGTTGACACCGCCGTTCAGGTTAACTCTCCGCGGCGCCCCTTACCCAAATGCGCAGCACCCGCGACAACCGCGACGACCCGCTGATCATGCGGACGGCGCGACAGGGAAGGATAGGAGCCGTGGCCCGGTTCGCATGAGGGCACAGGCGCGGCGCGGGCCGCACCGGCACGGCCGGCGGGCACGAGTGTGGAGGCGCGGATGGTTGAGCAGCGACACGGACCCACGCCGACGGGGATGCGGCGAGCGTTGCATCGCGCCGAGCAGGGCGTCGCCCTGGACCTCGCCGAGGCACAGGTGCTCCTCCAAGCCCGGGGCGACGACCTGACGGCGCTTTCCCGCGTCGCGGCGCGCCTGCGTGACGCCGGCCTTGACCAGGCCGGACGCGCCGGCGTGATCACCTACTCGCGCAAAGTGTTCATACCGCTGACGCGCCTGTGCCGCGATCGCTGCGGCTACTGCACCTTCGTGACGGTCCCGGGCAAGCTGCGCCGCGACGGACACGGCATGTACCTCTCGCCGGACGAGGTGCTGGACATCGCCCGTAAGGGCGCGGCGCTCGGGTGCAAAGAAGCGCTGTTCACCTTGGGCGACCGGCCCGAGGACCGTTGGCCGGAGGCGCGCGAATGGCTTGACGCCCACGGCTACGACGACACGTTGGCGTACGTGCGCGCGATGGCTGTGCGCGTACTGGAGGAAACGGGACTCTTACCGCATTTGAACCCCGGCGTACTGTCCTGGACGGACTTCCAGCGTCTCAAGCCGGTCGCGCCATCCATGGGCATGATGCTTGAGACGACCGCGACGCACCTGTGGTCGCAGCCGGGCGGTCCGCACTACGGCTCGCCGGACAAGGAACCGGCGGTGCGCCTGCGTGTGCTGGAGGACGCGGGCCGCTCGAACGTCCCGTTCACGACCGGCCTACTCATCGGCATCGGTGAGACGCACGCGGAACGCGCGGACGCGCTGTTCGCGATCCGGCGGGTCCAGCGCCGCTACCAGGGCATTCAAGAGATCATCATTCAGAACTTCCGCGCCAAGCCGGACACGGCGATGCGCGCCGCGGCGGACGCGGACCTCGACGAGTTGGCCGCGACGATCGCGGTGGCCCGGCTTGTCCTCGGCCCGGCCGCGCGAATCCAGGCCCCGCCGAACCTGGTCGGCGAACAATACGCCCAGATGATCAACGCGGGGATCGACGACTGGGGCGGGGTCTCGCCGCTGACACCGGATCACGTCAACCCGGAACGCCCGTGGCCGCACATCGAGCAGCTCGCGGCGCGCACCGCCGACCTCGGCTTCACTCTGCGCGAACGGCTGACGATCTACCCGGAATACCTCAAGCGCGGGGAACCCTGGCTCGACCCGCGGCTCGTCGCGCACGTGCGTGCCCTGGCGGACCCGGCCACCGGGCTCGCGGACGAGGACGCGGTCGTGGAAGGGCGCCCGTGGCAGGAGCCGGAGGCGGCGCTCAACGCCAGCGGCCGGACCGATCTTCATACCGCGATCGACGCGGAGGGCAGGACCGGTGACCGGCGCGGCGACTTCGATGCCGTATACGGCGACTGGGAAGAACTGCGCGAGACCGTGGCGCAGGGCAGGAGCGCCGCAGCGGCGGCTCAAGGCGCACCGGGCGTACCGGCCCGGCTCGCCGGCGAGCTGCGCGAAGCGCTTTCCGTCGCCGCGGACGACCCGACCGAACTGACTGATGCTCAGGCACTCGCGCTGTTCGACACGGCCGAACACGGCACGCCCGCCCACGCCGCCGCGCTCGACGCGCTGTGCCGGATCGCCGACGATCTGCGCCGCGCCACCGTCGGTGACGAGGTGACGTTCCTGGTCACCCGGAACATCAATTTCACCAATGTCTGCTACACAGGCTGCCGGTTCTGTGCGTTCGCGCAGCGCCGCACGGACGCTGATGCGTACACGCTCTCCCTCGACCAGGTCGCCGACCGCGCGCAACAGGCATGGGAGGTGGGCGCCACCGAGGTGTGCATGCAAGGTGGTATTCACCCGGACCTGCCCGGTACTGCGTACTTCGATATCGCACGCGCGGTGAAGGAACGCGTGCCCGGCATGCATGTGCACGCCTTCTCGCCTATGGAAGTCGCCAACGGCGCGACGCGCACGGGCATGTCGATCCGCGACTGGCTCACGGCGGCACGTGAAGCGGGCCTCGACACGATCCCCGGCACGGCGGCCGAGATCCTGGACGACGAAGTGCGCTGGGTGCTCACGAAGGGCAAGTTGCCGGCCGCGACGTGGGTGGAGGTCGTCGGCACCGCGCACAGCCTCGGCATCCGCTCGTCGTCCACGATGATGTACGGGCACGTAGACGAGCCCCGGCACTGGCTGGGGCACCTGCGGCTGCTCGCCGACATGCAGCGGCGCAACCTCGCGCACGGACACGCGGGATTCACCGAGTTCGTCACGCTGCCCTTCGTGCACACCAACGCCCCGGTCTACCTGGCCGGGATCGCCCGGCCCGGACCGACCATGGCGCAGAACCGGGCCGTCACCGCGATGGCGCGGCTGCTGCTGCACCCGGTCATCCCGAACATCCAGACCAGCTGGGTCAAGCTCGGCCCGGACGGCGCGGCCGAGATGCTGCGCAGCGGGGCGAACGACCTGGGCGGGACGCTGATGGAGGAGACCATCTCACGGATGGCCGGGTCGTCCTACGGCAGCTACAAGTCGGTTCGCGAGATCAAGGCGATCGCCGAGGCCGCCGGCCGCCCGACACGTCAACGCGGCACGACCTACGGTGATGTGGCCGCGGAACGCATCGCCGTGGGCGAGCAGTTCGACGGCCATCTTCCCGAACTGCTGCCGGTGTTGGGAAACTCGGAGTCATGACCTTCTCCATCGTCGCTCGCAGCGCGGACGGCCGACATTTCGGCGTCGCGGTGGCCTCCAAGTTCCTCGCCGTCGGCGCCATGGTCCCGGCCGCGGCCGTCTCGCGTGGCGAGCGCCGCGGCGGTGCCCTGGCGACGCAGGCGCTCGCCAACCTCTCTTACAAGGCGGACGGGCTGCGGCTGCTGGCGGAGGGCACGACCGCGAAGGAGACGGTCCAGAGACTGACCAGCGCGGACGAGATGGCGGCGCACCGGCAGCTCGGCGTGGTCGACGCCGACGGACAGGCGGCGACGTTCACCGGCCCCGAATGCCTGCCGTGGGCCGGCGGGGCGATCGGCTACGGGTACGCGATCCAGGGCAACATCCTGGCCGGCTCCCGGGTCGTCGCGCTGATGGAGGAGGCGTGGCTGGCCTCCGATCCGCGCGGTCCGCTCTCGCATCGGCTGCTCGCCGCGCTGGCGGCTGGCGACGCGGCGGGCGGCGACAGCCGGGGCAAGCAGAGCGCGGCGCTGCTCGTGGTCGCGCCGGGCGAGGGCTACGACGGCAGCGACGTGCTGGTGGACCTGAGGGTCGACGATCACGACGAGCCGGTGGCGCAGCTCGGCCGCCTGCTGGCCTTGCACGACCTGCTGTTCGGCAGGTCCGCCCCGGAAATGCTGCTGGCGCTGGAGGGCGAGCTGGTGGCGGAGGTCTCCCGGTTGCTGTCCCAGCGCGGCTTCGTCGGCGAGGTGGGCCAGGCACTGGCGGCCTGGGGAGGCCGGGAGAACCTGGAGATGCGCCTGGTCGAGGGAAAGATCGACCCGGTGGTGTTGGACTACCTGCGCACCGGTTCCGGCGGGCTGTAGCCGCCTCGCCGAGCGGCGGCGTAGGGAACTGCGGCGCCGGGAGCGCTCAGCCGCCAGGCCGACACACGACCTGCGCCCAGTGCCCTGCGCCCGGCGAGGCGACTCGGCAGCGATCAGGACCCCTGGGTCGGCGCCGCGTGGGCCTGGGCCTCCCGATTCAGCTCGTCCTCGATCGGGTCGGACGCACCCAGCGCGGCCGGCACCTCAAGAGCACCGGGGACCTCGGGCAGCGCCGGGATCTCCTCGGCCGCGGCGACCTGCTGCGGGCGGGCCTCCTGCGCGGGCTCGGCCCCGTCCTGCTCGCCGGCGCTCGCGCCGCGCCGCGTCTGGTTCGCCGCCCGCGCCTCCGCCGCGCGCTCGGCGTGCGGCAGCGAGGAGTGCTCCAGGAAACGCAGCAACTCCACGGGGAACGGCAGGATCACGGTCGAGGACTTCTCGGAGGCCACTTCGACCATCGTCTGCAGCAGGCGCAGCTGTAGCGCGGCCGGGCTGTCGGACATCACGTCGGCGGCCTGAGCCAGTTTCTTCGACGCCTGAAGCTCGCCGTCCGCGGTGATGATCCGGGCGCGCCGCTCCCGATCGGCCTCAGCCTGGCGCGCCATCGTGCGCTTCATCGACTCGGGCAGCGCCACGTCCTTGATCTCCACACGGTCGATGTGGATGCCCCAGCCGATCGCGGGCGAATCCAGCATCAGCGCCAGCCCCTGGTTCAGCGGCTCCCGGTTGGTCAGCAGATCGTCCAGCTCCGACTTGCCGATGATCGAACGCAGCGAGGTCTGCGCCACCTGCCCGATCGCGAACTGGTAGTCCTGCACCTCGACCAGCGCGCGCACCGGGTCGATCACGCGGAAGTACACCACCGCGTCCACCCGGACCGTCACGTTGTCGCGCGTGATCCCTTCCTGCGCCGGCACGGGCATGGTCACGATCTGCGTGTTCACCCGTACGAGTTTGTCGGAGAACGGCAGCAGCACGGCGATCCCCGCCTCGCGCGGCCTGCCCAGCACCTTGCCCCAGCGGAAAACGACTCCCCGCTCGAACTGCCGCACCACGCGGAACCGCGGACTCCCGATCAGCGCCACGAGGAACAACACCACGAGCGCGATATACAGACCGACCACCGCGCATCACCCCAATCCAGGATGATCAAAGTACGCATATTTACGAAGGTCATCTTGCTGTAGCCATCGTAAGCCTGCGTATCCGTCTACGTACACGGCGGTTCGGCCCTGGTGGTTCAAAGGCGCCCGATGCGGCCACGGTGATCAGCCGCGAGGACGACGCGCTCGGCGGGCCCTAACGGTATTCGGCCAGACGCGGTCGCACGCCGAGCCCGAGCGCGACCAGCGCCACCCCGGCGAGCAGCCACGGCAGCCACGACCACCCCGACTCGTCGGAGCGCGCGGCCGCCATCGCGGAGTCGAACGCGGCCAGTCTCCCGTCCGAGAGCGTCACCAGCGCCGAGTCGTAGTAATAGAAATCGAAGGCTTCCTCGCCGCGGGCGGTTCCGGTGTCGCGGGCCAGGACAGCGGAGAGATCGGAGCCGCCGATGATCGCGGGAATGTCGCCTCGCGGCTCCTGCGCGATCGGCTTCCACCGCGAGGTGGCCTGCCCGCCCGCCGGCCCGAGCCCGGCGAGCTCCGCGGCAACGACGGAAAGCGCCTTCGTCAGCTGCTCCTTCGTCGTGTCGGGCATCAGCAGATGGCGCGTCACCGCGCCGTCTACGTCGTAACTGGCAGCGCGGGTACGCGTCACCGCGAGAAAGTCCGCGAAACGCGCTCCCGCGGACGAGGCGTCTTCCGCCGCGGCGACGAGCGCCCACAGGCCGCTCAGCGTGAGCCCGAGCGTGAGCAGCACGGCGACGAAGACACCCGGATTCACAGTGCGCCGGAACAGCAACCGCAGCCGCCTGTGCAGCCGCGACGTCGTCATCACCGCCGCGAGCCCGACGGCCCCGGCCGCGCCCGCTCCGACGATTGCGGCCAGGTGCGCGCGGGACGCGGCGCCGGAAAGGGCGTTCGAGGTCTCGTCGCGCAGCGCGCGAGCCTCGGGAAGCAGACTGCTCTGCATCAGCGTCGTAGCGCGTGCGTAGTAACCGATCGCGGCGTCAGCCGGTTGCCCGGACGATGCGCCCATCGTGTCCGGCAATGCGCTCGGCGCCGCCTCATCGAGCGCGATCGCGGCGTCGGCGGTTTGGTGATACTTCGTCACCCCGGCGGTCAACGCGGCGACAGACGTGCCTTCCCCGTAATCGCCGGTCTGGCCGACCAAACGCAGAAGATCTGCGTCGACCTGCGAGGTGCGCTGGTTGTACGCGGTCAGCGCCGCGAGTTGGTCACCCGTGTGGTCCAGCGCGCCCGAAACCGGGTCGGCGCCGTTTCCGAGCAGGACGAGGCGCGCGGCTTCGGCGTCGAGGTCGGCGAGGCTGAAGTACAGGTCCGCGCAGTCCGAAGCGATCGCCGCGCGCCGCGCCACGCTCGCCGTGCCGTCGCGCGCCGCCGTGAATGCGGTGGCCGTCACGGCGAGCAGCGCCCCGATCGCCAATCCGGCCGCCACGCTCCGCACTGCCAGACGGAAGGGCGTGCTGCGTCGCGGCCGTGGGTTACCGCCCCCACCAGCGCCCAGTGTCACCTCGGTGCCTGTACGCGCGCCTGCGGTCACGGTCACGCGCCGAAACATAGCCGCATCCGGTGAAGCCAGGATGGCGTGCGGGTGGACGCCCGGTGCTGCAAGTTACGTGAAATGCGTGCATGGCGTATCGAGCCGGGTCGGTACGATCGTGCACAGCGGCCGCACGTCCGCGCCGCGTCGGGAACAGCCGAAACAAGTAGGAGAGTACGGTGTCCGAGATCCGGGTGACCATCGACCGCCAAGCCGAACGGGCCGAGCGGGCGGTCACGGTCACTACGGGCACTACCGTCGGCGAGTTGTTCGCCGGTCAGTTCGCCGGCGACCGCTCCAACATCGCCGCGCGCCTGTACGCGCCGGGCCGCGCCGACGGCGTCCTGGTCGATCTCGCCCGGCCACTGGCCGACGGCGACGTCGTCGCGCCGGTCGCGATCGACTCCGAGGACGGGCGCGCGATCCTACGCCACTCCACCGCGCACGTGATGGCACAGGCGGTGCAGGAGATCTTCCCCGAGGCCAAGCTCGGCATCGGCCCGCCGATCAAGGACGGTTTCTACTACGACTTCCAGGTCGGGCGGCCGTTCACCCCGGAAGACCTCAAGGCGATCGAGCAGCGCATGCAGGCGATCGTGAAGCAGGGCCAGCGCTTCTCCCGCCGAGCCGTCGCCGACGACGAGGCCCGCATCGAACTGGCCGGGGAACCGTTCAAACTGGAGCTGATCGGCCTCAAGGGTTCCGCGTCGAACGCCGCCGAGGGCGCGTCCGCCGAGGTCGGGGCCGGCGAGCTGACCATCTACGACAACCTGGACCCGAAGTCCGGCGAACTGTGCTGGAAGGATCTTTGCCGCGGTCCGCACCTGCCCACCACCCGCAACATCCCGGCGTTCAAGCTGATGCGCTCCGCCGCCGCGTACTGGCGCGGCAGCGAGAAGAACCCGCAGCTCCAGCGGATCTACGGCACCGCCTGGGAGTCCAGGGACGCGCTCAAGGCGCACCTGGAGTTCCTCGCCGAGGCGGAGAAGCGGGACCACCGCAAGCTCGGCACCGAGCTCGACCTGTTCTCCATCCCGGACCAGATCGGCTCCGGCCTCGCGGTCTTCCATCCCAAGGGCGGCACCGTGCGCATGGCGATGGAGGAGTACTCCCGCCGCCGGCACGAGGAGGCGGGATACGAGTTCGTCTACACCCCGCACACCACCAAGGGCACCCTCTACGAGACCTCCGGCCACCTGGACTGGTACGCGGACGGCATGTACCCGCCCATGGAACTTGACGAGGGCGTCAAGTACTACATGAAGCCCATGAACTGCCCGATGCACAACCTGATCTTCGACGCGCGCGGCCGTTCCTACCGCGAGCTGCCGTTGCGGCTGTTCGAGTTCGGCACGGTGTACCGGTACGAGAAGTCGGGAGTGGTACACGGCCTGACCCGCGCCCGCGGCTTCACCCAGGACGACGCGCACATCTACTGCACCAAGGAGCAGATGCCCGCCGAGCTGGACAGCCTGCTCACCTTCGTGCTGAACCTGCTGCGCGACTACGGCCTGAACGACTTCTACCTGGAGCTGTCCACCCGCGACCCGGAGAAGTCCATCGGCACCGACGAGGCCTGGGCCGAGGCGACCGAGGCGTTGCGCCAGGCCGCGCTCAAGCAGGAACTCGAGCTGGTCGACGACCCGGGCGGCGCGGCGTTCTACGGCCCGAAGATCTCCGTGCAGGCCAAGGACGCCATCGGGCGCACCTGGCAGCTGTCCACGATCCAGGTCGACTTCAACCAGCCGGAGCGCTTCGGCCTCGAATACACCGGCGCGGACGGAGCCCGTCACCGGCCGGTGATGATCCACCGGGCGCTGTTCGGCTCGATCGAGCGGTTCTTCGCGATCCTGCTGGAGCACTACGCCGGAGCGTTCCCGGCCTGGCTCGCCCCGGTGCAGGTGACCGGCATCCCGATCACGGACACTCACGTCGCGTACCTCGACGAGGTGGCCGCGAAGCTGCGCGCCCAGGGCATTCGGGTCGAGGTGGACGCCTCGGACGACCGTATGCAGAAGAAGATCCGCAATGCGCAGAAGTCCAAGGTCCCGTACATGCTGCTGGCGGGTGACGAGGATGCGGCAAAGGGCGCCGTGTCGTTCCGTTACCGCAGCGGCGAGCAGAAGAACGGCGTACCCGTGGACGAGGCGATCGCCGAGATCGTCGCCGCTGTGCGGGAACGGCGTTGATCGCTCGAAGCAGTGACGTGCCCTGAGCTGGTCGGCGATGGCCGCTCCTGAGTCTGAAGGTCAGGGGCGGCCGCGCTGGCGGCGTTACGACGTAGCGGCGTCGTCACAAGCGCGCACGTTGTTGTCGGCCCGCGAGGCTCAACCCATATGCTGGCCGCTATGGACGTGCGGATGGAGAGCGGGGAGCAGGTAGGTGTTCAAGACGGCACTGGGCTTCCCGGCGGAACCGGAGTCCCCGACGACGTCGAGCGCCTGTGGATGCCGCACCGCATGGCCTACATCAAGGGCGAGAACAAGCCGGCGAACGCCGAGCCCGGGCAGGACTGCCCGTTCTGCCGCGTGCCCACCCTCAGCGACGCCGAGGGCTTGATCGTCGCGCGCGGCGAGCTCGTCTACGCCGTCCTCAACCTTTACCCGTACAGCCCCGGCCACCTGCTGATCTGCCCGTACCGGCACGTGGCGGACTACACCGAGCTCACCGCGCAGGAGACGGCCGAGCTGGCCGAGTTCACCAAGCAGGGCATGACCGCACTGCGTTCCGCGTACAACCCGCACGGCTTCAACCTCGGCATGAATCAGGGCACCGTCGCCGGAGCCGGGATCGCCGCGCACCTGCACCAGCACATCGTGCCGCGCTGGGGCGGGGACGCGAACTTCATGCCGGTGATCGGCCGTACCAGGGTCCTGCCGCAACTGCTCACCGACACCCGGGAACTGGTCGCGCGGCACTGGTCCGCGGACGCGGCCTCGGATACGCCCTCGGCCGCGGCCGCGGATGCTTCGGGTACTGACGCGCGTGCCACGGCCGGCGATATCGACTCCGCCGTGCAGGCCGGGGAGTGAACATGCCGACCGTCGCGCCGCATGCAGTCCTCGCACTGCCCACCGGACGCCTGATCGTCGCCGACCCGAGCGCCCTTTTCGGGGACGCCAAGCCGGTGGACCTCGCGCTGCCGCCCGGCCGGTATCCGGTCGTCGCGAGCGCGTCCGGCCTCGAACTGCGGCTCACCGACGCGGACAGCGACGAAAGCGCCGGCGCGGACGCCGGATCCGAACGCGGGCAGCCGGTCGCACCCGGATTCGACACGCCGTCAGGCTACGTATGCCTGCTCGACGAGTCCGCGCTGGAGGAGTTCACCGAGCTCGGCGACGAGCCGGTCGACGAGTACGAACTGCTTGCCGAAAAGCTGAGCGGACAACCCGGCCGCGCGGTCAGTTTCGGCGGCCTGATCGTCTTCCCGGTGGCCGGGAACGTGCGCGCCCTGCGGGCCGGGTACGACCGGACCGGCCGGTGTACCCGGGTCACCGCAGAGTTCTGATCGATCGCGTCGCTGTTTCTTGAGTTCAGGCGCGCGCGCCGCGACTCACGACGCGGCCGCCTCCGCCACGATCTTCGAGGCCAGCTGCGGCGGCATCGCCTCATGGCGCAGGTACTCGCGCGTGAAGACGCCGGTCCCGTGCGAGAGCGAACGCAGCTCCACCGGGTAGCGCGCCAGTTCCGTCTCGGGCACTTCGGCGCGCACCAGCGTGCGTCCCGACGAGTCCGGCTCCGTGCCCAACACCCGGCCGCGCCGCCCCGACAGGTCGCCCATCACCGCGCCGACGAACTCGTCCGCCACCCGGATCTCGACCGAGTCCACGGGCTCAAGCAGCGCACCGTTGATCTTCGCCGCGGCGTCCTTGAGCGCCAACGCACCCGCGGTCTGGAAAGCCATGTCCGACGAGTCCACCGAGTGCGCCTTCCCATCGAACAGCGTCACACGCACGTCGACCAGCGGATAACCCGCGAACACGCCGCGCTCCAGTTGCGTGCGCACCCCCTTCTCCACCGAGGGGATGAACTGCCGCGGTACCGCGCCGCCGACCACCTTGTCCACGAACTCGAAGCCGCCGCCGTTCGGCATCGGCTCCACCTCGATGTCGCAGATCGCGTACTGGCCATGGCCGCCGGACTGCTTTACGTGCCGACCGTGCCCCTTGGCGTTGCCGGTGAACGTCTCCCGCAGCGAGATGCGGTACGGCACCGTGTCCACCGCGACGCCGTACCGGTTGGACAGCCGGTCTAGCACCACGTCCCGGTGCGCTTCACCCATGCACCACAGCACGAGCTGATGCGTTTCCGGGTTGATCTCCAGCCGAAGGGTCGGGTCCTCGGCCACCAGCCTGCCCAGCGCCTGGCCCAGCTTGTCCTCGTCGGACTTCGCCTTCGCCAGCACGGCCACCGGCAGCAGCGGCTCCGGCATCACCCACGGCTCCATCAACGCCGGGTCGTCCTTCGCGGAGAGCGTGTCACCGGTCTCGGCATGCGCGAGCTTGGCGACCGCCACGATGTCCCCGGCCACCGCCTGCGGCACCGGCCGCTGCACCTTGCCCAGCGGGCAGGAGAGCGCGCCGACCTTCTCGTCCACGTCGTGGTCGGGGTGCCCGCGCTCGGCGCGACCGTGCCCGGAAACGTGCACCGGCTGCTCGGGCCGCAGCGTCCCGGAGAAGACCCGCACCAGCGAGATGCGCCCGACGTACGGGTCCGAGGTCGTCTTGACCACCTCGGCCACCAGCGGCCCGGACGGGTCGCACTCCAACGGGGTCTTCGGCGCGCCGTCCGGCGAGGTGACCGCGGGAATCGAGTGCTCCCCGGGCGCCGGGAACGCCTTCGTCATCAACTCCAGCAACTCGATAGCGCCGACCCGCATCGCCGCGTCGTCCGTGCCTTCGTGCGCGACCGTGCCCATGGGCAGCACCGGATAGAAGTGCCCGCGCGCTACCGCCGTCTCCAGATCGTCGATCAGCACCTTCGCGTCGATCCGCTCACCGCCGAGGTAACGGTCCATCAGCGACTCGTCCTCGCTCTCCGCGATGATCCCCTCGATCAACGCGTTGCGCGGCCCCTCGATCAGCTCCAGGTGCTCAGGATCGGGCTCGCGTTCGGCCCGTCGCCCGCCGGTGTAGTCGTAGATCCGCTGCGAGAGCAGGCCCATGACCCCGCCGACCTGCTCGTGGTCGTCCAGCAGCGGAAGGTACATCGGCTGCACCCCGTCCCCGAAGACCCGCTGGCAGATCGCCACGGTCTCGTCGAAGTCCGCCCGCGGGCTGTCCAGCTTCGTCACCACCACCGCGCGCGGCATTCCGACCGCCGCGCACTCCTCCCACAGCAGCTGCGTCGCTCCGTCCAACCCGTCCGCGGCCGACACCACGAAAAGTGCGGCGTCCGCGGCCCGCAGGCCGGCGCGCAGGTCGCCGACGAAGTCCGCGTAGCCGGGCGCGTCCAGCAGGTTGACCTTGATCCCGGCGAACTCCACGGGCGCCAGTCCGAGGCTCACCGAGCGGCCGAGACGGTGCTCGATCTCGTCGCTGTCGGTGACCGTCGAGCCGTCCTCCACCCGGCCGGGCCGGCCGATCGTGCCGGTCGCCGCGAGCAGCGACTCGATCAGTGTCGTCTTCCCGGCGCCGGTGTGCCCGACCAGGACCACGTTGCGGACGGACTCCGGCCGCTCGGCCACCGGCGCCTTCGCATCCCTGCCGCCGCGGTTGGCATCCTTCTTCTCGGACATCGTCATCCTCCCGGCGAAGTATTTCGGTTCTTCGACCGCGTCCGCGCCGATCAGGCACCGGACCGACCGATCCCGGTGATCCGCACGTAACGCAGTGTTCAGGCTTTCCTTGCAGACAACTCCTCTTGGAAGCACCCCACAAGTACCCTTTAGCCTTTCACTCCGGTGCTTAAGTCGCGATCCGCGGCGAGCGTTCCCGGCGCCCGTCCGGGGGCGGCGCGGCAGGGGGCGCGCAACCCAATACGATGGGCGCCGCGGTCCGGGGCGCCGGAGCGCGCCGATCGCTGTGGCAAACCGCGCAGCGTGCTGCCGACGAAGCTGGGACTTCGATGCTGAACCGCTACGCGCGGGCGTTCTTCACCCGTGTGCTCACCCCCACCGCGCAGTTCCTGCTGCGGCGCGGGGTCGGACCCGACACCGTGACCCTCGTCGGCACACTCGGGGTGGTGGTCTCGGCGCTCGCGCTCTTCCCGCGCGGCGAGTTCCTCTGGGGCACCGTCGCGGTGACCGCGTTCATCTTCTCCGACCTGCTCGACGGCACGATGGCCCGGCTGTCCGGCCGGGTGTCCAAGTGGGGCGGGTTCCTGGACGCCACGATGGACCGCTTCGGCGACGCCGCGATCTTCGGCGCACTCGCCTATTACTTCGCCGGGCAGCACGACCGGACGATGTTCGTGCTCGCGCTGGTGTGCCTGGTCTCCGGCGCGATCACCTCGTACGCGCGGGCCAAGGCCGAGTCGCTCGGCTACGAGTGCGCGGTGGGTGTGGTCGAGCGCGGCGAGCGGCTGGTCGGCTCGCTGGTGGCCACCGGGCTGGCCGGCCTCGGCGTGCCGTTCGTGCAGGCGATCGCGCTGTGGGCGCTGGCGGTCGGCTCGACGGTCACCGTCGTCCAACGCATCCTGCACGTGCGCAAACAGGCTCTCGCGGCCGGCGGTCCGGCCCAGCCGGTGGAGGCAGCCGAATGAGCGCGTTGTCCGATCAGCTCACTTACCGGCTGTACGCGTCCGGGTGGGCGGCGGTCAAACGGCTGCCCGAGCGCACCGCCTACCGGCTGTTCGAACGCGTGGCCGACCGCGCGTGGGCGAAGCGCGGCAAGGGCGTGACGCGGCTTGAGCGCAATCTCTCGCGCGTGCTCGGGCCCGAGGCGACGGCCGAACAGGTCCGCGCGCTCTCCAAGCAGGCGATGCGCAACTACCTGCGCTACTGGTGCGACACGTTCAGGCTGGAGACGTGGTCGCGGGAGCGGGTCGACTCCACGTTCCTGATCGACGGCGTGGAGCAGATGGACGAGGCGATAGCCTCCGGGCGTGGCGCGGTCATGGCCTTGCCGCACATGGGCAACTGGGACCACGCGGGTGCCTGGGCTACCGGTCGCTACCACGGTTTCACCACGGTCGCCGAGCGGCTCAAGCCGGAGCGGCTGTTCGAGCGCTTCGTCGCCTACCGCGAGTCCATCGGCATGGAGGTGCTGCCGCTCACCGGCGGGCAGAATCCCTTCCGTGGCCTGATGCGCCGCCTGAAGGCTGGCGGCATGGTGTGCCTGGTGGCCGAGCGCGACCTGACCGACAACGGGGTGCCGGTGCAGTTCTTCGGCGAGACCACGAAGCTGCCAGCCGGCCCGGCCTCCCTCGCGGTCGCCACCGGGGCGCCGCTGTTTCCGGTGACGCTCTGGTACGAGCCCGGCCACCAGCGGGCCCTGGTGCATCCGGCGATCGAGGTGCCGGCCGAGGGCACCCGCGCGCAGAAGATCGCCGTGATGTGCCAGAGCCTGGCCGACGTCTTCGCCAAGGGTATCGCCGAGCACCCGGCCGACTGGCACATGCTGCAAAGGCTGTGGCTGGTCGATCTCGACCCGGCCAAGGCACCGCACGAGTGACGCTTAAGCCGGCCGACCGAGATGAGACGGCGCACACGTGGCAGTGCATACGTGGCAGTTCATACTGAGGCAGTGCGGATGAGGCGGGGTAAATGAAGATCGGCATCGTCTGCCCTTACGCCTGGGACGTTCCCGGCGGCGTTCAGTTCCACGTGCGTGACCTGGCTGCACACCTGATCGGTCTCGGCCACGAGGTGTCGGTGCTCGCGCCCGCAGACGACGACACGCCGGTTCCGCCTTACGTCGTCTCGGCCGGACGCGCCGTGCCAGTGCCCTACAACGGCTCGGTCGCGCGACTCAACTTCGGCTTCCTGTCCGCAGCCCGTGTGCGCCGTTGGCTGCATGAGGGAGCGTTCGACGTCGTGCACCTGCACGAGCCCGGCACGCCGTCCCTTTCCCTGCTCGCCTGCTGGGCCGCCACGGTGCCGATGGTGGCCACCTTCCACACCGCAAACCCGCGCTCTCGCGCGATGACGGCGGCTTACCCGATCCTGCAACCCGCACTGGAGAAGATCAACGCGCGGATCGCGGTCAGCGAGTACGCCCGCCGCACGCTGGTAGAACACCTGGGCGGCGACGCGGTGGTCATCCCCAACGGTGTGGACGTCTCCTTCTTCGCGAACGCGAGGCCACGGCCGGACTGGACCACCCCGCCGGGCGACGACGGCCCGGACGGCACAGGCGGCACCATCGGTTTCATCGGCCGCATCGACGAGCCGCGCAAGGGACTGCCGGTGCTGCTCGAAGCCTTCCCGAGGATCGTCGCCGCGCGGCCCGCGACGCGGCTGCTGGTGGCCGGGCGCGGCGACACCGAGGAGGCCGCCGAGTCCCTGCCCGACGCCGTGCGCGGCAACGTGACCTTCCTCGGCATGGTCAGCGATGAGGACAAGGCCGCGTTGCTGCGCTCCGTGGACCTCTACTGCGCGCCGAACACCGGCGGCGAATCGTTCGGCATCATCCTGGTGGAGGCGATGAGCGCCGGGGCGCCGGTTCTCGCCACCGACCTGGATGCGTTCTCGCTGGTACTGGAGGGGGGACAGGCCGGCCTGATGTTCCCCAACGGCGACGCGGCCGCGCTCGCCGAGGCCGCACTCGGGCTTCTCGCCGAGCCGGTCAGGCGCGCCGCGCTGCGGGACGCGGCCGGCCGCTCGGTCCTGAAATACGACTGGTCCGTGGTCGCCGGGGACATCCTTTCGGTCTACGAGATGGTCACCGAGTCCAACGCGCAGGTCAGCACCACGCGCCCGAGCATGGCGAGGCCCGGGCACACCGGCGCGGGTATCACGCGCACCGGTAGCGCCCGGTTCGGAAGTCTGAGCAGCCTGGGCGGCCTGGTCGGCTTCGGCAGCGGCGGCGGCAGTGACGGGCCTGAACCCGGCGGCGGGGCGGATAACGACTCGGAGCGGAGCCCGCGGTGAAGCTCGTCCTGACCCAGTACACCGAGCTCGTCGTACTGGTCGCAGTCCTGGTCCTGCTGTACGGCGTGTATCTGAGCTGGACCGCGACACGGCTGGACCGGTTGCACGTCCGTCTCGACGCGGCGCGCGTGGCCCTCGACGCGCAGCTCGTGCGCCGCTCGGCGGCGACCTTGGAGCTGGCCAGGTCCGGCCTGCTCGACGTGGCCACCGCGGTGATCCTGGCCACCGCCGCGCGCAGCTCCCAGATCGCGGCCGAGGACGAGCGTGAGTACGTGGAATCGGCGCTCACCCGCGACCTGCGCGCGGCCTTCGACGACCCCGAGGAGCTGGACCAGCTGCGCGGGACGCCGGAGGGCGCGGATCTTGTGCAGGAACTGGCCGCGGCGATGCGCCGGGTTCAGCTGGCCCGGCGCTTCCACAACGAGTCCGTGCGCGCGGTGCGCCAGATCCGCGGCTACCGCAGGGTGCGCTACTTCCGGCTGGCCGGTCGCGCGCCGGACAAGGCGACCTTCGAGATCGACGACGAGCCCCCGGCCGTCTTCGCCCGGTGACGGCGGACCGGTCGCGTTGCTCCAGCGACTCGCGCTTCCACTGCCCATCGCGGCGCCGTTGATCTCATCTGATTTCATCCGCTGGTCAGCGCGCGGCACGCGGCCGACAGTAGGTAAGTCACCCCCGGTTCGCCCCTGACAGGTCGTGAGCCGGAGCGAGGTTCATCAGGCCATAAGATGGAGATGTCATCGTCACGCCCGAGTCCCCGCGAGCGAGGTCAGCTGTGTCCACCACCCCAACTCCCGGCCAGAGCGACGCGGCCCCGCAGCTCGGCACGGCCCGCGTCAAGCGCGGGATGGCCGAGATGCTCAAGGGCGGCGTCATCATGGACGTGGTCACGCCCGAGCAGGCGAAGATCGCCGAAGACGCGGGCGCGGTCGCGGTCATGGCGCTTGAGCGCGTGCCGGCCGACATCCGCAAGGACGGCGGCGTGGCACGCATGTCCGACCCGGACATGATCGACGGGATCATCGACGCCGTCTCCATCCCGGTCATGGCCAAGGCCCGGATCGGCCACTTCGTCGAGGCGCAGGTCCTCCAGGCGCTCGGCGTCGACTACGTCGACGAGTCCGAGGTGCTGACCCCGGCCGACGAGACCCACCACATCGACAAGTGGGCGTTCACCGTGCCGTTCGTGTGCGGTGCCACCAACCTCGGTGAGGCGCTGCGCCGGATCGCCGAAGGCGCCGCGATGATCCGCTCCAAGGGCGAGGCGGGCACCGGCAACGTCGTCGAGGCCACCCGGCACATGCGCCAGATCCGAGCCGACATCCGCCGGCTGGCCACGCTCGACGAGTCCGAGCTGTTCCTGGCCGCCAAGAACCTCCAGGCCCCGTACGAGATCGTCAAGGAGGTCGCGGCCACCGGAAAGCTCCCGGTCGTGCTGTTCACCGCCGGCGGCCTGGCCACACCGGCCGACGCCGCCATGATGATGCAACTCGGCGCGGAGGGCGTGTTCGTCGGCTCCGGGATCTTCAAGTCCGGCGATCCGGCCAAGCGCGCCGCCGCGATCGTGAAGGCCACGACCTTCCACGACGACCCGGACGTGATCGCGAAGGTCTCCCGCGGCCTCGGCGAGCCGATGGTCGGCATCAACATCGACACGCTGCCCGAGTCCGAGCGCTACGCGGGGCGCGGCTGGTGACGGTGCCCGAGCCCGCGAGAGCGGTGGTACCCGAGCCCGCGAGAGCGGTGTCCCCCGTCACCGTCGGCGTATTTGCCCTTCAGGGAGACGTGCGCGAGCACCTGGCGATGCTCGAAGCGTCGGGCGCGCGCGCCGTCCCGGTGCGCCGCCCCGCCGAACTCGACGCGGTGGAGGGCCTGGTCATCCCCGGCGGTGAGTCCACCGCGATGTGGAAGCTGGCCAGCGCCTTCGACCTGTTCGAACCGGTGCGCAAGCGGATCGCCGACGGCATGCCCGCCTACGGTTCCTGCGCCGGGATGATCATGCTCGCCGACCGGGTGCTCGACGCGGTCCCCGGCCAGGAGACCTTCGGCGGCATCGCGATGACCGTGCGCCGCAACGCCTTCGGCCGCCAGATCGACTCGTTCGAGGGGCCGATCGCGTTCGACGGCCTGGACGGCGAGGACGGCGCGGAAGACGCCGATTCCGCGGGCACTGCGGGCACGCTGCACGGGGTGTTCATCCGCGCGCCGTGGGTGGAGGAGGTCGGCCCCGCGGTGCGCGTCACGGCGCGAGTCACGGCGGGTCCCGGCACGGGTAGGATCGTCGCCGTTCGGCAGGGTGCGTTGATGGCGACCTCCTTCCATCCGGAACTGACCAGGGATCCGCGTGTCCACGGTCTTTTCGTGCGGCTGGTACGCGCCGCCCGCTGAACCGCCGCCCGGCGAAGCCCCGGCGGCGTGAGACGAGTCCGTGACGACGGGGTTTGGGAAGAAGGAGCCAAGGCATGTCCGGCCACTCCAAGTGGGCGACCACCAAGCACAAGAAGGCCGTGATCGACGCCAAGCGCGGCAAGCTCTTCGCCAAGATGATCAAGAACATCGAGGTGGCCGCGCGCACCGGCGGTGGCGACCCCACCGGCAACCCGACCCTGTACGACGCCATCCAGAAGGCGAAGAAGAGCTCCGTCCCCAACGACAACATCGACCGCGCGATCAAGCGCGGCTCCGGGGCCGAGGCCGGCGGCGCGGACTACCAGACCATCATGTACGAGGGCTACGCCCCCAACGGCGTCGCGGTTCTGGTCGAGTGCCTGACCGACAACCGCAACCGGGCCGCCTCCGAGGTCCGGGTCGCGATGACCCGCAACGGCGGCTCGATGGCCGACCCCGGCTCGGTCTCCTACCTGTTCGGGCGCAAAGGTCAGATCATCGTCCCGAAGAGCGGCGGGCTGACCGAGGACACCGTGCTGGAGGCGGTCCTCGAAGCCGGCGCCGAGGAGGTCAACGACCTCGGCGACTCGTTCGAGGTGTTGTCGGAGCCCGGTGACCTGATCCCGGTGCGCACCGCCCTGCAGTCGGCCAAGATCGACTACGACTCGGCCGAGTCACCGTTCATGCCCACCATGCAGGTGCAGCTGGACGAGGAGGGCGCACGCAAGATCTTCAAGCTGATCGACGCGCTGGAGGACAGCGACGACGTGCAGAACGTCTACGCCAACTTCGACGTCTCCGACGAGATCATGGCCAAGCTCGATGAGGAGTAGCCGATCCAGCCTCTGCTGGAGCGTCTTGCTGAGACGGGAAGGCTGATACGCGCGGTGCGGCCTGGGTCCCGGCCCCGGATGGCGCCGGGCGGTGGCATCGACGGACTCGCCAGGGCTCTGGTACTGGAACGCGACGAGCTTGCGGCTTGGTCGGCGAAACCGGATAGCGCGTAGCAGATCTTCTAGGTTTCTAGTAGAATCGCCGCATGGGCAGCTCTCGGATGATGACCGGCCCCGAACCGGTCACAGTGACGGAACTCAATCAGCAGACGACTGCCGTGCTGCGCCGGGTGAAGGCAGGCGAGTCCCTGCCGATCACCGAGCGCGGCCAGGTCGTGGCGTTCCTCATGCCGCCACCGCCGACGGTCACCGGCAACCCGACGATAGACCGCTGGATCGCGGAAGGTCGGCTGGTGCCTGCCGCCGTGCCCGGAACGATCCTCGACCTCTTGCCGCTACCGAAGGGCGGCACGGCCAGCATCGCCGACGACGTCATCGCGCAGCGGGATGCCTGATGATCTACTTGGACACCTCCGCAGCAGCCAAGCTGGTGAAGGAGGAGCGCGGGTCCGCGGAACTCGCGGTCTTGATCACGACCAGGATCGGTGAGCCACTGGTCTCTTCCGCGCTCATCTATCCGGAATTGATCAGGGCGGTCACCCGTGTCGATCCCGGCCTTTCCTCGCGCGCAACCTCGCTGCTCCAGCGAATCATGACGGTTCCGATGGCGACGGACATCGTGCTCTCGTCAGCGACCGTCGGGAACCCGCTTCTGCGCACCCTTGGCGCCATTCATCTCGCAACCGCTCTGACCATTGCGGAAGAGGTCAGTTCGTTCGTCACGTATGACAAGCGCCTCGCGGAGGCGGCGGTCGCAGCCGGGTTCGACGTCGAAGCGCCCGAGTGATCGGCGCCGGGTGAGAGTTCTCGGCGTCGACCCGGGGCTGACGCGCATGGGCGTCGGCGTGGTCGACGGACGCATCGGAGCGCCGCTGGCCATGGTGGCCGCCGGCGTCGTGCGCACGCCGGCCGACGAACCGATCCACCGGCGGCTGCTCGCCATCGACGAGCAGATCAACGAATGGCTCGACGAGTACAAGCCCGATGCGGTAGCGGTGGAGCGGATGTTCGCGCAGGAGGGGGTTCGCACGATCATGGGCACGGCGCAGGCCGCCGGGGTGGCCATGGTCGCCGCGGCCCGGCGCGCTCTGCCCGTGGCGATGCACACGCCGAGCGAGGTGAAGGCGGCGATCACCGGCGACGGGCGCGCGCAAAAGGAACAAGTCGCGGCCATGGTGGTACGCCTCCTGAAACTTTCCGAGGCGCCGAAGCCGATCGACGCCACCGACGCCCTCGCCCTCGCGATCTGTCACGTGTGGCGCGGGGGAGCGGCCGACCGGATCGCCGAAGCCCTGCAACGCCAGGGAATGTCGCTGCCCTCCGGTAACGTGCCGATGCACAGGGAACGCGGACGGCGGAAGGGCGGCTTCAGATGAGCGGCGTGCGGGAACAGGCACGGCTCAGGCTCGGCGGTGCCGCGTGATCGCCTTCGTCGAGGGCGAGGTCGACGCGGTCGCGCCGGACGCCGCGGTCGTCAAGGTCGGCGGGGTCGGCCTGCTCTTGCACTGCTCGCCCGGCACGCTCGCGCAACTGACGGTCGGTCAGAAGACGCGCCTGGCCGCGAGCCTGATCGTGCGCGAGGACTCGCTGACCCTCTACGGCTTCCCGGACGACGACGAGCGCACCGTCTTCGAACTGCTGCAGACAGCCAGCGGCGTCGGTCCGCGTCTCGCGCAGGCCATGCTCGCCACACACCGCCCCGACACGCTGCGCACCATCTTCGCCACCCAGGACCTCAAGGCCCTGACGCTGGTGCCGGGCATCGGCCCGAAGGGCGCGCAGAAGCTACTCATCGAGCTCAAGGGCAGGCTGGGCGCGCCCAGCGGCGTTCCCGCGCAGGGCGGGTCCACGGGCGCCGCGACCACCGCCTCGCCCGGCGTTACCCCCTGGCGCGGCCAGCTGCTCGAAGCCCTCACCGGCCTCGGCTGGACCGCCCGCGACGCCGAGGCCGCACTCGCCGAGGTCGAACCGGTCGCCGCCGAGTCCGAGTCCCGCGGCGAGTCCCCGCAGCTGCCCGTTCTGCTGCGCGCCGCTTTGCGCAGCCTCAAGCGATAACAACCGGGGGAGCGCGGTATGGCGAACGAACAACGGCTGATGGACGCGGGCGCGGACAACGACGAGCGCGCGGCGGAGGCCGCGCTGCGCCCCAAGTCGCTCGTCGACTTCGTCGGCCAGCGCAAGGTGCGCGAACAACTCGAACTCGTGCTGCACGCCGCCAAGGGGCGCGGCACGGCGCCCGACCACATCCTGCTGGCCGGACCGCCCGGCCTCGGCAAGACCACCCTGGCGATGATCATCGCGGCCGAGCTCGGCGCGCCCATCCGCATCACCTCCGGACCCGCCATCCAGCACGCTGGAGACCTGGCCGCGATCCTCTCCTCCCTGGCCGAGGGCGAGGTGCTCTTCCTCGACGAGATCCACCGGATGTCCCGGCCCGCCGAGGAGATGCTGTACATGGCGATGGAGGACTACCGCGTCGACGTCATCGTCGGCAAGGGGCCCGGCGCGACCGCCATCCCCTTGGAACTTCCACCGTTCACCCTCGTCGGCGCGACCACCCGGTCCGGTCTTCTGCCCGCCCCGCTGCGCGACCGCTTCGGCTTCACCGGGCACATGGAGTTCTACGAGCCCGAGGACCTGGAACGCGTCGCCCACCGCTCGGCGCGGCTGCTCGGCGTCGAGATCGAGGCGGACGGCGCCGCGGAGATCGCGTCGCGCTCCCGCGGCACACCGCGCATCGCCAACCGGCTGCTGCGCCGCGTGCGGGACTTCGCGCAGGTCAGAGGGGACGGCCGGGTCACCCTCGGCGCGGCGCGCGCCGCCCTTGAGGTCTACGAGGTCGATGAACGCGGCCTCGACCGGCTCGACCGGGCCGTGCTCGGCGCGCTGCTTCGGCTGTTCAACGGCGGTCCGGTCGGCCTGTCCACGCTCGCGGTCGCGATCGGCGAGGAAACCGACACGGTCGAGGAGGTCGCGGAACCCTTCCTGGTCAGGCAGGGTCTGCTGGCCCGCACCCCGCGCGGCCGGATCGCCACCTCCGCGGCCTGGGCGCACCTGGGCCTGCCGATGCCCACCGGACCGGCGGCCGGTGGCGGGCTCTGGAGCCAGGTCGCCTCAGGGCAGGCCGCATCGGGACAAGACGGCCTGTTCGGCGATGATCCCGGCAATCTGGGCGCGTAGTCGGGCACTGTAATCGGCGTCCGGCGACTAGGCTGTGGCCAGGTGTCATTGTTTCGTGCGGGTATGAGCGCATAGACTCCGCGTGACCTGGAGTGCCTGCGTGCTCCGCGCAGCCGATCGCCACCGCGTCGAACCGTGGGACGGTCCCGAAAGAACAGCCGATTATCGTGAACCTACTGCTTATCTACATTGTCGTCATCGGCGGCATCTTCATCTTCATGACCAGCCGCGGCAACAGGAAGCGGCAGGCTCAGGCCGCGCAGATGCAGACCGCGCTCGTCGTGGGCGCCGAGGTGCGCACGATCGGAGGCATGGTCGGCGAGGTCGTAGAGGTGACCGACGAGCACGTGCTGCTGGAGACCACTCCGGGCGTGCGGCTCAAGTTCATCAAGTCGGCGGTCGCCGGAGTGCTCCCTCCCGCCGAGCCGGAGGCCGGTGAGCACGAGGTCGAGAACCAGACCGAGGCCGGTACCGAGCCCGAGGACGGTCGGCCGGAGAACTCCGTCTCGTCGTCGCGCGTGGAGGCGGCCCTGTCGCGGCACTCCGGCGACGACTAGATCCTGTACGTCCTCTCGAACGCTCACGGCAACGCGGGGAAAAGGCGCGTCGATCCGCGGCCGCGAGCACCCAGAGGGGAGAGGTAGCACGACGAGGTAACCGATCGCCCCGTCGCGCGGCGGCCGCGGCTGAGAATCGCCGAAGAATGCGCCGAAGGCGCCGCGCGCGGGAAACGCCGGACGGTGCGCAACCGTCCCAAGCACGGCAACGCCCGGGTTCCGCCCGGCCGGCCGCCGCCCCGCGCGGCGCCGCGGTCCCGCGAGCCCGGGGACGGCCGTGTCGAGACCGGGATGACACAGGAGAAGTGCAACGTGGCTGCGAGGAAGACCCGGGGCGGTAAGCGCCCGGGTGCCCGTAGGTGGGTGGCCAACGGAGGGGCGGGGCAGGGGCCCTGGCGGCCGCTGGCGTTGTTGGCGGTGGTGCTGGTAGCGCTCTACGCCACGATGTTCGGCACCGGGAACACTAAGCCGCGCCTGGCGATCGACCTTGCCGGCGGCACCAGCGCGGTGTTCGCCGCGAGCCCGGCGCCCGGCTCGACCTCCATTCCGCCGGGCGCCATGGGGACCGCGGTCAGCATCATGAACGAGCGCGTCAACGCGTTCGGCGTCTCCGAGGCGCAGGTCTCGCAGCAGGGCTCGAATACCATCCAGGTCGAGATCCCCGGCCACAACTCGCAGACGCTGATCGACCAGGTCGGCAAGATGGCGCTGCTCTACTTCCGCCCGGTGATCCAGGAAGCGGCCGCGAACGCGAAGCCGAATCCCTCTCCGGCGGCCTCCGGTAGCGCATCGCCCGGCGCATCGCCCGGCGCCACCCCGTCCGCCAAGGCTCCCGCCTCCGCCACGCCCAACGCTTCCTCGTCCGCGAGCGTCAAGCCTTCCGGCCAGGCGGAGAAGCTGAGCACGGTCAAGGACGCCGCTGGCGCGAGCGCCAGCCCGGCCGCCTCCTCCTCGGCGGCGCACACGTCGTCGGCCGCGCCGTCCGCGTCCGCGAAGCCGAGCGCCACCTCCTCGGCGGACGCGGCCGCCGCCGCGTCCGCGAACAAGGCCGCCGCCGCGTTCGCGAGCCTGGACTGCACGAACAAGACGGCGGCCGACGCCGCCGCCAAGGCCGCCGCGGACGCGCAGCCGAGCGACTACGTCGCCGCGTGCGACAAGGACCTCGTCGGCAAGTACCTGCTCGGCCCGTCGCAGGTTTCCGGCATCGACGTCAAGAGCGCGAACGCCACGCCGGTGATGGCCGGACAGACGATCACCAGCAAGTGGCAGATCAATCTGACCTTCAACGCCAAGGGCTCCAGCGAGTTCGCCACCGCCACCCAGCAGCTCTACCAGCAGTACAGCAGCAAGAGCGGCAGCGGCGCGTTCGCCATCGTGCTCGACGGCGTCGTCGAGTCGGCCCCGGTGGTCAACCAGGGCGCCATCACCGGCGGCCAGGCGCAGATCACCGGCTCGTTCTCGCAGAGCGAGGCGGACAACCTGGCGACCATCCTGAACTACGGCGCGCTGCCGCTGAAGTTCTCCCCGTCGCAGATCTCGATCGTCTCGCCGACGCTCGGCGGCCACGAGCTGTCCGGCGGCCTGCTGGCCGGCGCGGTCGGCCTGGCGCTGGTCTTCCTGTACGTGATCTTCTACTACCGGGGTCTGGCCGCGGTGGCGATCTCCAGCCTCGTCATCGCCGCGCTGCTGACCTACTCCTCGGCGGTGCTGCTCGGCCCGCTGATGAGCTTCACGCTCTCGCTGGCGGGCGTCGCGGGTCTGATCGTGGCCATCGGTATCACCGCGGACTCCTTCGTCGTGTTCTTCGAACGCCTGCGAGACGAGGTGCGCGAAGGCCGTACGCTGCGCACCGCGGTCGAGCACGGCTGGACCCGGGCGCGGCGCACCATCATCGCCTCGGACTTCGTCTCCTTCCTCGCCGCGGCGGTGCTGTACTGGCGCACGATCGGCTCGGTGAAGGGCTTCGCGTTCACGCTCGGTCTGACCACGGTGATCGACATCATCGTGGTGTTCCTGTTCACCAAGCCCCTGATCACCCTGGTGGCCAGGAGCGAGTTCTTCGGCAGCGGGCACAAGTGGTCCGGCCTCGACCCGGAGCGGCTGGGTGGGACCCGGGCCACCTTCCGCGCCGGCGCCGCTACCGGCGGCAAGCGGATGACCATCGCCGAGCGGCGTAAGGCCGAGCAGGCCGCCGCTGACGACGTTGCGAGCGACGAGACGAAGCGGGTGGATGTCTGATGGCCGGGCTCGGTTCCCTGGGAAACCGCCTTTACCGGGGCGAGGTCTCCTACCAGATCGTCGGGCGGCGCAAGCGCTGGGTCTCGATCTTCGGGGCGGTCCTGCTCCTGGCGATCCTCGGTCTGCTCGTGCGCGGCCTGCACTTCAGCGTCGAGTTCCGCGGCGGCTCGGTGATCACCGTGCCCAGCGCGACGCTCACGACGGACCGCGCGACGTCGATCGCGGCGGCCGACGGCGTCCCCGCGCCGACCGTGCAGGAGCAGCGGATCGTCGGCGGCGGCCGCCAGATCACCGTCACCACGACCACGATCACCTCGGACACCCAGCGGAAGCTGACCGCCGACCTGGCCACGGCCGGCGGGGCCGACCTGTCGAAGGTCACCGTCGAGCAGCAGGGCGCCGAGTGGGGGCACGAGGTCTCGAACCGGGCCATCCAGGCGCTGATCATCTTCCTGGCGCTGCTCGCGGCGTACCTGGCGATCTTCTTCGAGTGGAAGATGGCCGTCGCGGCGCTGGCCTCGCTGATCAACGTCATCGTGATCACGGTCGGCGTGTACGCGTGGTCGGGCCTCGAGGTCTCGCCCTCGACCGTCGTCGGCTTCCTGACCATCCTCGGTTACGCGATGTATGACGCGGTCGTGGTGTTCGACAAGGTCAAGGAGAACAAGCGGCACTTGGTGGACCAGGGCCGGATGGGTTACGGCCAGGCGGCCAACCTCGCGGTCAACCAGACCCTGGTGCGTTCGCTCAACACCTCGCTGATCGCGCTGATCCCGGTCGCCGCACTGCTGTTCGGCGGCACGATCTCGCAGGCCACCGTGCTCCAGGACCTGGCACTGGCGCTCTTGGTCGGCATCGGCGCCGGTACCGTCTCCTCGATCCTGGTGGCCACCCCGACGCTGGTGTGGCTCAAGGAACTGGAGCCGGCGGTGCGCGCGCAGGAGCAGCGGCTGGCCGCGAAGTCGGCGGCCGACCGCAAGGCCGGCAAGGTGCCCGCCGCAGCCACCGCCACCGCCACCGCCACCGCCGCGGTCGCGGCCGAGTCGGCGCAACCCGCCGACGAGAAGCCGGCGGCGACCGCGGGCAGTGCTGCGGCGCCGGTACAGCGCGGGCCGCGCAATCAGCCGGTGCGCAACCAGCCCAGGTCGAAGCGGCGGTAGCGTCGCGCCGGACTCGACCACGAGTTATTCGTGTGATCATCACACGATCGTCAGTTAACAGGCCCGCGCCCGAGTGCCGGTGCCGAGGTGATCACGAGTTTCCCGTGGTCGGCTCGGCGTCGCACCCGGGCGCGACGCTCGTGCGGGGGCGATCAGCTGAGGCTGGGACTCAGTGCGTTCCCGAACCTCAACGGTGCTGGTTGAGTCGACATCGGGCTGCAGCGATCGCTACGGGCCGTTCGGGCAGGGTTCTCGAACGCCTGCCCGAACGGGATCTTGCCGAGGAATTGGGCAATGGCCGCGCCAATGCGGAGTTCGAGACGACGGCTCCCTGCCAGGGCGTAAGGGTGCCGCCGAAATACAAGAACGCTTGGATGCGTCACGCCGTCTCGCGGTGGCGTCTATGCCGGCCGTGAGGCGTCGGCCAGATCCGCACCGGTGGCGGCGTCGCGCTGGGTGCGCGCCAGGCCGCGCCAGTCCAGGCACATGACGGTCGCGTCGTCCTTCAGGCGATCTGGGCTCGCGGCGACGACCGCCTCGATCAGGGCGCGGGCGGCCTCGCGCGGATGCAGCGCGCAGGTGCGCACGATCAGATCCGGCAAGTCGAGGCTCTTGACGTTGCGCTCCAGTATGCCGTCCGTCAGCATCACCAGCCGATCACCCGGCCGCAGATCCAGTGGCTGCACCCGGTAGGCGTAGGTGGTGGGCGAAGGGTAGAAATAGGAGCTGACTCCGAACGGCAGATCGACTTCGGGAACGATCTGCCGGACCTCCCCCTCTCGCATCCGCAGCGGCCACGGGTGCCCGGCGTTGACGAACTGGGCGCCGCCGTCCAACAGGCTGATTCGCAGCAGCTGACCGGTGACGTAGCCCCCGCGGCCGTGATCCCGCATCGCCTGGTCAGCCTGACGAGCCTGCTCCTGCAAGCCGGCACCCGCCCGCCGAGCCCGACGCAGAGCGCCGAGCACCACCGTGGCCAACAGTGCGGCGTTCACATCGTGACCCATCGCATCGGTCACCGACAGCTGGATGGCGTCGCGGTCGATGACATAGTCGAAGGTGTCGCCCCCGACGTGGTCGGCGGGCTCCAGCGCCCCGGCGACCGCGAACTGCGCCGCCTCGCACGCCAGCGACTGCGGCAGCAGCCGGTGCTGGATCTCCGCGGCCAGGCTCAGAGGCAGGGTACGCCGACCCCACTGGTAGACGTCCGTGTAGGGGCGGTTCGCGATCACGATGTATGCCAGCGCGTGCGCGGCCTCGCCGATCTCGCGCATCGCGTGCTCGCCCGGGGCCGCGGGCAGGAACAGCTCCAGCAGCCCGATGGCATCGCCGCGGTTGGTCACCGGCGCCACGATCCGCACCAAAGCGCCCCCACCGTCGTCCTGCACCCCGGGCTGCTGGCTGCGGATCACATCGTCGTACAACGTGCCCCGCAGCGAGATGCGCCGGGCCCGCTCACCGGTCTCGACACTGTCCGCGCTGCCGAGCCGCACCACCGAACCACCGGTGAAATCGGTGATCAGGAACGACACCGACACCGCCCCGAGATGCTCCTTGAGCATGCGCGCGACCACGTCCAGCGACTCCACCGGAGGCGCGGCCTCCGCCGCCTCCAACGTCCCCGCCATAGTCATCCCCC
>NZ_JAGSXH010000073.1 GCF_018283645.1 Actinocrinis puniceicyclus | reverse complement strand
GCCCCGGCCGCTCCCATCGCGAGGAAACTCCGTCGTCTCATTGCGATTGCCTCCTCTAAAGGCCGAAGAGCCACTTCGCCCGATCCGAAAGTTTCGGAGTGGCGGACGTAAGGGCTAGGCAAAAGTATGCTCGGTGCATCGGTGTGTCAACGATTGAAGCGCTTCGACACCGTGTCAATTACGTTGGGGCGCAAGGCATAGGCCGCTGAAGGCGTATCTTTCATGTTCCGAAAGTTTCGGTAACCTTCGAGCTCGCAGTTACACGAATGAACGCGGCCTGGGCGTCGAAAAGAGGCCGGTCCCGGCTGTCGGCCGGTCGGCTGGCCGGGGTTGGTCGGCCGGTCTGTCGGTTCGTCCACCGGCCGGCCGGCCGGACTACTCGCCTTGGGCCGCGTCGAAGGGCAGTGTCAGCGTACGAAGCAGGTCGGCCAGTTCGTCGAGACGGCCGCAGGGCAGCGCCGCGAGCAGTTCGCGCTCGTTCTTCAGCAGTCCGGCCAGGGCCGAGTCCGCCAGTTCCCGCCCGGCCGTGGTCAGCCGCACCAGCACACCGCGCCGGTCCGCCGGGTCGGGACCGCGCACGACCAGTTCCCGGGCCGCGAGCCGGTCGATCCGGTTCGTCATCGTGCCCGAGGTGACCAGGGTCTGGGTCAGCAGTTGGCCGGGGGAGAGTTGGTAGGGCGCGCCGGCGCGGCGCAGCGCGGACAGCACGTCGAACTCCCAGGGCTCCAGGCCGTGTTCGGCGAAGGCGGTGCGTCGCGCCCGGTCCAGATGCCGGGCCAGCCGCGTGACCCGGCTGAGCACCTCCAGCGGCTGGACGTCGAGGTCGGGACGCTCCCGGCGCCAGGCCGCGACCAGCCGGTCGACCTCGTCGCGCGCCGCTTCAGCCATCGTCGCTCTCCACCCTGTCCGCCGAGGCGCCCGCCCCGGCCGGAAGGCAGTCTATCAAGACACTTGACGCCAAGCATCTTGACGTCGAGATATATCCGCTGGCAGGATGCGCTCGTCCTGATGCCGAGACTCTTGGCCGGCAACCGAGCGCCTGGAGACGTCATGCCAGTCCAGTCGACGACCTGGGATCCGGCGCGATATCTGCGTTACGCCGATCATCGCGCACGGCCGTTCCACGACCTGCTCGCCCGCGTGCCTGCCGAACGGCCGCACCGGGTGGCGGATCTGGGCTGCGGACCGGGAAACGCCACCGCGCTGCTGTGCCGGCGGTGGCCGCGGGCCCACGTCGTCGGCCTCGACAGTTCGGCCGAGATGATCGAGGCCGCCACGGCGCGGGCGGACCGGCGGCTCACCGCCTGCGGCCGGCTCGTCTTCGAACGCGCGGACCTGCGCGAGTGGCGCGCACCGGAACCGGTCGACGTGCTCATCACCAACGCCACCCTGCAGTGGGTGCCCGGCCACCTGGACCTGCTTGCCGCGCTGCTCCACCAGGTGGCACCCGGCGGGTGGTTCGCGATGGGCGTCCCCGGCAACTTCGCCGCGCCCTCGCACATGCTGCTCGGCGAACTGCAGCGGGACAGCCGCTGGGCCGGATCGATCACCGGCGAGCAGTTCCGTCCCGCCTCCCACGAACCTCCCGACTATCTGCGCGCGCTGAGCGAAGCCGGCGCGCAGGCCGAGGTGTGGGAGACCACTTACTACTACGTCCTGCCCGGCGTGGACGGCGTGCTGGACTTCGTCTCCTCGACCGCCCTGCGGCCGGTGCTGGCCGAACTCGGCGGTCCCGACACCGAATCCGCGCGCGGCTTCGTCTCCGCATACGCGGACGCTCTGCGCGACGCCTACCCGCCGCAACAGCTCGGCGGCCAAACGGTGCAGGTGCTGCCCTACCGGCGGATCTTCGCGATCGCGCGCGTGTAGCCGCGTCGCGTACCTGCCGCTGCGCGCCCGCTACCTCGGCCGGCGCGTCAGCAGCCGCGGATGGTGCTCCAGACCGGACAACCCGTTCCAGGAAAGGTTGACCAGGTGCGCGACCACCTCGTCCTTGGTCGGCTGGCGCTCGTCCAGCCACCACTGGCCGGTGAGCGCGACCATGCCGACCAGCATCTGCGAGTACATCGCGCCGAAGGCCGGGTCATAGCCGCGATGGGAGAACTCCACGCCCAGGATGTGCTCCACCCGCGTGGCGATGTCACTGATCAGAGACGCGAAATTGCCCGTGGACGCGGCCACCGGGGAGTCGCGCACCAGGATCCGGAAGCCGTCGCTGTGCGACTCGATGTAGTCCAGCAGCGCGAAGGCCGCCTGCTCCAGCAGTTCACGCGGATGCCCGGCGGTCAGCGCCGAGGTCACCATGTCCAGCAGGGTGCGCATCTCGCGGTCCACCACGACGGCGTAAAGACCTTCCTTGCCGCCGAAGTGCTCGTAGACCACCGGCTTCGAAACGCCGGCCTTCGCGGCGATCTCCTCCACGCTGGTGGCGTCGAAGCCGCGCTCCGCGAACAGCGTCCGCCCGATGTCCAGCAACTGCTCGCGCCGCTCCTTGCCGCTCATCCGGACACGGTGCACAGTCTGTCCCTGTGCACCCTGTCCTTGTGCACTTTGTCCCGGTGAACCGTGTCCCTGCGTCGTCACACGGCCATCATGCCGTACGGCGCGCTGCCACCCGGGCCGCGCTCGGCCAGCGGACGTCGCGCGCCCAGCCGAACTTCTCGAACAGCCAGATCACCCGGGCGCTGGAGTCCACCTGGCCACGCAGCACGCCGTGCCGGGCCGAGGTCGGGTCGGCGTGGTGCAGGTTGTGCCAGGATTCGCCCATCGACAGCACGGCCAGCCACCAGACGTTGCCGGACTTGTCCCGCGACTTGAACGGCCGCTCGCCGATCGCGTGGCAGATCGAGTTGATCGACCAGGTCACGTGGTGCAGCAGCCCGATACGCACCAGGGTGCCCCAGAAGAACGCGGTCGCCGCGCCCTGCCAGGACCACGACCACAGGCCGCCGACCAGCGGCGGGGTGAGCACCGAGGCGACCACCAGCCACGGGAAGGCCCGCGAGACCTTCACGATCGCCCCGTCCTTGAGCAGGTCGGGCGCGTACTGCCGCTGGTCGGTCTGCTCCACGTCGAACAGCCAGCCGATGTGCGCGAAGCACAGACCCTTCGCCAGGGCCGGGATGGTGGAGCCGTAGCGCCAGGGCGAGTGCGGGTCTCCGTCCTTGTCCGAGAACCGGTGGTGGCGGCGGTGATCGGCGACCCAGCGGATCACCGGGCCCTCCACGGCCAGCGACCCGGCCACCGCGAGCATCACGCGCAGCGCCTTGACCGCCTTGAACGAGCTGTGCGTGAAATACCGGTGGAAGCCGACGGTCACCCCGTGCCCTGAGATCGCGTACATCACCGCCGCGATCACCGCGTCGTGCCAGCCCAGTCCCCAGCCCCAGGCGAACGGGATCGCGGCCAGCACGGCCAGGAAGGGGATCCCGATGAACAGCGCGATGGCCACCCGCTCCTTGGTCGACTGGCGCAGGCCGCTGAGCGTGCCCGCGCTCGACGCATCCTCGGCGGCCCCGGCGGACGGCGGAACGGAACTGGCGGTGCGGACCGTGGTAAGGGCAGTCATCGGCGTATCGGATCCCTTTCAGGCGCAGCTGCTCGGCGGTCGCAAAGACCCCTACGCTTCCGTAAGTTACGGAAGCGTAGGTCTTACGGCAAGTGGATGCAGCTGACGGATCGTCGGCCATTCACCGTGCCGGGCGCGCGAGCTGATCGCCGCGGGGCCGCCGGCCGCGTCAGCCCTCGGCGGCGAGCGCCGCGCGCAGCGCCGGGGCGAGTTCCACCGGCGTGACCGCCTCGACCCGCACGGCGTCGCAGCCCACCCACGCGGCGGCCTCGCGCAGCGCTCGCGCCATCGGCCGCACGGCTTTGGCGGTGGCCATCGAGACCTGCCGGCCGATCAGCGTCCCGCCCTCGCGCGCCGGATCCACCCGCCCGACCAGCCGTCCGCCGTGCAGCAGCGGCATCGCGTAATACCCGTGCACCCGCTCCGCCTTCGGAACATATGCCTCCAGCCGGTGCGAAAAGCCGAAGATCCGCTCGGTGCGCCGCCGTTCCCAGACCAGCGAGTCGAAGGGAGAAAGCAGCGTCGTGCGGTGCCGGCCCCCGGCCCCGGACTCCAATGCGGCCAGCGCCGCCGGATCGGCCCACGCCTGCCTGCCCCAGCCCTCGACCTCCACCGGCGCCAGTCCCGCTTCCTCGGCCAGCGCCTCGAACCGCGCCTGCGGCTTGAGCCGGTGATAATCGAGCAGGTCGCTGCGCGTCGCCACCCCCAGCGCCCGCCCGGCCAGCGCGATCATCCGCACCGTGCACGCGTGGTCGTCCAGGTCGTCGTGCAGGAGATGAGCCGGGATGGCGCGCTGCGGCAGGTCGTAGACGCGCCGCCAGCCGCGCCGCTCGACGCACACCACTTCTCCGGTCGCCAGCAGCCGCTCCACCGCGACCTTGACCTCGGACCAGTCCCACCAGCCCGGCGTCTTACGCGCGCCGCCCAGTTCCGTCGTCGTCAGCGGCCCCTCCGCCGCGAGCCGGCCGACGATCTCGGCGAGCGTGGCCGCGGAAATCACCTCGTTTCCCCATACGCCGCCCCGCGCGCGGTAGTGCCTGCGCCGCAGCGCCATCATCGGCCACTCCTCGACCGGCAGCACGCACGCCGCATGCGCCCAGTACTCGAAGGTCCGCGCCGCCCCGGGCTCATGAGACCAGTACGCGGAGTGGATCGCCGGACGCCCGATCGGCCCAAGCCGGGCGAAGGGGACCAGTTCCTGCGAGCGGGCCAGCACCGAGATCGTGTCCAGTTGCACCGCGCCGAGCAGCCTGAGCACGCCGGGCACTCCGGCGCGTCGGTCCACTGCGCCCAAGAGGCCCTGGGCCCGCAACGCCGCGCGGCGCGCGTCGGCGGCGGACAGTACGGTTCCCATGCCGCGACCTTAGAGGCCGCCTCTGACACCGGCAGTCGCGGCCGGTCGTCCCGTCAGTTGACGTCCCGTCAGGCGCGGGCCCCGGCACCCCGGGCGGCGAGCACTGTGGCTTGCGTCATATAATCGAGGAGTTGCAGATCTTCGTGGGGAGCAGCGCTCCACGCTTCCCACCCCCGCGACCGAAGCCCCATCGCCGTGGCAATTCGTCGAGGACCACAGACAACGCCACTTTTTCCGCTCGATGGCGAGCGATGGATGAGCCGAGTAGGACGCGTCGAAGGAACCGTGAGCGAGCCCACTATGACCAATGCGCTGACTCCTGCCGCCAGAGCCTCCAACATCCCGCCGCGAATCCTCGTCATCGGCGGTGGATATGTAGGGATGTTCACGGCACAGCGAGTCCTCAAGCACCTCAAACGCGGCGAGGCGACCGTCACCGTGGTCGACCCCCGCCCCTACATGACCTACCAGCCCTTCCTGCCCGAGGCGGCCGCCGGGTCGATCGCCCCGCGAAACCTGGTCGCCCCGCTGCGCCGGGTTCTCAAGGGCCCGAACGCCGAGGTCATCACCGGCCGGGTGGTGTCGATCGACCACGGGCGCAACTGCGCGACCATCTCCCCGAACACCGGGGAGCCCTACGAGCTGTCCTTCGACGAACTGGTCGTCGCGGTCGGCTCGGTGCCGCGCACCCTGCCGATCCCCGGCCTGGCCGAGCACGGCATCGGTTTCAAGCAGGTCGAGGAGGCGGTCAGCCTGCGCAACCACGTGATCGGGCAGATCGACCTGGCCGACTCCATCAAGGACCCGGCGCTGCGCCGCAAGGCCCTGACCTTCGTGTTCGTCGGCGGCGGGTTCGCCGGCGTCGAGGCGATCGCCGAGATCGAGGACATGGCCCGGGACGTGTCCAAGTGGTACTCGAACGTGGAGCCGGAGGACATGCGCTGGCTGCTCGTCGAGGCGGCGGACCGCATCCTGCCCGAGGTCGGCCCCGAGCTGGGCGTCTGGACCGCGGAGGAACTGCGCAAGCGCGGCATCCAGGTCAAGATGAACACCCTGCTGAACTCCTGCGTCGACCACCACGTGGTGCTCTCCGACGGCACCGAGATGGACGCCTCCACCGTGGTGTGGACCGCAGGGGTCAAGCCGAACCCGGTCGTGGAGCACCTCGGCGTCCCGCGCGGACCCAAGGGCCATGTCGACACCCGGGCCGACCTGCGTGTCGTCGGCCTGGACCACGTCTGGGCCGCCGGCGACTGCGCTCAGGTGCCCGACCTGGCCAAGGGCCCGGGCAACTGGTGCTCCCCCTCGGCGCAGCACGCCGTGCGCCAGGCCAGGCGCCTGGCGGACAACATCGTCTCGGCGCTGCGCGGCAAGCCCGTGCAGGACTACGTACACAAGCACGTCGGATCCGTGGCCGGGCTGGGCATCGGCAAGGGCGTGGCGAACGTGTACGGCATGAAGCTGCGCGGCTGGCCCGCGTGGCTGATGCACCGTGCGTACCACGTCAGCCGGGTGCCCACCTTCAACCGCAAGGTGCGGGTGTGCACGGACTGGCTGCTGGCCGGGTTCTTCCGCCGCGAGGCCGTCTCGCTGGCCTCCTTCGAGAACCCGCGCGAGGAGTTCGCCGTGGTGGCCGTTCCGGCCGCGCTGCCGAAGCAGGCGGCGACCGCCGCGATCGAGAGCGGTGCCGGCGCGCAGCGCGGCGAGAAGGTCGCGACCGCAGGGGTCTGATCCGCCGGTCGGGTCTCCGGACGGACGAGCCGTCCGCGGGCGGCCGCGCAGTGCGTCGACCGGCGCGCTGCGCGGCCGTTTCGCGTGGCCGGCCGCCCAACAACACCCGGATGTTCGAATGCACTTTGCTGCGGCCGAACGCGCCGCGCCGCATTATGTTGCTGTGACTGTTGTTGAACCGGGGTCCGCGTTCGCGCTGGACCCGCAGCGCTGGCCGGACCTCGGCCAGGTGCCGCCCGCCGGAGTGACGGCCAGGCTGGCGCGCAGGATCTTCGCACAGGCCGTCGCCCACCTTCCGGTGCGCGTCCTCGGCCCGGGCGGACGGCGGCTCGGCGGCGGCGGGGACGAGCGCTCCGCGACGATGACGCTGCACCGTCCGCATGAGTTCTTCGCCCGGGTCGGCGCGCACGGCCTGATCGGCTTCGGCGAGTCCTACCAGACCGGGGCCTGGGACGCGGACGACCTGGCGGCGGTGCTCGGCGCCTTCGCCAGGCGCGTCGCCGACCTGGTGCCGCGACCGCTGCAGAAGCTGCGCGGCCTCTACGTGGCTCGTCTCCCCTCCGAGGAGGACGGCGACCCGGTCAACGCCCGGCGCAACATCGAGCGGCACTACGACCTGTCGAATGATCTGTTCGAACTATTCCTCGACGAGTCGATGACGTACTCCAGCGCGCTCTACGGCGGGGCGCCCGCGGGAGGCGACGAGTCCGACGACGAGGCGCGGGCGCTGCACCGGGCGCAGCTGCGCAAGATCGACTCGATTCTCGACGCGGCCGGGGTGCGGGAGGGCTCGAACGTGCTGGAGATCGGTTCGGGCTGGGGCGCCCTGGCGATGCGCGCGGCGGGGGAGCGCGGAGCCCATGTCACCACGCTGACGCTGTCGAAGGAGCAGAAGGCGCTCGCGCAGGAGAGGATCGCCGCGGCCGGCCTCGGCGAACGGATCGAGGTGCGCCTTGCCGACTACCGCGAGGTCGGACCGCCGCGCGGCGCCCCGGGGTATGACGCGATCGTCTCGGTGGAGATGATCGAGGCGGTCGGCGAGCGCTACTGGCCGGACTACTTCGAGTCGATCGACCGGCTGCTGGCCCCCGGCGGCCGCGCGGCCGTGCAGTCGATCACCATGTCCCACCAGCGGATGCTGGCCACCCGCAGGACGTACACGTGGATCCACAAGTACATCTTCCCGGGCGGTCTGATCCCCTCGGTGCCCGCGATCGAGCAGGCGCTGCGCGCGCGGACCCGGTTGCGCCTGGTGCGCCGCCTCGACTTCGGCGAGGACTACGCGCGCACGCTGCGCACCTGGCGCAACCGCTTCGAGGCGCACTGGCCGGCGGTCAGCGCCCTCGGCTTCGACGAGGTCTTCCATCGCACCTGGCGTTTCTATCTCGCCTACTGCGAAGCCGGTTTCGCCACCGGTTACCTCGGTGTCTCGCAGCTCACTTTCGCCCGGTGATCGCGGGCGGCGCCATCACCGGCTGCCGGCGACTTCCTCTTCCAGCGCCGGCACCCGGTCGTCCGCCCGCTCACGCGGCGTCGATTTGAGCGTGGACAGCCAACTGCCGAGCAGAACCAGCGGGAATCCGACCGCGACCCCCGCGGTGAACCGCTCGTCGAGCACCGCCATGCCCAGCAGCACGGCCACGGCGGGGTTGATGAACGTGATGACCATCGAACGCACCGGCCCGGCCTCGGCGATCAGCCGGAAGAAAAGCAGGAAGGCGGCCGCGGTGCACACCAGGCCGAGCGTGAGGATCGCGCCGATCACGTTCGCGTGCGGCCACGCGTGCGGGCTGGTCACGATCGCGGCCGGCACATAGGCCAGCGCCACGCCGGTCAGCGACAACGAGATGACCGCCAGCGTCGGCACCTCCTTCAGCCTGCGGTCCGCGATGATCGGCGCGACCGCGTAGCCGACCGCGACGAGCAGCACCTCGCCCATGCGCAGCGGGGAGGCCGAGCCGACGTCGAGACCCACGACCGCGGCCACGCCGCACATGCCGATCAGCAGGCCGAGCAGCCGGCGCGGATCGAGCGCCGAATGGTCGCCCAGGCGCCAGGTGACCAGGGTGCCGACGAGCGGCACCGCGGCGATCAGCAGGCCGGCCAGGCTGCTGCTGATGTGCTGCTCGGCGTCGTTGAGCAGCAGCCAGGGCCCGCCGATCTCCAGCACGGCGAAGGCGAGCAGCGGCCGCCACGCGCGCAGAGCGGGGCGGACCATCCCGCGCCGCAGCGCGATCGGCAACAGAATCGCGGCGCCGATGGCGGTGCGGGAGAGCACCAGGAACGGCGCGCTGACGCCCTCCAGCGCGATCTTGATGAACAGGTACGGTATGCCCCAGATCACGGACATCAGCGCGAACAGCAGCCAACCACGCCTGGACATGTAATTCCCCTCAATGTCGTGTGCAGCTTACGACACGCCTCCGACACGTAACACCCCGCGACCTGCGCCGTGGGCCGTCGGCCGTCGGCCGTGAACCCCGCGTCCCACCTGCCCGTGTCGTCGAGCGGCGTCGCTAAATTGGCCGGATGCGAACCTTACGGACGGCCGCCCGTCTGCTCGTCGTCGCACCTGACGGCGCCGTGTTCCTGTTCCGGTACGACGATGACGAGATCGGACTGCACTGGACGACGCCCGGCGGAGGCCTGGAGGCCGGGGAGACGCCGAGAGAGGGGGCGGTGCGCGAACTGCGCGAGGAGACCGGCTGGAGCGACCTGGAGCCGGGGCCGCTGTTGTGCACGTGGGTGCACGACTACACACGAGCCGGCGTGCCTGTGCGCCAACATGAGCACATCTTTCTTGCACGCGGGCCCCGACGTGAGTTGTCCGGCGACCTGGCCGCGATGCACACCGCCGACAGGATCCTGCGGTGGCGTTGGTGGATGCCACAGGAACTGGCGGACTTTCCCGAACTGCTCCTGCCGCCGCAACTGCCCGCGCTCGTCACCGCCGTGCTGCGTGAAGCGCCGGCCGCGCCCGCACCGATCGATCTCGGGTACGTGCCGCTGCGGTAAGCCGGCGCGACGCTATTGCACGACGACGGTCACCGCGAAGTGCTGCTGGCCCGGCGGGCAGTTGCGCGCCTCGCCGCACGTCGTGCGATCGGCCGTGATCGAAGCCGTACCGGGAGTGAGGGCCGTGAACTGGGTCTGCACGGGCGCGCAGCCGAGACCCGGGATGTTCGGGCACGTACTCGGACGTGGCAGGACCCTCGTGGCGCCGTCCTGCCGCAGCACGGCCGGCGCCGACGATCCGGCGACGTGCCAGTAGGAGCTGGCCAGGATCAGTTGGACGGTCGAGCCGGCCGGAACGTCCAGCGTCTTGCCGTTCGCGTCGTCGCGCACGACGAGCACGCTCGCGGCTGACGACGTGTCCGTGGCCGCGCCCGCCGAGACGCCGGTGCTGGCCGTGGTTGATCCGCACCCTGCGATCAGCGCCGCGAAGAGTGCGCAGACGAGCGCATACCGTGCTGCGAAACCTCGGTGAACCCTGGCCAGCGATGACATCTCACCCTCCTGATGCGCCCGGCGGACGTCACTTGGACGGTCGGACCGCGCCGCCGGTTCCGTGCCCGGCCGGGCGAATCTTCGTGAGTCCGTGCCGTAGCAGAGCCGAGAGACGGCCGCAAGATTTCGTTCCGATGTGCTCGCCGGATCGAAGAAATCTTTGAAACGTTTCGGAAAACATTCTCCATTTAGTGTCACATCTGTAACATGGGAAACTTCCGTCACTATTCTTTCTGCTTCCCGGGCCGTGTGGACCGCCGCTGACGGTTTCTCATGAAAGAGGCGTGAGTGTTCTTGACGGACCATGATCTGATCGCTTACCGTACGCAGCAGTGTCCTGCGAAAGGTGCTGCCCTCCTTTTCGGGACCTGTGCGCACATCACCGGACCACACCGCCGTGGTCCGGATCCCACGCATCCCGGAGCAGTGATAGCCACGCCCGGACTGGAAACCGGTTAACGCGCTATCCATTCCGGCGATGAGTGATACCCACAATCGTCTTGCGTGCTTTTGCGCGGACGGCCGGTGCAGCTGCCGTGGCTGCGTGCCGTCGCGGGAGTCGCTTCGTGCGTAACCGCCGAGCTGTCGAAGGAATACAGCGTGAATAGAAGCATTCCATTTGGTGTGCGGGAATACAGGTGCGTGCCGGCCGCCGCCGCGCACCGAGGCCGGGCCGGATCGCACCCGGCATGTCCGCGCACAGCCGGTGCGACGATCGTCGGCCCGGACTCGCTGAGGGGGGCTGCGCGATGACGGGCGCACCGCTGGCCGCAGCCGTCGCCGCACCCGTGAACCTCAACGGACCCGGGCACTACGTCGGTTGGGGCATCTTCCACTTCTCGGTGGCGAACGTCGTGATGGTCGCGGTGATCGTGCTCGCGCTCATCGCCGCGCTGTTGCTGCCGTTCCCGAAGGGACGTGACCGCGGATGACCGAGCAGCTTGTCAGAACCCGGCCGACCGGGGGCTGGACCGGGTCACTGCGCCGCGGCATGGAGCGCAACCTGCCCCCGGCGAAGCTGCTGCCGGATGAGCAGCCGTCCTACGTGGCCTCCTGGATATACGTGTTCGGGGTGCTCACCCTCACGGCGCTGCTCGTCGTGGTCGGCAGCGGCATCGTGCTCAGTGTGCGCGGCCCGGACTGGTGGCACACCTCCGCCGTCGGCCACTACTTCAACAGCGTCCACCTGTGGAGCGTCGAGCTGCTCATGGTGTTCATGTCCGTGCACCTGATCGGCAAGTTCTTCATGGCCGCCTGGCGCGGCCGGCGCGCGCTGACATGGATCACCGGGGCGGTCTCGTTCATCGCCTGCGCGACCACCGCGCTGACCGGGTACCTGATCCAGCAGAACTTCGACGCGCAGTGGATCTCCACCCAGGCCAAGGACGGCCTGAACGCGATCGGCGTCGGGGCGTACTTCAACGTGATGGACTTCGGCCAGATGATGCTGTGGCACGTGGCGTTGTTCCCCATCGTGGTCGCGCTCGTCGTGCTCTTGCACATCCTGCTCGTGCGCAGGCGCGGCGTGGTGCCGCCGATCGCGCGCGCCGGCGCGGCGGGAGACCGGTCGTGAGCCGCTGGCCGCGGGAAGCCGCGGAACCGGACCCGAGCTCCTTCGGCTCCAGGCCCTACGACCTGGTCAAGGAGTTCGTCGTGGCGCTCGTCGGCGTCACGGTGCTCACGCTGCTGCTCGCCGCGGTCTTCTCCTCACCGGACGAGAAGTCGATGTCCGTCGCCTCGTGGGCGAAGGCGGATCCGGGCGACTTCACCGCGACCGCGCTGGCCGAACTCGACGGCTCCAGCGACACCGCCGGCTACGGCCCGCCGTACAACACCGCTGCGGACGGGCAGAAGATCGGCCCCTTCGCGCTGGCCAAGACCGTCGGTGTCACCCATGCGATCGACACGGCGCAGGCCTTCGTGCTCACTCCGCTGGAGCAGGCGACGCAGAGCCCGGACGTACGTGCGGCTCTCGGCACGTACATGTCCGCCTCGGACGATCAGCGCGGCGCCTGGACCGACGCGTACTCCACGGCGCTGGACAAGGCGGGGGACGACCCGGCCAAGGTCACGCCGGGCGGCTACGGACCGGTGCCGGTGCTGCTGAGCCAGCTGCTCGCGCAGGCGAAGTCGGGTTCGCTCGACGCCACCCTGTCGGCCGAGAGCGGCTTCTATCACAGCGACTACACCCTGCCGCTGATGTTCCTCGCCGACGGTTCGGATCTGGCTGCCGCGGGTGAGCAGCAGCACCTGGCGGGTGATCAGTGGGGCATGACGAACGAGGTCGACAACTATCCCGGCCAGGTCTGGCTGATCCCGGACTCGTTCTTCTACCAGGTCTCGCCCTTCGACCACTCGCCGAACGGCGATGCCCTGGTCTGGGCGGTCATGGCGGTGCTCACCGCCGTGTTCCTGCTGGTGCCGTTCATCCCGGGCCTGCGCAGGATCCCGCGGCTCATCCCGGTGTACCGGCTTGTCTGGCGCGAGCACTATAAAACGCACCCGTAGCAGCTGGCGGCATGACGCGGCGGCTGGGCAACCGCCGAACCGCCATATCGCAGCAGGGGACGGTCGGAGCCATCCGACCGTCCCCTGACGCAGTGCTCGCATACAGCCGATCCGGCACCTGGCCGGGTCGATGCTGTTTCGGGCTTCGGGCTTCGGGCTTCGGGCTGTCCGGTCATGTCTGAATCAGGCCGTGCGGTACCGCGCCGAAGAGCGCTGAGTCGAGTGCCCCGATGCGTGCGCCCTCGTGCGCCCGCGTCCGCCTGAGCTGGCCATGTGTCCTCCATCGCCCCCGTGACGCAGCAGTGCGCCGGATGACTCAGCAGACGTCTGCGACGACTATCCGATTATGAGCGCGACGAAGCAGCGAAGCCGGCGATACCGCCGGGCCATGGAGCGCGGGTTCGGCGCCGGAGCCGAGTTCTCGGCGCGGAGCGCGAAGGGCGCGGGCGGCCTTGCGCTGCACGGCGGGCGCGAGGCGATCCAGTGGGAGATCACCCACGACCGAACCGCGATCGACGTGGTGCACGAACTGGCCACGCAGTCCTGGCGCGAGACGGTCAGGGAGCGGTTCACGCGGCACTTGGGTGAAGGCTTCTGGACCGAGGTCCACGCGGCATGGCGCGCTGCGCACTGCAAGCGGCTCGCCACGGCGGCGCGCAACCTCACCCGCATCGACCCGGAGGCGGACTGCGGCAGCGTCCTTGTCCGCGAGAGCGCCCGTTCAGCGGTCAAACGCACGGTCGTCGGCGCAGCTCTCGTGGACCAGGTCGTCGCGGCGAACGCGCGGCTGGATGCGGTGGCCCTCGCCGCCGTCCTGCGTGTCGCCGGAATCGTGTTGTGTGAGGACCACGGGCGCCTGACGACGTGCCAATGCCTCAAGGACCTCGCCGAGGGCGCGGCGCCGGCGGCGATCTGGGCCGCGATCACCTGCGTCTGTGACGACTATCTCGGGCAGGGCGACTATCTCGGGCAGGGCGACTATCTCGGGCAGGGCGACTGTCTCGGGCAGGGCGACTGTCTCGGGCAGGGCGACGAGGTTAACCGAGCCGACGAGGTCCGCAGTCTGCCCGCGGCCTCTTGACGATATCCGGCGGCGTCCGACTCCGTGCGTGCCGGGCTGCCGCGCGAGTGGCCGGTATACTCATGCCCGGCCCCGGACGTCAGGTACGCGGCCGCGCGCCGGTTTCGTCATCCCCGCGCTCGACACGGCCCGCTGTCACGACGCCCATCGTCGCCTCGCCGAGTGGCCGGCCCGGGGCCTCTGGCCACAGCACGATCGCGCGCGCGGCAGCCGAGAGGACCGCCTCGGCCTCAAGTTCGATCCGCGCTTCGGTGATGCCGAACGCCGGCCAGGTGGCGATGAACGACAGCGGTCCGGGAGTCGGCAGCGGGTACACCCAATACCGCTCGTGCGAGCTGCGGTCGCTGCCCCCGCCGCCGCACGGGTGCACGACGAGCGTGTCCGCTGTGACCTGGTCGGGATGCGGGCGCGGTGCGCCGAGCTCGGCGCGGCGGCCGTCGGAGAACTCAAGGCCCACGCGAAGGCGGTCCTCGGTATCAGTGCCCTGCATCTGCATCAGGTAGCGCCGGGGCCCTGCGCCGATGCGGTGGTGCTGCCCACGGCGGCGAGAGCGGGTGTCCACCGTGAACTCGAACCCTGTGGTGTAGGCGCGCAGCAATCCGAGCGTCACGGCGACCTCGTCGGTCCGCACCAGCACCAAGTCCGCGGCCACCGACCCGGGCACCACGAACTCCGGCTTCATCCACGCCGGGCGCGGCGGCTCCGGCGCCGGCTCCGGAGGCGGCGGCTGCGGGAACGAATCGAAGAAGCTCACAGCAGAACCATGACAGACCTCCGCCGACTACGCGCGCTCGCCATGAGGCCGCCGCCGGACGGCTGGACCGGCTGGGATGCTTTCGCCGTGGGGGAGGACGGCCGGGGTCAGGCCGCGGTGGCTCGCCGGCGGCCGCGCAGGCTCGCCAGCGCCCAGACGGCGCGCAGCGTGGTGAGCATCATGCTCGCCACCACGATGATCCAGCCGATGGCCCCGCCGTCCGGGCCGGGCCGTACCGGCCGCGCTGCCAGACCCCAGGCGAAGGTGGCGCCGGCGCCCGCCGCCATCACTACGGTCACTGCGGCGGCGGCGGCCAGGCCGACCCGCCAGGTCCAGTCCGGATAGCCGCCCCTGGCGACGACTTTGCCGACCGCCAAGGTCGACGCGGCGATACCGAGCACCCCGGCCAGCAGCCAGACGGACACCGCCACGAACCGTGTGGTGCTGCCGGCGGCGGCGGTGTTGGCCAGTTTCAGCCCGGCCAGCCAGACGATGACCGTGGTGGGCGGGGTGGCGATCAGCGCCAGGGTGGCCCGGCTGCGCTCGGCGACGGCCCGCCGCACCGAGGCGACTGCGAACGGGACGGCAGCGACGAGGGTGATCACGATGCCGATGATCCCCGCGACCAGCAGCAAATCCGTGGTGATGGCAAGGCCGGGGTGCGTATTGCCGACCGATTGCGCCAGTGCGGCAGACGGGTACTCGCCTGCGTTCTTGCCGAACCAGGCCGCGGTCGCGGCGAAACAGACCCAGCTCCACAGCACCGCCAGCAGCGCGGTGGTCCGATCGGGCAACGCAGTCCTCCTGTCAGTCAGCCATGCGGCGGCGGCGCCGCGCAGGATGTTGAGAGCAACGGAAAGTGGCGGGCGACCGTCGCCGGCCAGGTCCTCGACGAGCGTTTCCAGTTCCCGGCCGAACCGCCGGCGCCATCCGGGCGGATAGGCGCGGATCAGCGCGGCCAGCCAGCGGCCGGTCACCGGGCCGGCCTGAGCGCCAGGCGGCTGAGTCCCGCGCTCGCCACCTTCTGCATCGCGGTGAGGCGCTCGGCCAGGGCCGCGGCTCCGGGTGCGGTGATCCGGTAGGGCTGGCGACGGTCGTCGGTGGGCAGCGCCTCGATCCACCCGTGTTTCTCCAGCCGGCTGATCGCGCCGTACAGGGTGCCCGGGCCGAGCGTGACGCCCGCGAACGACTCGATGTCACGGGCGAGTGCGTAGCCGTGCTTGGGCCCGCCCGCCAGGCTGCTCAGCACCAGCACCACTGGCTCGGTGAACTCCACTTGCCCTCCACTTCTCCACCCGCTATTACGGGTGCCGATCTATCGAGTCGAATAGTAGGAATGTCTCGACTATACCCGACCGAACCGGCCGCACAAGAGCGTATCCCCCCGCGTGGGCGCCTAAGTCCGGTCGTATCCGGTTGACGCTTGGGGCAGCCAATAGTACGTTCTGCGTACTACGCGAGACGATGTAGTTACCTGAACGTTCGGGAGGTCCCGTGATCGAGCTGATAGATGCGACCAAGAGGTTCGGCGGGAAGACGGCTGTCGACAAGGTGAGCTTCGCCCTGCCGCCCGGGCGGGTCACCGCGCTGATCGGGCCGAACGGCGCGGGCAAGACCACCACGCTGCGGCTGATCCTCGGCCTCGACAAGCCAAGCGGAGGCCGGGTGCTCGTCGACGGCCGCCCTTACTACCGGCTACGCACCCCGCTGACCGCGGTCGGCGCACTGCTCGACGGCTCAGCCGCGCACCCGGGCCGCCGGGCTTGCGACCATCTGCGCTGGCTGGCCGCCGGCAACGGCATCCCTGCGCGTCGGGTCGACGAGGTGCTGGAGATCACCGGCCTGTCCGCGGTCGCCCGCGAGCGCGTCCGTGGTTTCTCCCTGGGCATGAAGCAGCGGCTCGGCATCGCCGCCGCGCTGCTGGGCGATCCTCCGGCCCTGCTGCTCGACGAGCCGCTCAACGGCTTGGACCCGGCCGGGATCCGGTGGGCCCGCACGCTCATCCGGGACCGGGCGGCGGGCGGCGGCACGGTGCTGGTCTCCAGCCATCTGATGACGGAGATGTCGCAGATCGCCGAGCACGGGCTGGTGATCGCCCGGGGCCGGATCCTGGCCGACGCGCCGCTCGCCGAGTTGCAGTCCGGTCACGCCTCGCTCGAAGACGCGTTCTTCGGGCTCACCGAGGGCCACGCGGAATTCCAGGCCGGCCGATGACCAGAGCCACGGGCGGCGGGGCCGCGGGCGACGGGCCACCTCATCCATCATCTGAGCACGAGGAGCGGGTCATGACAGCACTGCTACCTGGGACGGCGGCCACCTGGTCCGGCGTGGCCCGACGCATCGCCCAAGCGGAGTGGATCAAACTGCGCACCTTGCGCTCGACCGCGGCAATCCTTTCCTTCGCCTGCGTTCTCACGGCGGGCTTCGCGGCGCTGATCGCGAATGGGAACACTTCGCGGACCGGCACCCAGTTCGATCCGGTGAACATGTGCATGTCCGGACTGATCTTCGGCCAGTACTTGTTCGCCGCGTTCGGCGCACTCGTGATGACCAGCGAGTACGGTTCAGGCACCATACGTGCCACGCTCGCCGCCACTCCGCGCCGGGCGGCGATGCTGATCGGCAAAGCCATCGCGCTTGCAGCCGCAGCGGCGATGAGCGCCGTGCTGACCGTGGCCGGCTCGGTGGCGCTGTGTGAGCTGTTCTTCTTCCATCACGCACCACGCGCGGCGCTCACGAGCGGCCCGGCCGTCCGGGCACTGGTGTCGGCGGTAGCCATTCTGGTGATAGCCGCACTGACCGGCTTGGCCCTGGGGGCCATATTCCGCAGTACCGCGGGGGCGCTGATCGGTCTGGCCGTCCTGTTCTTCCTCGCGCTGCCGCTGGTCACGCAACTTCCGACCGGCACCGTGCGCGCCTGGTCCGAGTGGCTGCTGCCCTGGATCTCGACCGCCTGGGCGGTCCGGACGGTCCCGATGACGTCCTATGCAGTGGCGCACAACGCGCCGGGCCCCGTCACCGGGCTCCTGGCCTTCGGCGCCGAGGCGTTCGTGCTGCTGGCGGTCTCGGCCGTACTCCTCATCCGCCGCGACGCGTAACCGTCGTGTCGGTGGCGCTCCCGAAGGCTGACGACAGGGCCGTGCGTAGCAGAGTGTTATGGCCACGCGGCTGTATGGCTGCACTGCGACCGGAATACGCGTGACAGACGCGAAACGCAAACGCGTCCGGTTCTCGGCCGGACCTGGTCAGTGACGCGGCATGAGCGCCGGTCGCACGGCACGAACAGCGACCGCCCGAGGCGATGGCGCCGAAGGTCTGGCTACGCTTCCGGGTCGGCGCTGCCCAGACGCCTCCCGGGCGCGGATGACGTTGAAGGTCTCAGAACGCTGAGGCCAGTGGCTTTCGGGAGTGGCACCGAGTCCGCGATGCGCGCTGTCCCTCGTTCGTGACCCTGCAACAACTCGGGACCGGTGGTGCTGGCAGCGATGCTCTCCGGCCTTCGAGTCTCGGGCCTTGCCTTGCCGCAGCGGGTTAGCAGGCTGCTTACTCGTATTGGCTTGGTGGCAAGTGAGAGTCGCGCGAGGCGAAGCGCGGCAAGGCATGGATGATCGTGGTCCTGTCACGGTCGTTGGTTCCACTTCTTGGAAAGGCCTTGAAGGTTCGGTGAAGTGTGCAAGGTGGGGCGCGATGTGCGGGACCGGGATCTCGGGGCTCGTCGTCACCAAGCGCTACACCCTCGTGACGAGTGGGCTCGCGCGTGATGCTGCTGACCGTATGGTGCGGGCATTGTGGAGGACTGAGACTAGAAATGAGACGAGAGTCGATCTTGGGCTCGTCCGTCTCCACTGGTTGAGACTTTTTCCGCAGGTGAGAACCTGTGCCCGGAGCGGGGGTCGAACCCGCACGACCTCGCGGTCCGGGAGGTTTAAGCTCCCTGCGTCTGCCATTCCGCCATCCGGGCGCTGCATAAGCGCACGCACACAGCGTAGCGGCTCGCGGAGTGGTCCGAGGTCTGCTGCTGGGCGGGTCAGGTCGGCGCATCGGTAACTGACGTCGGGCGCCGGACGGCTGCTGTCGCGTGTCGCGCTTCGGGCCGTGCGTCCCAGGCCTCCAACGTTGGCCGCGCGACCGGCATCGCTGGTCGCATCGGTCACCGCACCTCGGCACCACACGTCGGGTTCCCGGCGTCGGTCGTCAGGCGTCAACCTGGGCGTTCCGCAGTATTTCCCAACTCCGACCGACTCGACACCGGTCGGCCGGAGCGGCGAGGCGCGCTCGCGGCCTCGGCTCGGCTCGGCCTCGGCCCGGCGCGGTCCTGCCGGGTGCTAGGCGAAGGCGCGGTTTGCGCGACGGATGTCGTGCTCGTGGATGATCGCGGTGGCGAAACCGTGCGACAGGTTGTACTCGGCACGCAGCCAGTTCACGCGCTCATCGAAACGGACGAGCGCCGGCCCGGCTTCGACCTCGTGGAACCAGTCGGTGAGGGCGCGGCCCGTGACCTCGGGGAGGCGGGCGAGCAGGTTCCGGTGGGTCTGTTCCGAGTGATTCAGCGACATTGGCGTCTCCCGGGCGATGCGACTGGATTGGAAAGTGGACGAGCCGCGGCGGGCCGAGTCCTGGCCGCAACCGCGGCGAGCACCGAGGCTCTGGAACTAGCCGGCCACTGCGTCGGACGCCGCCGACCGGCCTGCGATGGGGTCTGGTCGGCTGCGCTTGCGCTCTGCCTGCTGCTCATGCTGATGGTGGCGACAGCCTCCGCCGGGACGGCGGCGACAACGGGGACCTCGGGTCGAAGCCGAGCCGCGACCTCAATCGCGACCGCGGCGCTATCCGTGACTGTCGCAGACGTGTCTGTCGTGATCGTCATATCTGTCGGGCTGTTACAGCCTTGGCGTAATCGCTTCGTGACTTCGACAATGCCTGACGTCGAGGGGTCAGGCAAGCCCTGCGCGTGTAGTTCTTTTCGGCTGGTGGTCGCTTGATGTTGGTCAACTGGTCGCCGGACATCCGGCGAAGGTGGCGTACAGTGGCGAACTGGAGGCATGGGGAGCGAGCCCCTAGCCTGGTGATGTGATCGAAACCGGCCATCGCACCGACCCGCTGACTCAAGCGGTTGCATTCCTTGCTGCCACATACCGTTCGCTGCCGCAGTCGAAACTCCTCACGCTGCTCCCCGACGGGCGTTCCCGGGCTCGGGCCGGCCACCGGTTCGCCGAACTGCTCGCGGCCATGGCGCAAGGGGTCGAGGAGCGGGCGCGCGAGACGGCGCCGCAGTGGCGGGAACTGCCCTTCGACGGGCATTTCATCGTGGGTGATCAGATCGCCGTGACTGGGCACGACCTGGTCGCCGGGATGCGCGCGCTCGGCGACCTCGACGAGCCGGTGTGGTCAGTCGAAGGCGGACGGGTGGCCGCCGGCGAGGTGCTCGAAGCCGCGGTCGCCGCCGCGAACCGGCTTCGCGGACTCATGTAGCTGACGGATCGTCGGTCCCGGCTGACCGACGGAGCGGTTGACGCACTGGCCGGCCGGCCGCTCGACGCCGGCCGCTCGACGCCGGCGGTCGGCCGGGACGGTCACGCGAAATGCGGCGATCAGGAAAGACGCTCGATGACCAGCGCCATGCCCTGCCCGCCGCCGACGCACATCGTCTCCAGGCCGAACTGCTTGTCGTGCCACTGGAGCGAGTTGACCAGCGTGGTGGTGATGCGCGCGCCGGTCATGCCGAACGGGTGGCCGACCGCGATGGCACCACCGTTCACGTTGAGGCGGTCCAGGTCGATGCCGAGGTCCCGGTACGAGGGGATCACCTGCGCGGCGAACGCCTCGTTGATCTCGACCAGGTCGATGTCGTTGATCGTCATGCCGGCCTTGGCCAGCGCCCGCTTGGACGCCTCGACCGGGCCGAGACCCATGATCTCCGGCGAGAGCGCGGTCAGGCCCGTGGAGACGACGCGGGCGAGCGGGGTGATGCCCAGCGCGCGAGCCTTGGTGTCGCTCATGATGACCAGCGCCGCGGCGCCGTCGTTGAGAGCGCAGCAGTTCCCTGCGGTCACCGTGCCGTCGGGTCGGAAGACCGGCTTGAGCGCTTCGACGCCATCCATGGTCACACCGGGGCGCGGGCCGTCGTCCTTCGCCACGACCGTGCCGTCGGGCAGGGTGACCGGCGTGATCTCGCGCTGCCAGAAACCGTCCGCGATCGCCTTCTCGGCCAGGTTCTGCGAGCGGACCCCGAACTCGTCCTGCTCGCGGCGGGTGATACCGCGGACCTGGGCGAGGTTCTCCGCTGTCTGACCCATGGCGATGTAGATGTCCGGCACCGCGCCCTCTTCGCGCGGGTCGGTCCACACCGGCGCCCCGGCCTCGGACCGGGCGACCGTGCGGCCTTTCGCATCCGCGAACACGGGGTTCTCCGTGTCAGGCAGGCTGTCCGAGTTGCCCAGCGCGAAGCTGGAGACCGACTCCACGCCGGCCGACACGAAGACGTCGCCCTCGCCCGACCGGATCGCGTGCAGCGCCATCCTCGTGGTCTGGAGCGAGGAGGAGCAGTAACGGGTGATCGTGGTGCCGGGCAGAAAATCGTAGCCGAGCAGCACCGCGACGACGCGGCCCATGTTGAAGCCGGAGGCGCCGCCGGGCAGACCGCAGCCGAGCATCAGGTCGTCGATCTCGTGCGGGTCGAGCTGCGGGACCTTGTCGAGCGCGGCGCGCACAGCGGTGGCGGCGAGGTCGTCCGGCCGCAGTTGCTTGAGCGAGCCTTTGAACGCGCGGCCGATCGGCGTGCGCGCGGTGGCGACGATCACTGCCTCGGGCATGGGTGGCTCCTTCGTGCGACAGGCGACGGCAGACTTCGGGCAGCGGACGGCGCGCGGTCGCGCACTGCCGCATCCGAGCAGACGCTACCCGATAAGTTACTGACGGGTAAGGGTGGGTGGCCCGGGCCGCGGAGGCTCGCCGTCCTCGGGCGGGAGGCCGGTCCCGGGTATCCCGCCGGCGACGGGCGTTTCCGCCTGCCCTGTGCGGGCGATCTGCCACACGGCGGCCGCCAGGGCGGGCAGCACGGCCGCCGCGGCGGTCGCGTAGCCCTCGGCCGAGGGGTGGAAGCGGTCGGGCCCGAACAGTTCGGCGCGCGCCGCGAACTCCGGGCCCAGCAGGGCGCCGAGAGGAACCGAGCGCCCACCGGCCTCGTGCACGGCGCGCGCCTGGAGCGCGGCGAGCCGACGGCTCCAACGGCGGGCCAGCCAGCGCAGCGGCACCTGGATCGGGCGGATGGTGCCCAGGTCCGGACAGGTAGCGACGACCACCTGGCATCCGGCCGCGCGCAGCCTGAGCACAGCGTCGTGCAGATGCGCGGCCGACTCGGTCGGCGAGAGCCGATGGGTGACGTCGTTCGCGCCGATCATGATCGTGGCGACCTGGGGCGCGTGTTCGGGTCCGTCGGCCAGCAACGCGTCGACCTGTTCCGCGAGCCGATCGGAGCAGGCTCCGACGCGGGCGACGTTGGCGTACAGCAGCGGCCGGCCCACGTGCGCGGCGAGAGCGACCGCGAGCAGGGCGCCCGGGGTCTGGTCCGCGCGCTCCACGCCGTAACCGGCCGCCGTGGAATCGCCGAGCATGGCGAAGCGCAGCGGGCGCTCCTCCGCGCGGGCACGGTCGGCGGCCGTCGAGCGGGCGGAAGTGGGCGACGCGTCGGCCGGGGCGTAGCCGGTCGCCGGTTCGGTGACGATCGTGCGGGCGGCCAGGTGCGCCCCGAACAGGCCGTCCGCACGCGGCGGAACCTCCACGGCGTGGCCGATCGCCCGGCGCGCCAACTTCGCCTCGGCCATCACCAGCCCGATCGACGCCCCGGTCAGCACGGTGAGCCCGCCCCCGCTCACCGCCGCCACGGCCACAGCCCGCTTCGCGCTCGACATCGCCATGTGTGGCCTCCTGCCTCTGCCCCGTTGCCTACTCTTCTTCCCCCGTCTCGAAGATCCAAGTAAGCCGCGCAACAGGAAGATACCGGCTACCTTCGTCCGGATGGCGGATTTCCGGGCGTGTGCGCCTAACCTGGTGGCATCGTCCCGCTCTTGATCGCCGCCCACAAGGCGCACCCGTCGAAAGGTTCCCGATGCGTTACGTCGAGTCGGTCATCGACCTGGTCGGCAACACACCGCTGGTCAAGCTGAACTCGGTTACTCAGGGCCTGGCGGCCACCGTCCTGGCCAAGGTCGAGTACATGAATCCCGGTGGCTCGGTGAAAGACCGCATCGCCCTGGAGATGATCGAGGCCGCGGAGTCTTCCGGCGAGCTGAAGGCGGGCGGCACGATCGTCGAACCGACCAGCGGCAACACCGGGGTCGGGCTGGCGATGGCGGCGCAGCGCAAGGGATATCGCTGCGTGTTCGTCTGCCCGGACAAGGTCTCCCAGGACAAGATCAGCGTGCTGCGGGCCTACGGTGCCGAGGTGGTCGTGTGCCCGACAGCCGTCGCTCCCGAGCACCCCGACTCGTACTACAACGTCTCCGACCGGCTGGTGCGCGAGATCCCGGGCGCCTGGAAGCCGGACCAGTACTCCAATCCCAACAACCCGTTGTCGCACTATCACACGACCGGGCCGGAGATCTGGGAGCAGACGGACGGGCGGATCACCGCCTTCGTCACGGGTATCGGCACCGGCGGGACGATCAGCGGGACGGGCCGCTTCCTCAAGGAGGTCTCGGGCGGCCGCGTGAAGATCGTCGGAGCGGACCCGGAGGGCTCGGTGTACTCGGGTGGTACCGGGCGGCCGTACCTGGTGGAGGGTGTGGGCGAGGACTTCTGGCCGGTGTGCTACGACCCGACCTTGACCGACGAGGTGATCGCGGTCTCGGACAAGGACTCGTTCCAGATGACGCGGCGCCTCGCCCGCGAGGAGGGCCTGCTGGTCGGGGGCTCGTGCGGGATGGCCGTGGCCGCGGCGCTGCGTTACGCGCGGCGCTTGTCGGCCGACGACGTGGTGGTGGTCCTGCTGCCGGACTCGGGTCGCGGCTACCTGTCGAAGATCTTCAATGACGACTGGATGGCCGACTACGGTTTCCTGGCGCCCTCCTCGCAGGAGGCGAGGGTCGCCGACGTGCTGGCGCGCAAGGGCGAGTCGCTGCCGGAACTGGTCCACATGCACCCGCACGAGACGGTCGGCCAGGCGATCGAGACGCTGCGCGAGTACGGCGTCAGCCAGATGCCGCTGGTCAAGGAGGAGCCGCCGGTAATGGCCGCGGAGATCGTCGGCTCGGTCGTGGAGCGGGACCTGCTGGAGGCGCTGTTCAAGGGCCAGGCGCGGCTGAGCGATCCGCTGGGGGACCACAAGTCGGCGCCGCTGCCGCAGGTCGGCTCCGGTGAACCCATCAGTGCCCTCATGTCGGCGCTGGAGAAGGCGGACGCGGCGGTGGTGCTGGTCGAGGGTAAGCCGCGCACGGTGGTGTCGCGCCAGGATCTGCTGGCGTTCCTGGCGACCGGCAGCTGACCCGACCCGGTTCGCTGACCCGGTTCGCCGGGCCGGGCCGGGCTGGGCCAGGCTGGGCCGCGCCGGGCCGCGCCGGGCCGCGCTGGACTGGGCGGAACTGCGCTGAGCCCGCTCGGGCCGGGCGGGCCGGTCAGGCGCCGGGGATCGCGCCGCGGCCGGTGCGGATGATCAGGACACTGCGGTCGCCGGCGACCCACCACGCCTCGAACGCGTTGAGCGCGATCACGAGTCCGGCGAGGGCGGCGAGCGTGGCGACGGCGGGCGCGAACGGGCCGATCGCCGCGAGCGCGGTCGCGAGCAGCCCGCCGACCAGGCGCGCGACCCCCATGCCGCCGAACATGCGGGCTCTGGTATAGCAGAAGCTGAGCAGATAGAGGGCGGTCCCGGCGGCCAGGAAGTACGCGTGCACGCCGCCGGGGTGCCGCAGCGGGTCGCGCACCGTCTGAGCGAGCCCGGCCGCGATGAGGATCAGCCCGGTGACTATCGCCAGGTGACCGTGGCTGAAGACGGAGCGCACCAGCGTGGACTGGATCCGCGCCTCACGCAAGGCGTGTTCCAAGGCGGGGGCGGCGAAATGGAAGTAGGTCCACCACAGCGCGCAGCTCAGGACGAACGCCAGCGCCAGCGCGGTCAGCGCAATCCAGCCCAGGCCCTGGTGCGACTCCTGCACGCCGACCCCGACCAGCACCTCGCCGAGCGCGATGATCACGAACAGGCCGAAGCGCTCCGGCAGGTGTGAGGCGTCGAAGTGCAGGTCGTCGAGGCGCCGGCGCAGCAGTGTCGGAGTGGTCAGTTCGATCGCCGCCGCGGCCAGCCAGATCCAGCCGCGGGTGGGCAGCGCGGTCAACGAACCGGCGACGAACAGCGGTGCGCTGACGGCAGCCGAGACCGTGTACGGGTTGAACTGGTCGTGGAAGAACCCGCGCCGCCGGATCGAGAACACGAGCAGAGCCCTGATGCCGAGGTAGGCGAAAGCGAAGACCGTACCGCGCCCGCCGTAAGCGTCGGGCACGCAGATGCACATGATGAACGCGCCGAAGCCGGGCGCGAAGACTTTCAGATGCCGCCTGCTGGATGTCGGCTCCACCCCGTTGTAGAGGATGGACACCCCGACCCAGGCCCACCAGAACGGCACGAAGAGCACGAGGGCGCGCCCGACGGCGACGGCCGAGACGGCGTTCTGCGCCGCCGAGGCGACCTGGGTGACGGCGAAGACGAAAATCAGGTCGAAGAACAGCTCGGCCCAGCTGACCCGCTGACCGTGCGGATTCACGGGCGTCGCGACCGCGCGGTCTTCGGGCGCTGCGTCCGGGCCGGCGGAGGCGAGCGGTTCGGCCGCGCCGTCGAAACGCGCCTCGGCCCGTGCCGCGGCGCGCTCAGCCCCCGATGCCTGCTGTACTTCGCTCACCGGCGCAGACTAACCGACTGGCGCGCGTGCGGGTGCGGGCAGCGGCCGCGATCAGCCGGCTGCCGTGTGTAAGCGGCTGTGTGCGCGTGTGTCGCTATTCCCTCCCGCCGTACTTGTCAGTAACCTGCGGGCTTACTGGGCGCCGACCGGCGTTCAACAGGACTTCAGGAGGGGGCAGGGGTGGATCACCGACGATTCATCGTGCTCACCGGCGTATTCGCCGCCGCGGTCGCGATCGGCGGCCCGGCGGCGGCGAGTTCGGCCCCGGCGACCGCGACCAGCGGCAGCGCCGCGGTGAGCCCGTCGCATCGCGGCGGCTGGGACGAACAGCACTACGACTACTACCTGGCGCTCGGCGACTCGCTCGCGGCCGGCGTGCAGCCCGACGCGCAGGGCCGGAGCCTTCCGACCGATCAGGGCTATGCGATGGACCTCGCGGCGTACCTGCGGCGGCACAACCGGCATCTGGACTTCGTCGACCTCGGCTGCCCCGGCGAGACGACGACGACGATGCTGAACGGCGGCTGCCCGTTCCCGCACGACTACGGCAACCAGGTGGACGCCGCCGCGTCCTTCCTCGCGGCGCACCCGCACGCGCGGATCCTGGTCACCATCGACATCGGCGCCAACAACGTCGACGGCTGCGCGACCGCGACCGGCATCGACGCCACGTGCGTCGGGGCCGGGTTGCGCAGCGCGGCGGCCGACATGCCCGAGATTCTCGGCAAGCTCAAGGCGGCGGCGGGCCGGCACGTGCGGTTCGCGGCGATGAACTACTACGACCCGTTCCTGGCCGCCTGGTTGGCCGGCCCGGCGGGGCAGGCGGAGGCGACCGGTTCGGTGCAGTTGAGCGAGCAGTTCAACGGGCTGCTCGAGGGCGCGTACCGGGCGTTCGGCGTACCGGTCGCGGACGTATCAGGGCGCTTCGACACCACGCTGTTCACCCCGCTCGTGCAGCTCACGCCCACCGTGCAGGTACCGCTGAACGTCGCGCGGATCTGCCAGTGGACATGGATGTGCGCGCCGGCACCTCAGGGTCCGAACATCCACGCGAACAAGGCCGGCTACGAGGAGATCGCGGACACGTTCGAGGCGATCGTGGGCCGGCGGTAGCCGCCGGGTCATCCGGACCAAGCAGCTGAGCGGGGCGGCATCGTCCCGCTCAGCGATGGTTTCAGTCGCGGCGGGGCCGTTCACGACTCTTGGACCGGCCGTTCGCGGGCGGTAGCGAAGCCCCGGCGCGTGTGCTCGACGTGTAGGTGGGCTCAACGGTCCCGCCCAGGCGTGTCTGACAGCGGATGCTAGCACGAGCTATCATGAGCGTATGGCGAAGAAGATGCTCCCTGCCAGATTCGAGGAATCGGAGATCGAGCAGATTCGTGCGCAGGCGGCCCTTGAAGGGCGCAGCCTGCAGGACTACGTGCACGACCTGCTCATGAACGCGGTAAATGCGCGTGCGCAGCGGCGGCATGAGGTCCTGGAACGGGTGCTGCGGGTCAGCGAGGGGCTGAACAAGCGGCTTGCCCGGTGATCGACTACTTGACTGTGGACGACCTGATCGAAGTCGCGCGGCGCGTCGTCGACGGCGAGGTGCGGATTCGTGACGCGGGCCTGCTCGCGTCCGCGGCCGCGCGCCCCAAGACGACCGTGTTCGGGCAGGACGCTTATCCCGGTATCTGGGAGAAGGCCGCGGCTCTCATGGAGTCGCTCGGCCGCAACCACGCCCTCGTCGATGGCAACAAGCGTCTCGCCTGGAACGCCACGTGGCTCTTTCTGGGCCTCAACGGCCACCTGTTACGCGAGCTTCTCGACGAGGAGTCAGCGGAGCAGTTCGTCGTCGACGTCGTCACGGGAAAGCTGGAGATCGCCCAGATCGCGACCGGCCTCTTGCCGTACGCCGAGTGAGTCCGGGCGCTCGGCAGCCCGTGCGCGGGGGCACGGTTCGGTGTTGCCGATCGTCGGGCGTGGTGTGTGAAGAGACGCTGACTCCGGTCGGACCGAACATCCACGCGAACGCGACGGGCTGCGAGGAGATCGCAGACTCCTTGGAAGCGATCGTGGACCCGGGGTAGCCGCGGCGTTTTGCTCAGCCCGGTCCCGGTCCCGGTCCCGGTCCCGGCCACGGGACCGGGCCGTCGCGCGTACGGATCACGGGTTGCGCCACCACGGTCGGCCTGGAGGACTCAGTCGCCGAGACCGAATCGCTTGGCGAAGGCCGTCAACTGGGCGCACTGTTCTTCCGGCTCGCCGGTAGGTGCGCCGATCACGACGCGCGTGACTCCGTGCTGTGCCAGGCGTTCCACCTGCTCGGTCGACATCTCCAGGTGTCCCATGCGGGTGTAGGCGATGCCGTCGGGATCGCGGTCGGCTCTTTCGGCCGTCGTCCTGACGAGCTGCCACAGGGCTTCGCGTTCGTCGTCGCGCAGCGACCCGCCGGGCATCCAGCCGTCACCGCGCAGCCCGGCGCGCCGGGCTGCGGCTGCGCTCGACCCGCCGATGTGAATCGGGAGCCCGGCCCGTGCAACGGGCTTCGGATAGCTGAAGACGTTCTCGAGATCGAAGAACTCGCCATGGAACGTCGCGCCGGATTCGTCCTGGGCCCACAGCCGTCGCAGCACCTCGATCGCTTCGTCGGCACGCCGGCCGCGCGTGCTGTAGTCGACACCTACCGCCGCTGCCTCTCCGCGCAGCGCCCCGACGCCGATGGTCAACAGGCGCATGCGGCCGCGCGACAGCACGTCGATGGTTGCCAGGCGCTTGGCGAGGGTCACCGGGTGGTGGTACGGCAGCAGCAGAACTCCGGTGCCCAGCAACAGCCGCTCGGTGTTGGCGGCGACGAAGGTCAGAATGTCGAGCGGATCCGGGAACGGCAGGGTTGGCGGTATGTCCCAGGAGCCGAGCTGTGCTCCGGGATAGATGGCGACATGCTCGGGCACGTACAGCGCATCGAAGCCGCACTGTTCGGCGTGGCGCGCCACCGTCACCAAACGATCTGGATCGGCGCCGAAGAAGGGCGTGCTGTAACTGAGCGCGAAGGTCGGGATCACACCGTCTGAAGCGTCGCCCCTACCGGTCTTGTTCCGCCCGTGCTTCCGACGCGGTGTCTACACCGCCTTCTGGAGTCACTACGTTCGGCCGACGGACTCGAACTCGTGCGCGGTGTCGCGGAACGGACGCTCCAGGAGCTGATCGAGGCCGAGGCCACCGCGAGGATCGGCGCGGGGTGGAACGAGCACACCCAGGCCCGTACCGCCTACCGCAACGGACACCGTGACAAGACTCTGACGACGCTGGAGGAGTTCACGGTGTGGTCGCTGGGAGCCGCACCGGAACGATGGTCAAGAGCTGTTCCAGCCCGACGAAGTCGTCAGGGTTGGTGGTGTACAGCGGCAGGTCTTCCGCGATGGCGATCGAAGCGATCATCAGGTCGAGGGCGCGGCGGCGCGGTTTGCGTCCAGCTGCGACGACCGCGGCAGTGACCCTGCCGTAGACGCGGGCGGCTTCCGTGTCGAACGGGATCGGATCGAATTCGTGTTCAGCGCGCTGAAGCACGTCCGTACGCCGTGCTCGTTCGACCGGGGCGTCATACGCACTCTGCTCGTCGTTGCTGCGCACCTCGTGCGGACCTGCCGACAATTCGGCGAGGGTGACCGCCGTGACAGCCATCTCGTCCGGCAGTTCGCCGGGATCGATCCATGCCCGGAGAATCACGATGTTGGTGTCGAGCAATCCGCGTCGTCGGTCCTCAGCGGGCATACGGGTCATCTTGGTGGTGGCTGGCCACCAGCGTACCGGGAGGTAGCACGCAGTGCTACCGGGTGCTGCAAGCTGGGCCGCGGCTCCGTCGTGATGTTCGAAACGGGGCTGACGCCGGTCGGTCGCAACGTGGGCCGCAGGTCGCGGATCACCGAGTCCCGGATCGTGTGGTCAATGGCCTTCGTGTCCTGATTCTCGGTCCTCCGGCCCGAAGCGATCATCAGGTCGAGGGCGCGGCGGCACACACTTTTTCCCGTTCGGCGTGTCAGCCATGGCGCATCGAAGCGCTCGTCAAACCGAACGGGTTCAGGTGTTTCGCGTCGTTGTTCTCGCTCAGGGCGGGCGCCATGGGCTCAAGCAGGTCGGCCAGCCGGTCGGTGCGCGCCTCGCCGAGAGCCTCCCAGGGCGCCATCGCGCACGAGTCGGTGCGCTCCTCCACCCACCGCCGCAGCGCCATGCCTTCGTTCGTGAGGGCGTCGGCACCGTCGAGCAGGCCGCGTCCCTGAAGCCGGTGCACCGCGAGCTCCCACTCCGCGCTCGGCCAACCGCGCGCCTGCCGCAGGTAGTCCGGGTCGACGCCGTTGTCGGCGGCGAAGCAGACCAACGCCTCGCAAGGATCCAGCCCCGCGGTGATCAGGGCGGCCAGGTGACCATCGCCGCGCGACTCGCGCAGCACGGTCGCGGCCTGCCACAGTGCCAGGTGCGGGCGGTCCGGCCAGGGCAGCCGGGCGTTGGCGGCGGCCAGCGGCCGACCCGCGGTGGCGGCGAACCCGGCCGCGGCCACGGCGAGGTCCGCGGCCTGCGCCACCGCCTCTGCGTCGAGTGCGTCCGGCCCGAGCAGCCGGCGCAGCGCTCGGTCCACGCCGATCAGGCGCGCCTCCAGGAACGCCTCGGGCGTCGCCACGTCCCAGGCGTCCGGCAGCGCTCGGTGAACGCGACTGGGATGGAAACTGTAGAAGGCCGAGGTGACCAGTTCCGCGGACACCGCACCGAGCGGCGCGGCCCGCGTGCCGAAGTAGCCCATCCATCCGCCCCGGCAGCCGAGCGCGTCGGTCGCCGCGCGTGACTCCGGCGTGAAGTAGGTCACGTCGTGATAGGGCTCGAACCGGGTCCACATCCGTCGGGCCACCGCTGTCATCCGCCAGCCTCCATAGTCAGTCGTTGACCATCAGCTTCGGCCATGACCTCGGTTCTGGGAAGACGGGACCGGCCGCACGGCCCCACCGGACGGGCGCCGGGTGGCTCGCCTGCCGCGGAATCAGACCACTCATGGCCGCGCGGGTCTGCGGATTCGGGAACGGGCTCGTAAGCAGCCGCGCGCGAGCTCTGCGTGCTGCGATGCGCGGGAACGATAACCGTGACGGGGATACGCCCTCGCTGACGGTCGGTTAGCATCAGAAGGGCCAGACCCTGACGAGGGAGGGAGCGCCGGATGGCGTATTCCGTGGAGATCAGCCGGGCGAACCCGACCTGCTTCGTCTTCCTGCTGGACCAGTCGACCTCCATGGAGGATCCGACGACCGGCGGCGAGGCGCCGCGGCGCAAGGCCGACGCGGTCGCGGACGCGTTGAACCGGCTGCTGTTCGAGCTGTCGCTCAAGTGCGCCAAGGAGGAGGGTGTGCGCGACTATTTCCATGTCGCGGTGCTCGGTTACGGTGCGCGGGTCGGTTCGGCTTTCGGCG
>NZ_JAGSXH010000072.1 GCF_018283645.1 Actinocrinis puniceicyclus | reverse complement strand
CGTCAACGGCGCAATCGGCTCAGCACTCGAACTCACCCCCGAACGCTACCGCCCCGACCCCGAAACCAGTGGAAACAACCTGATCAGAGCCCTGAACCCATCAAGCTAAGTGGCATTGGCGCCTGATCCGCGCCGGCCGCCGCGCGCGCATTCACCCGGCTTTAACCCGGGCCGTCCGCATCCCGCGGAAATAGAGAATCCCCGGCGCCGTGTGAAAAAACAATACCGGGTTCACTCGATCGGCCGTGTTACCGGGTTCCGCGGCTATGGCAGGATCATTCACGGCGGAACCGGACGGATCAATTCCGCCGGATTTGCGCCGGGACGCGCTCGGGAGAGGATGCCGTTGAACTGTCTGGTGTGCGCCGATCCGTTACCCGCACCGGCGCCGGCCGGCCGCCCACGGCGCTACTGCTCCGCGGCCTGCCGCCGCCGCGCTTACCACCAGCGCCACCGCACCGGCCAGCAGACCCGGCCCGCCGCTCCGCCGCCCGCGGCCGGGCCGCACGCGCCCGAGGCGCCCCACGAGGCGCTGCTGGCCGCGATCGTGCTGATCCCGCTCGGCGCCGAGGGCGCGTACGCCGCCACGCCGTTCACCCGCTTCCCCTGGCGCGAGTTGCTCTCGGGTCTGCGCGAGGGCCGCGCCGTGGCCGCCGCGCCCGGCGAAACGCACTCACCGCCCGAAACCGCCGGATTACCGGGAGCGCGAAATCCGGCGCCGCGCCCGGCGAAACACAACCCGCGATAAAGCGACCGCGATAAAGCACTCCGCGAAGGCCGCCCTCCAGAAAAGACGCGACGGAAAAGCAGGCGGCGGAAATCCGACTTGGAAAGCCGCGGCACAGGAAACGGGCGCGCGGAATAACCGGAACGACGGCGTGCCCGGCCGGCCCGCCACCCGCTGATATCTCCCCGTCGCCGCGGCGCAACCTGCCGCGGCGCCCGAATCATCCGCGAGAGTGAACAGCGGCTTACCGCGCCCGTCAGGCGCCGGCCAGCGCGTAGCAGGCGACCGCGGCCGCGGCCGCGACGTTGAGCGAGTCCACACCTGCCGCCATCGGGATGCGCACCCGCAGCTCGCACGCCGCCAGCGCGCCCGGCGAGAGCCCGTCGCCTTCCGACCCCAGCAGCAGCGCCACCTTCGCGCCGGCTTCCAGGCGCAGCGCCCGCAGGTCCAGCGCGTCGCTCGCCGGGGTCAGCGCGACTCGCCGATAGCCGTGCTCGGCCAGCAGGTCCAGTGCCCGGGGCCACGGCGATGCGTCCTGCGGGCCGCCGAGCCGCGCGTACGGAACCGCGAAGACCGTGCCCATCGACACACGCACCGAACGCCGGTAGAGCGGGTCGGCGCAGTCCGGTGCGAGCAGCACCGCGTCCATGCCCAGCGCCGCCGCGCTGCGGAAGATCGCCCCGATGTTGGTGTGGTTGTTGACCTTCTCCAGCACCACCACGCGCCGCGAACCGGCCAGCAGCGCGCCCGGGTCCGGCAGCGGCCGGCGCCCCATGGCCGCCAGCGCCCCGCGGTGCACGTGGAAACCCGTCACCTGCTCCAGCACAGCGGGCTGCGCCACGTACACCGGCGCGACGCTGCGCGCGATCACCGGCGCCATCACCGCCAGCCACTTGTCCGACAGCAACATCGAGCGCATCGGGTATCCGGCGCCGAGGGCCCGCTCGATGACCTTCTCCCCCTCGGCGATGAACAGGCCCGCCTCGGGTTCGGCCCGGGTGCGCAACTGCATGTCGGTCAGGCCCACGTAGTCGCGCAGCCGCGGGTCGTCTGCCGCTTCGACGCGCACCACGCGCCCGCCGGCCTCTCGCAGCGCGCTGACATCGGTGTTGATCGCGGACACAAACGCCAACCCTATCGCGGGCCCGCGGGCGCTTCCCGGCCCGCGCACCGCGGGCGCTGCCCCGCACCGACAGCGCCCGACACCGCCGCCACCGCCGCCACCGCCGCCACCGCCGCCACCGACACCACCGGCCCGCGGCGCGGCGCGCTGACCGGGGCGGGCCGGACGGCCAAGCTAGGGCAGGTCGATCAGCACCTTGCCGACCGCGCCGCCCTCCACCGCGGCATGCGCCTCGCCGGCGCGTTCCAGCGGGAAGCGGTGCAGCGGCAGCCCGCCGTCCGCGCCGACGCGCAGCGCCCCGGCCGCCACCGCCGCGGAGACGTCCGCGACCGCGCCGTCCTTCTGCTCGGCGGTCACCGTGTACACCAGCAGCCCGTGCCACGCCAGGTTCGCGAACATCAGGTCCCGCACTCCCAGCTCCAGCCGGTCGCCGCCCTCGTTCGCGTAGAACGCCACCGTCGCACCGGGCGCCGCGACCGCCACGTCCAGCGCCGCGTTCGCCGCGGGCGCGACCTGCACGATCAGTTGCGCGCCGCCGGGGAACACCGCGCGGATCTGCGCGGCCGCGTCGGCGTCCCGGTAGTTGACCACGTGCGCGGCCCCGGCCGCCCGCGCCAGCTGCGCCTTCTGCTCGCCGCTGACCGTGGCCGCCACCTGCGCGCCGGCCCAGCGTGCCAGTTGGATCGCCGCGTTGCCGACCGCGCCGGCGCCCCCGGCGACCAGCACCCGCCGCCCTGCCAGCGCCCCGGGGGCCAGCCGCGAGGGCCCGTCCGCGGCCAGCGTGAGGGCGCGGTGTGCGGTCAACGCCGGGATGCCCAGGCTTGCTCCCAGGTCGAACGACGCGCCCTCGGGCAGCGGCACGGCCTGGCGCGCCGGGATCACCAGGTACTGCTGCGCCGTGCCCTCGGTGCGCTGCCACGCCGCTTCCCACACCCACACCCGCTGCCCCTCGCGTCCCGGATCGACCCCGGCGCCCACCGCGTCGATCACGCCGGCGCCGTCCTGGTTCGGCACGCATTCGGCCCCGGGTGCCCCGCTCTGCCCGCCGCCGGCCCGCGTCTTCCAGTCGGTGGGATTGACCCCGGACACGTGCACTCTCACCAGCACCTCGCCCGGACCGGGCTCGGGAACCGCGCGGCGTGTGAGCTTGAGCACCTCGGGTCCGCCGCCGTGGGAGTACACGATCGCGATGTTCTCAGTGGATGTGGTCGCCATACCGGCGACAAGCCGCGGCGCGCGCCCGGTATTCCGCCCGGTCCGGGCCCGTTCAGTGCAGCAGGCCGCCGCGGACCCTCCAGACGCAGACCCCTGACAGGTCGAGGGCCAGGGCGAGGTAGATGGCGCACTCGTGTGCCTGCATGTCCCAGTACCGGCCGGCGGGCTGATAGGTCACCTCCTGCCGCAGGTGCTGGCGGGCCAGCCAGTTCCAGCACTCCTCGTGCGTGCCGTTCTGGCACTGCATGACGACCGGCAGGACGAAGACCCGGCCGGACGGGGTGATGGTCTGGTCGGCCACGATCCAAGCGCCGGGAATGTTCGCCGGCAGCGTCAGCTCGCCCTTGTCGTTCATCACCGCGGCGTCGAGGGCTTCGAGCCGCAGCGGGCCGGAGACGGAGCGCACGGGAGCGAAGAAGTGCGTTCGAGGCGGGGCGGACCTGCGGCGATGGCTACCAGATCCGTGCCCGCTTCCCGACCGCGGGAGCTGGAAATCCTCACCCTGATGGGGCGCGGGTTTTCCAACGCCGAACTGGCCGCCGGCTGACCGTGGGTGAGGCCACCGTCAAGTCGCCGGTCGCGCACATCTTCGCCAAACTCGATCTGCGCGACCGGGCCCGGGCCGTCGTGCTCGCCTACGAAACCGGCCTCGTCACTCCGCGCAGCGCATCCGAAGCCTGACACCGGCGCGTCGTTCACCGCGCCCGGGACGCCGAGAATGAATTCGGGTGCTGACGCGTACTGACGCGCTGTACATCGCAGAACCCGATCGGCTCGACTCGAAACATGGAACGCGGGTGAGATAGGCCACAAAATCAGGACCTGGGAGCCTCGGGCCAAGCATGACAGAATTCTGATAGGTTTCGCCGCACTGTGGGCGAGGCCGGAGTTTGTTCGGATCCCGTCAACTGGAAGGTGGTTGATCATGGTTAAGATCACTGTCGTCAAGGTCGAGGCCCCCGAGCGCGACTCGAAGATGGCCGCGGTTGTGACCTGCGGCTGACCGAGCCCGTGAGGCGGCGCGGTCTTCGGGCCGCGCCGCGCCGCGCGAGACGACCAGGAAGGATGGACAGCGGCCATGAGCGCTTCCGGCGCCGACACCACCGTGCCAGCGGCCACGCAGGACAGGACCGAACGTCCGCGGCTGCGGCACTGCACCTTCAAGTGGACCTCCGACGACTCCCCGATGCTGATGATCGTCGGCAAGGAGTACTTCGAGATCACCGAGGACTTCGGCACCCGCGCGGAATTCCTCACGATAAAGCGATATCTCGACGGCCGCCACACGGTCGAGGAGATCTCGAAGCGTTCGGGCGCTGACATCGACTCGGTTCGTGCGATCGTCGAGACCTTCGACGCTCTGGGGCTGCTGCACGACCCGAAGCCGCTCGTCGCGGTCCCCGGGGAGAGCTACGCGGACCAGATCGAGGCAAGCTGTGACATGTGGGGCCGGCAGATCGGATACCACCGGCTGTATTCCGGCCTCGACGACGGGTCCCTGCGCAGCGAGGTCTTCCTCGGCATCATCCTCGAGACCTACCACTACGTGAAGTCCGCGCCCCGGCACATCGCCACGGCGATCGCGCACTGCGATGACGACCGGCTCGAACCCATCCTCTCGAAGTACTTCACCGAGGAGTACAACCACGCCGGAATGCTGCTCCAGGCGCTCAAGCGAATGGGCCTGCCGAAGGAACAGATCCAGCGCGCCCATCCCGTGATCGGGACCTGGTCCCTGATCAACAACCTGTGCGAGGTCGCCCGGCGCGACACGCTCTCGTACATCGCGTGCACCACCTTGTTCGAGGCCCGCGCGGACGACTTCGAGGGCGGGGCCGCCAGCCTGCGCAAGGCCGCCAGGCTCGCGGGCTTCCCCGAGGAATGCGCCGAGCCGCTGATCACACACATGCGCATCGACCTCGAAGCCGGGCACGTCGGCCTGCTGCGGGAGGCGATGAACATCGTCGGCAGCGTCCCGGCGGAGAAGGCACACAAGGCCGTCAACAACCTGCACGACATCAAGCACTCGTACGACCAGTTCCACGACCAGGTCATCCAGTACTACTCGGACATCGCGAACTACATCCCGCGTCTGTCCGTGGACTACTTCAGTCTCTGAGCCCGCTGGGAAGACAGTGCGGTGACGACGGGCGCGGCGGCAGACGAGACGATCGGCACAGCGCGGCAGTCCCCCTCCCGCGGCGCCCGCGGCGCCCTGGCCTACTGGACGGCCCAGGCTGTCAGCCAGACCGGCGACGAGGTCTACGCCCTGGCCATTCCGCTCATCGCGTACGCGATCGCGGGCTCTGCGTCCGTCATGGCCGCGCTCTACGCCGTCTCGATGCTGCCGCACCTGGTTTTCGGTGTGGCAGGCGGGGCCTGGGCGGACCGCAACGGGAAGAAGCGGATGATCGTGACGCTGAGCCTGGCTTCAGCCGCGGTCCTCGGGGTGCTCGCGCTCGCCATCTCCGGCCGCCAGCAACGCTTGCCCCTGCTCTTCGTCGGCGTGTTCGCGCTCTCCGTGCTCACCTCGGCGCTTCTGGCCGCGTTCGACGGAGCACTCAACGAGGTCGTGCGCCCCGAGCGCAGGATCAAGGTGATCTCCTCGCTCGAATCCACCCGCACCCTCACGGTCATCCTCGGGCCGATCATCGCCGGTCTGCTCGTGTCGGTCTGGAGGGGTTCGCTTCCGCTGCTGATCGACGCCCTGAGTTTCGTGCTGGCCGCGGCGATCATCTCGACGGTCCGCTTCGCCGGCGTACCTGGCCGCGGCGGCGACTCGGCGTACCGAAACCTTGCGGACTCGATCCGCGAGGGGCTGGTGTACCTGTGGCGTACGGCCCGGCTGAGGTACGGGGTGATGCTCAGCACGCTGAACAACGCGGCGCTCGGCGGTTTCGAGGTGCTCGTGGTCTACCGTCTCAGGCAAAACCTGGGTGTCTCGAGCGTGGTCACCGGTGCCGTGTTCGCCAGCGGCGGCGCGGCCGCGCTCCTCGCCTCGCTCGTCGTGCCGCGCCTGGCCGGCAGGATCGGCCTGCTGCGCGGCATGTGCCTCGGGCTGCTGGGCCTCGGAGCGGCGGGGGTGCTCCTGGGAGTGGCGCCCGACGCGTGGGTCGTGGCCGTCGCCCAAGCGTCGTTCATCTCCTCCGGCCTGGTGTTCAACGTGTGCTGGCGCACCTACCGGCAGAACCACTGCGAGAGCACGATGATCAGCCGGGTGGCGGGCGCCTGCCGGGGAATCGCCTACTGCGGTGCGACCTTCGGGTCGGGCCTGTGCGCGGCGATGATCGCGCTCGGTGTGCCGGTGCCCGTGTATCTCTGCGCGGGCGGCGCAATGGTCTTCGTCCTCGGCGTGTTCTCAAGGCATCTACTCGCGGCCCGAGCGGAAGACGGGGACGGCTGCACTGCGGGGTCGCCGTAGTTATCCGCCGCGAGAACAACGGATGTCTCTGACTAATGACCCGGTCGCAGGTCCCGGATACGCGAATACTATGAGCGGTGCCGGCGCGCGCGGCGATGCCCGGGCCGCGGCCGGTCGTGGGGCTGATGAGGATCGGCTTGAGCCTGACGGCGGCGGGTGCCAGACGAGGTGGCCGAACCCGCAGTCCAGTACGATGAGATGGTGCAGAGCCTGGAGGATGAGGGCGTGGCGAGGTTCGACGCGGGCCGGGACCGGCGCGGCGAGCAACCCGACCACACGCTCGGCGCCGCGCCGGCGTCCGCCGAGCCAGAAAACTGATACCCGATGCCGGAGAGCGCGGGCATGGTGATCGTGGGCGCGGGCCTGGCCGGCGCCAAGGCGGCGCAGGCGCTGCGCACCCAGGGCTACGGGGGACGGATCGTGCTCGTCGGCGACGAGCCGTCGCGGCCGTATCAGCGCCCACCCCTGTCGAAGGAATACCTGCAGGGCACGGCGGGGCGCGACGCGCTGTTCGTGCACCCCGAGGGCTGGTACCGCAACCATGATGTGGACCTGCGGCTGGGCAGCGCGGCGACCGCGATCCATCCGCGGCGCCACGAGATCGTGCTGCGCGGCGGCGAGCGGATCGGCTACGCGAAGCTGCTGCTGGCCACCGGCGCGACGCCGCGCCCGCTGCGGGTGCCGGGCGGCCCCGGCGCACCCGTGCTCTACCTGCGGCGCGTCGAGGACAGCGAGCGGATCCGGGCGGCGCTGCTACCGGACGCCCGGCTGGTCGTGGTCGGCGCGGGATGGATCGGGCTGGAGGCGGCCGCGGCGGTCCGCGCCGCTGGGGCGCACGTCACCGTCGTGGAGAGCGCCGAACTGCCGCTGCTGCGCGCGCTCGGCCCCGAGATGGCGCCGGTATTCGCGCACTTACACCGGGCACACGGTGTCGATCTGCGGTTCGCCGCCGAGGTCGCCGCGATCGAGGGCACCGGCCGCGGCCCCGCGACGGTCCATCTGACCGACGGCACGGCCCTGGACGCGGACGCCGTGATCGCGGGCATAGGTGCCGCGCCGAATGCCGGGCTCGCCGCCGACGCGGGGCTCGCGGTCGAGGACGGCATCGTGGTGGACGCGTCGCTGCGCACCAGCGATCCGGACATCTACGCAGCCGGGGACGTCGCGCGGGCCCTGCATCCGCTGTACGGCAAGCACATCCGCGTCGAGCACTGGGCCGGCGCGCGCCATCAGCCGGCGGTGGCCGCGCGCGCCATGCTCGGCGACGGCGCCGCCGTGTACGACCGCGTGCCTTTCTTCTACAGCGACCAGTACGACGTGGCCATGGAGTTCTCCGGTCACATCGAGCCCGGCGGATACGACGAGGTCGTCGTGCGGGGCGATACCGGCCGGGCAGGGGACGGCTTCCTCGCGTTCTGGCTCGCCGGGGACCGGGTGCTGGCGGGCATGAGCGTCAACGTGCGCGGCATGGTCAAGCCGATCGAGCGGCTGGTGCGCTGCGGCAAACCGGTGAATCCGGCGATTCTCGCGGATCCCGGCCTCCCGCTCCCCCGCCCGGAATAGATCACGGGCGGCCGGGGCCGGTCGGGGCGCCGGAGTCGGGTGCCCACACCGGGAGCCGGGGTATGACGGTATCGGGGAGGTGACGGTATCGGGGGGGAAGGAGATGGGTCGATGAAACCGAAGGTGAAGATCGGCCGCGTGTACGACGACACGCCCGCGCAGGACGGGATGCGGGTGCTGGTGGACCGGGTGTGGCCGCGCGGCATGAAGAAGGAGGCTGCGCACCTGGACCAGTGGGCCAAGGAGGTCGCGCCCTCAACGCAGCTGCGCACCTGGTACGGCCACGACCCGGCGAAGTTCGCCGAGTTCCGCCGCCGCTACAGCGCCGAGCTGGATGAACCCGCGCGCGCACAGGCGCTCGCCGAACTGCGGCAACTGGCGCACAGCAAGCCGCTGCTCCTGTTGACCGCGACCCGCGACTTGGAACACAGCCAGGCCGCGGTGCTCGCGGAGATATTGCGCTAGAGCCAGTGCCTCGGCCGGCCTCCTCGGTACGCTTCCGGGGCGGCTCCCGCCTCGCGTGAGCCGGTGAACGCCGCACAGCGCGTGAACCGCTCTTTTCGGCGCACGCCCGGTCCGGGATTGCACGCCGCGCTGCCCTTGCGCTTGGCGGCGTCAGGCAGGCGGTGCGCTGATGGCCGGCCAGTTCGGACAGGTCGGCGGAGAATTCCGCTGCCGGCACGGGCGTGCCCTCCTTCGCGATGGGCGAGGGGCCAGGGGTACCGGCCGGCACCCGCGCCTACGTCGGCACCTTCGCATTCGGCGCGATCGCGCCGGACCGCATCGGTGCGTGCGGCCATCGGGGCAAAACACGGTGAAAGCCAATACGGGGTTCTGGTTAACGGCAGGAAGCGCAGGGGTGGCGTTTCGGGGGTGGCGTTTCGGCTGCCCGACCACCGGCCGGCGGACCCGCGCACGACGGATCCAGGCGATGCCCGCTCCCGACGCCTAGTTTCCACTAGACAATTTCAGCTAAAATAGTCTGGTGAACACCGACAGAACGCTGGCCGACCCGGCTCCGGCAGCCGCACTCGGGGAGAGCCGGTCGCGGGTGCTGGACCTGCTGCGCTCCGCTGACGGGCAACTCGGCGTGCAGGAGATCGCCGAGCGGGCCGGTCTGCACCCGAACACCGCACGGTTCCACCTCGACGCGCTGGTCGAGGCCGGCCTGGCCGAGCGCGCCAGCGAGGGCGGCGGGCAGCCGGGCCGGCCGCGCACGATCTACCGCGCACGGCCCGCGGCGGCGGCCGCCGGCCAGCGCAGCTACCGGCTGCTGGCCGAGATCCTGACCACCCTGGTCGCCGAGCACCTGCCGCAGCCGCAGCGCAGCGCGGCCGAGGCCGGCCGGACCTGGGGTGGCTACCTGATCGACCGCCCGGCGCCCTTCGAGCACGTCGACACGCGCGAGGCGGTCGAGCGCCTGGTCGGCGTCCTGGCCGAGATGGGCTTCGATCCCGAGGTCGAGAAGGCGGATCAGGGGACGGACGAAAACGGCGGCCGGGTGCGCCTGCACCACTGTCCCTTCCGCGAGGTCGCCGAGCACCACCGCGACGTGGTCTGTTCACTGCACCTGGGCCTGATGCAGGGGGCGCTGGCCGAACTGCGCACGCCGGTGGCCGCGGACCGGCTCGACCCATTCGTCGAGCCGAACCTGTGCATCGCCCACCTGAGCCTGCCGAACCAGGCGCACACGAGCGACTGATCCGTCCACGGGCGCGACCGGCGCCCGCACGAGGCGGCGGCGCTGTCGACTCCCGGCCTGGCCGCGCGCCGAGCGAGCCGAGATTGCTCGCCCGCTGCGCAGTCCGCCCGCTCATCCGGATGGTTTCACAGCGAGCGCTCGCGCGCGTGGACCAGTCGACCCATTTTTCATGATCTTTGTAAGTGAAAACCTGGACGAGGCGTCGGGTATCCGCGACCGGCTCCGCCCTCAGCCACCGGATCGGCGCCGCGCGCGCACCGCGACGGTCGCCATCGTGGCGAGGAACCCGAGGATGGCCACCTCGTTCAGGACTCCCCCGGCCTGCCAGGCCGCCGTGCTGCCCGCGGCGTCGCCGCCGATCAGCCGCAGCGCGAGCGAAGCGTGCAGCAGCGCCAGCGGCCCGTACGCGGCGCGGTGGAACGGCAACCGGACGCGCAGCACGGCGGGCACGATCACCGGCGCGTGCGCGAACACCATCGAGAAGACGAAGCCGAGGAAGACCGCGTGCAGCATCGCGTCGTAGCCGGGCCCGTCCGACAGTCGGCCGATCGCCAGCCACAGCCCGCCGGCCACCGCGAGCCAGAGATAGCCGGCCGCCAGGCCGGTCGCCATGAACCGGGTCACCCCGGGCATCCGGATGGTGCGCCGCGCGATGTCGTGCGAGGCCAGCCACGCGCTCAGGGCAAGCAGGCCGGCGCCCGCCGTGCGCACCCCGGCCTCCGGCTGCGGCAGCGAGAGCGCCAGCCCGGCGAGGAACAGCGCGACCGCGGCCAGGAACAGCGCCCGGCCGCGCCGGGTGAGCGCCACCAGCCGGGAGAGCTCCAGCCGCTCACCCGCGATGGTCAGCACCAGGAAACCGGCCAGCCAGGGCACCAGCGCGGCCAGGTCCCAGCGCCCCACCCACAGCGTTCCCGCCACGCACCAGCACGCCGCGCCGGCCGCCATCACCAGGTTGTGCGTGGACGGCTGGATGCGGTGCAGTCGCGCGAACACCGCCAGCAGCGCGAAGCCGCCCAGCGCGACCAGTTCGCGGCCCACGCCGGACGGCAGCCCGGCGATCAGCCAGAGCGAGCCCACGCCGCTGAAGGCGGGAGCCAGCCACGCCCAGCCACGCCCCAGCGCGACCGCCCGTTCCGCGGCGATCAGGGTGCCGAGGAAACCCAGCGGCATCAGCACCCCGTGCAACTCCGGCAGGCTGGGACGGCCAGAGGGCACCGGCAGGCCGAGGCGCTGCAGCCCGGCCAGCAGCGCGACGAGGCCGAAGGCGAGTGCGGGAGCGGCGAAGCGGGAGCGGCCCGAGCCGCTCGGGCGGCGCGGCGCGGCGGGTGAGAGCGACACGAGCGGCGTGAGCGGGGCCCGCGCGGGCGGCGTCGGCGCATCGCTCGTCCGCGCGCCGCGGCCCGCCGGCTCCGCGCTGGCCGGCGTGCCGGTTCTCTGCGCCTGCGGTGCCGCGAGCTTCGCGCCGGGCACCCCGGCCGCCGGGTCGGCGCCGCCGGTCACCGGAACCAGCCCAGCGCGCGCTTCGCCGCGTCCGTCATCAGCTCAGGGCCCCACGGCGGATCCCAGACCAGCTCGACCCGCACCGGCGGCCGCCCCGGCAGCTGCGCCAGGGCCCGGCGGACCTCGTCGTCGAGATAGCCGCCGAGCGGGCAGCCCGGCGTGGTCAGCGTCATGCGGATCAGCACCCCGGCGTCATCCGCGGACAGGTCGTAGATCAGCCCCAGGTCCACGATGTTCACCCCGAGCTCGGGGTCGATCACGTCGTGCAGCAGCAGCCTGACCAGATCCGCCGTCACCGGCCCGTCGGGCGGTGCGGCCACGGTCGGCCCGTTCGTCCTCGCGTCCTTCGTCACCCTTGCATTTTCACTAGATTTGGTTGTAGAAACAAGTCCGACGGTTCACATCCGCTCCGACAGGAAGGCGACAGCGATGTCCGCAGCCACCACCGAACTCGACGTGCGCACCGAAGCTCCGGCCAACCGGCACAAGTTGATCTTCGACACGTACGGGGCGCTCGCCGCGGGCGAGGACTTCGTGCTGGTCAACGACCACGATCCGAAGCCGCTGTACTACCAGTTCGCCGCCGAGCACGCCGGCGAGTTCAGCTGGGACTACCTCGAGTCCGGCCCCGAGGTGTGGAAGGTGCGCATCGGGCGCACCGCGGCCGCGTAAGACGGCTTTCGGCCCGCGCCGGCGAACGCCCTGCTCGGCGGCGGGCCACCGCGGATTCCCTGATGAGTCCGCCGCCATGACCAGGCGCGCGACGCCGCGGCGCGGGTCGCGCACGACCCGGCCGCGGCCGACACGCGCCCGGCCGCAGAATCGCGACGATACGAGGCGGACATGCACACCGACCTGCTGGCGAGAGCCCTCGAACACGAGCACCACGAAATCGACGCCGGCATCGCGGCCTTCGCCGCCGCGCCCGGTGACCGACAGCCGCTGATGCGGGCCCTCGGCGCGCTGCGCCGCCACATCTACCTGGAGGAGGAGTTCCTCTTCCCGCTGCTGGCCGAAGCCGAACCGGCGCTGGCGCCCCCGGTGTTCGTCATGCTGCGCGAGCACGCGCAGATCTGGGACACGCTCGACTCGCTGGAACACGCCGCAGCCAACGCCACCGGTGGTGAAAGCGCGGCGGCGCTCACCAGGCAACTGACCGTGCAGCTGCTGCACCACAACATGAAAGAGGAGAAGATCCTCTACCCGCGAGCCGACGAGCTGCCCGCGGCGGCGGCCGACCGGCTGCGCTCCTTCCTGGCCTCCGCGAAGCTGCCCGACGGGTGGGTGTGCGTGAAGGCGCGGCCCCGGCTCGGCGAACCCGCCCGCGCTGAGCGTTAGATCGTCACGGCCCGAGCGTCACGGCCCGATCGCCGCCCGCCCGCACCGCAGCGCAGCGCACGCGGCCACCCTTTCCGCGCCGCGCACCGGGCCCTATAGTTTCTACTACTCAATATCGTAGAAATTGCTGCGGACTCGCTCGCACGAAGGGAGAACACTGTGACGATCACGTCCGAGGTCTACATCGAGGGGAGCGAGGCGGACCCCGCTGTCCAGGCCGCCAGCACCGTGCGGCGCGCCCAGCGGTCGCTGACCGGGGCGCTGCGGCCCAAGGTCGCGCTGCTCACCGAGTTGAAACTCGGCCCCGAGGCCCGTGAGCGGGCCCAGGAAGCCCTCGCGCGGCTCTGCGACGGACCGCTGCGCCGTTACCTGGACGCCTGCGACCAGACGCTGTACGCAGCCGCCGCCGACGCGCCCGAGACCCGCCTGCTGATCCGCGCCTTGCGCACCAGCGCCGCGGTGCTGCGCCGCCACCTCGACGCGCTGCCCAACGCCGACGAGCCGCCGACCGTGACCTCGCTGGCCGAGTCGATCGACGCGGTGTTCGCCGCCCACCTCGCGATCGAGCGCACCGTCCTGCTGCCCGCGCTGGCCGCGCTTCCCGGCGTGGACCTGCCCGCCTTGGCCGCGGACCTTGAGACCCTGCTCGACGGCGGCACCGTACAGACCCCCGCGGTCCTCGACGTGCGCGCCATCTCGCGCGGCCAGCGCCACCCGCGCGTCTTCGCCCGTTTCGCGCGCCTCGCGCCCGGAGAGGCGTTCACCCTTGTCAACAACCACGACCCGAAGCCGCTGCGCCGCGAACTGCAGGCCACCTACCCCGGCGCCGTCACCTGGCGGTACCTCGAATCCGGCCCCGAACGGTGGCAGGTTTCCATCGGCCGAGCCACGGCACCAGCCCGGTGACCGTCGCGGGCACGCAGAGCGCGAAGGCCGCCCGTGGCGCCCGCTCGCTCGCCTGGGTCAGCGGCTGGCAGCGCCCTTGCCGGCGTCCAGTCGCGCCTGCTCGGCGAGGTGCTGCCTGGCGCTTTCCCAGGCGAGCGGCAGCTCCTCCACCGGCACCTCCCAGAAGGTGAACGTCGAGTCCCGCATGGTGGAACGCAAGCCGGTCATGATGCCGCGATGCGGCTCAGTCCGGGCGAACGCGTAGAGGGCGTCGCGTCCCTCCCACGCGGAGAGCGTGAAGAAGGTCCGCTTCAGCGGCTCGGCGATCAGCGAGGCGCCCAACGCGCCCGGCGCGGATCGCACCTGCCGCCACGCCGAGAGCGCCTTGAGGAAGAAGCGCGGCACGTCCTTTCGGGAGCGCACCTCGAAGCGCGAGGCCATGACGTACGCCTGCGTGTTCGGCGCGGCCGGGTTCGGAATCGTCCAGGCAAGAGTCGGCACCGGGTATCCGCCTTCATCATTGGTGAGTGATACTATCCATATTGGATAGTGCCAGTATCTAATTGCTCGCGCAAGGCAGAAGGCGCCACCACCCCGGGACCGGCTGACACACTCGCCCTCATGCGCGGCGAGTGTCACCAGCCACCGGGCGGGCAGCGCCGGCAACAGGAGCGAGACACCGGCAGCAGCCGGCGGCCAGTCAAGGACGGGACCAATTGCGAATCTCCGAGTTGAGCCGGCGAAGCGGGGTACCGAGCGCGACCATAAAGTTCTACCTGCGCGAGGGGCTGCTGCCTGCGGGTCGTGCCACGGCCGCCACCCAGGCCGAGTACAGCGAGGCGCACCTGCGACGCCTGCGGCTTATCCGGGCCCTGATCGGCGTGCGGGGGCTGACGGTGAACGCCACGAGGGAGGTACTGAACGCGGTCTGCGAGTACGAGGCCGACATCCATCAGGTGCTCGGTCTCGTACTGGGCGCCCGGCCGGTGGGCGAGGCCGTGCGGAGCGACGACGGGCCCGGCGCGCCCGACGTGAACGCGCTGGTGGCCCACATGGGATGGCAGATCTCCGAGTACGCCCCCGCCCGGCGCGTCATCGCCGAGACCCTGGAGTCGCTGCGCTCGCTCGGCGCGGACTTCGACTGGCGCACCCTGATCCCGTACGCGCAACTCGCCCGGCAGACCGCCGTGCTGGATCTCGACCAGCTCAGGGACACGGACGACCTGGTCGAGCGGGCCGAACGGGCCGTGCTGCTGACGGTCCTGCTGGAGCCGGCCCTGCTCGCGCTGCGCAGGATGGCCCAGGAACACGAGTCCGCCCTGCGGCACGGCACCTGACCGAACGCTCGCCGCACACGGGCGAGCCGGCAGGCGCAGACAGGATCAATCCGGAGGGCGCGCCGACAGGGCACGACCGCCGACAGGGCACGACCGCCGCCGGCTGCACGGCAGTGCTCGACGAGACGCGCCCGTACCTGACCGACGAGAACCGGCTGTACCTGGAGCAGTACCTGTACCAGAGCGGATTCCATTCGGTGCTGTGCACAGAGGGCGCAGGCGACGCGGTGCACCTGGGATTGGCGCTGTTCGACGAGCAGGAGCGCGCGTTCAACGCGTGGGACATCGCCGTCTTGCTGCGGCTCGGCCGCATTCTGACCCGGCAGGCTGAGTTGTTGACCCGGCTGCCGCAGAAACCCGGCTGGGCTGCCGGGCTGGCCGCCGCGATGGCCGCACTCGGCGCGCAGCTGTCCCGACCCCCCGAGTCGCGAAGTATTTGGTGTCGAAAAACGCTGCGAGCGCGGTTTCCCGTGCGCTGCGCCGTCGTGGACGAATCAGCGTTTCACGACGGTGTAGGTCACGTGGGTCACCCGGGGTGATGCGTCCGTGCGGGTCTGGTTCAGTGCGAGACGGTCGGGGTCGACGCGGTCGAACAGGCGGATGCCGGCGCCGAACAGCACGGGCGCGAGCGTAACCGTGAACTCGTCGATCAGGCCGCCGTCCAGGTACTCCTGGATCGTCTCGGCGCCGCCGGCGATGCGCACGTCGCGGTCACCGGCGGCCTCGCGGGCCCGCAGCAGCGCGCTCTCGATGCCGTCGTTGACGAAGTGGAAGGTGGTGCCGCCCGGCCGCTCCCACGGGTCGCGCTCGGTGTGGGTGAGGACGAACACCGGGGTGTGGAACGGCGCATCCTGCGGCCATGCCGCCTCGCCGCCGTCGAACATGCGCTTGCCCATGACGCTCGCGCCGGTGCGCTCGTACGTCGCCCGTGCGATGTCGTTGTCGATTCCTTCCTCGCCACCCTCGCCGAGCTTGAGATTCTCCCGGAACCAGCGCTGCGGGAACACCCATCCCTGCAGCTGGGACCACTTCGTCATCCAGCGCTGGACCCTCGGGTCGTTCCGGCCTTCGGGCGAGAACACGTATGCGACGGGCACGGCGTCGGGCGCCACGAAGCCGTCCAGTGACATCGTCACGCTGAAGAACACTTTGCCGGCCATCAGCGCACCGTCCCTTCCTGCCCGCTTTGCTGCCCGCTCTCGTGCCCGGTCGTGGTCCCGCCGGCGCTCGCCGGACCGCCGCCCGCGGACCGCTCGGCGATCTGCGCGACGTATTCCGCCAGGTTGCGCAGCGTCTGCTCGCCGCCCTCGATGGCGTGGTACTTCTCCACGGCTTCGTCACGCAGTTCCCTGGTGCGGAACACCGTGTGCATCACGATCCGGGTCTGCGCGCCGGCCGGCTCGAAGGTCAGCCACGACTCGAAGGCGTTCGGGTCGTCGCGGGACTCGCCGTGCAGCAGCGCGATCCGCTCCGGCGCGACGATCTCCCGCCAGGTGATCCACTCCTGGTAGTCGGTCCCGTCCGGCCCGTGCATCACGAAGTCCCACTGCCCGCCGACACGGAACTCGAAGGACCGCGTCGTGGTGGTGAAGCCCTCCGGTCCCCACCATCGCGACAGGTGCCGTACGCCCGTGAACGCCTCGAACACCAGCTCCCGCGGGGCACCGATCACCCGGGAGATCACGATCTCGCGGTCCGCGGTCGCGTGCGCGGCCTCGCCGCCGCTACTGGTCGTCGCCATCGTGTGATGCCTCCTGCCTTGCCTGCTTCAACTCGTGCACGTACTCGTCCAGCCGGTCGAAGCTCTCGTTCCAGAACCGCTCGAAGCCGCCCACCCACTCCCGGACCGGGCGCAGCCCGTGGGCGTCCAGGCCGTAGAGGCGTTGCTTACCCGCTCCGCGGACCCGCACGAGCCCGACCTCCCGCAGGACCCGCAGGTGTTTGGACGCCTGCGGCTGGGTCATCCCCAGGTCCCGTGCCAGGTCGGTCACCGGCCGCTCGCCGCCCCGCAGCAGCACCAGGATCTCCCGCCGCTGCGGGGCGGCGATCGCGTTGAACGCGTCCGAGGTCGTCGCCGCTCGTGCCATGGCGCAATCATATGCCCATATCGGCATGCGTCAAGTCCGGTCGTCCGGCGACGATGCGGCTCGGCTCGGCGGCCAGGCCGTCCGGTCACGGACGAAGGCGACCGGCCACGGTCCCCGCCACCGTCTCGGGCCGAGAACCGATCGCCCTCGGTTGCTCTCGATCACCCGTCGACGACGCGGTTGTCGCGGTGCGCACCATAGAAGTCAACCTGCCGAGCCATGATCGCGCGCATCGGCGCGTCCCGCGCGACGCCGTACACGGTGCCGGGGAAATCGAGTTCGCGCTGCGCCCGCCACAGTTCCTCGTGCCGGTCCGGTGAGAACAACCGCGCCGGGTTTCCGGCCGCGATCCAGCCGATCGGCACGACGGTGTCGGGCGGCAGCACCGAGTTCACGTGCAGCACGCTGTTGATGCGCAATTCGCAGCGCGTGCCCACGACCGCCCCGGGGAACAGCGCGGTTCCGGTCGCGAGAAACGACTCATCGTCAACCACCGCGCCGTTGACGTGCGCGTGCGGGCCGACCAACACCGCGTCGCCGATCACGGCGGGGTGACCGGCACGGCAGCGGCTCCTGGACGGCGCTGAGGCCTGGCAGGCGGATCGGGACGCCGCGCTGCTTCCGGGCGAGCGCGACCTGCAGGTCGCGCAGGAACTCAAGAAGCAGCACCGCGAGCTGTTCACGCCGCAGCTCGAGCTGTTCCTCGACGAAGGCACCGCCCGGCGCTCCGCGCAGCAGCGCCGTACGGTGACCAACCTGATCGGCGCGCTGGCCGCGATCGTGGTGCTCGCCGTCGCAGCCCTCGGCTTCGCCGTGTACGCGGTCCACAAGCGGGACCAGGCCGACGAGGTGAGCCGCCAGCTGGCCCAGCAACGCGACCAGGGCGAATCCCAGGAGATCGCGGCCGTGGCCGACGCGCAGCGCGGCACCGACCCGGCGGCCGCCGCGCTGCTGGCCGTCGACGCCTTCGCGGTATCGCAGACCTCGAAGTCGGTCAGCAGCCTGCTGAGCACCCAGAGCGGCGGTCCCGCGCAGCGGATCGAGGTGGGACACGGGGGCCTCAACGCCGTCGCAGCCATGTCAAAGGGCTCCTATGCCGCGACCGCGGACCAGGACGGCACCGTCTGCGTGATGCCCGTCGGCCCGACGGGCGGGGGCCCGGCCGCGTTGCCGGGAGCGTCGCATTCGACCCCCGCCTACGCGGTCGCGACGAGTCCGGACGGGCGGCGAATCGCCGCGGGGCACGCCGACGGGACCGTCGAACTGTGGGAGCGCGACGCGAACTCGTGGACGCCCGCCGGACGCGTGGCACCCAGCCCGGCGGCGGTCGACGCGCTCTCCTTCAACGCGGACGGAACGCTGCTGGCCACCGGTGGCGACGACGGCACGCTGCGGCTGTGGAACACGGCCGGATTGGGCGGCGGCCCGGCCGCGCAGTCGGTCTCGGGCCGCGGTCCGATCGAAGCGGCCGCCTTCGCCCCGGGCGACCCGCGCACCCTGGTCGTCGGGAATCTGGACGGCACCGCGGTGATCGTCCTTAGAGTGCGCCCGGCCGGGCCGGATTCCGCCCTGCGACCGCGCGCCGCGCCCCGAGCAGGATCAGCCCGCGTAGTGGAAGACGGGTTCAGCGGGGTCGTAGGCCTCGCGCAGGATCGCATCGAAGTGCGCATGCCGCAGTTCGATCGCGGTCTGCAGCGACGCCCTCGCCTGGTCCTGCAACTGCGGCGTGTCGCAGTAGCGGGTGAGCAGTTCCCGCAGCGGCTCGGTGTGCTCGTCCTCAAGTTCGCTCACCCCGTCTCCCTCGGCCCCGGTGGAGGCATGGTGCTTGAAGAACTCGTAGCCCCACTCCGGCAGCTCGTAGGTGTCGCGCATGACCGCCATCATGCTGCGGCCCTGCTCGTCGGCGATCGGCGGCTGGCCCTCCATCAGCAACAGCACCGACGCGGTCCCGGCGGTGAAGTGGACGTGGCTGTCGTTGCAAGCGCTCTTGTTGTGCTCGACGACCGCGACAGTCTCCGGGAACTGCGCCGCAGTCGCCAGCGTCCGCGGATCGACCCCCACCGAGCGTCCGAAGTCCTCGAAGGTCTCGACGTGCCGCTTGGAGTGCGACAGCGCGCCGAACTCCTCCTCGTAAGCGTTCTCGATCAGTGAGCGGCGCAGGGCGATGTCCTCGACGCGGCTGGCCACGCCGGTCAGATTGCGCGTCCACCAGCTCTTGATCGGCCACCTCTGCTCGACGAAGGTGCGCAGCAGCCGCTGCGTCGCCTTCCCGGCGAGGATCGTCTGGTAGAGCGGGCTCGTCGTCTTGGCTCTGGCGCGAATCATTCCTTCGAGGTCCGCGACGAATTCACCGGACATGGCTACTCCTTTACGGGTTGATGGAATCGGGTGCATACACCAGGGATTGCCTTTGAGCGGGCCCCGGAACATCGGCCGCGGCCACCCTGGAATTCGGTAGGCGGGCGGCAGATGACATTGAATATCCTGCGTCGCGGCCCCGACGCTACTTCTCAAACACGGCCTAGGTCTACCAGCGACTGCGAGCCCTGACAAGACCCGCGTCCGCTGCGAGAAGCCGTCTCATCTGGGCAGTGTCCCCTGAGTTGACAAGCTGCCCTCAGGTCCCGCGCGCCCCTGTGCGAGCGCTCGACGCACCGGGAGCACTAAGCCATCGAATGTTCATGCCTTACCTGAGTCCCGTATCGCGTCACTCTGATTGGAGCTCTGGAAAAGTCGGATCGCCTTGGGTAGAGTTGACGCCGATACGGGAGATAGCTCAATTCTGGTCGGATCGCCAATCGACCCATCCGTCGCCTGCGTGCAGGTGCTCTGAAAGCGCGACCTCGACAAGGAGGACGGGGAGTGAATGGGGTGCGCGAGTCGACCCTGGGCGCGAAGAGGCCGACGACGCTACTGGACGTGACGCTGCGCGACGGCGGTTATGTCAACGGCCACGCGTGGACGGTGCAGGAGGCCTCCGACGTCGTCGGCACGATGGAGGCCGCGGGGATTCCCTTCGTCGAGGTCGGCTACCTCAGGACCGCGTCCGGCGAGTCCTTGAATCCGTCGAAACGGTGCGAGCCGGCCTACCTGGAGGCACTCGCGACCGGGATCGACCGCACCAGGCTGGTCGTGATGGCCCGGCCGTCCGACGGCGGTCCGCAACTCATCCGGGGCCTGGCGCGGCGCGGCGTCGGCATGCTCCGTGTCCTGGCCGCCTCGCTGAACGTGGAAAGCGCCGCATCGCACATCGCGGCCGGCCGCGAAGAGGGTCTGTGCGTGGCGGTGAACCTGACCCACGTCAGCAGGTTCTCCCCCGAACAGATCGCCGCGGCGGCCGGGCACGCCGCCCGCGCGGGAGCTCAGATCGTCTACCTCGCCGACTCCAACGGCAGCCTCTACCCGGAAGACGTCGCCGCGCGGATCTCGGCGGCCGTGCAAGCCGTGCCGGCCTCCCCCGCGACGCGGTCGCAGGACGAACCGGTCCGCATCGGCTTTCACGCCCACGACAACCTGGGCCTGGCCTTCGCCAACGCCCGGGCCGCGCTGGAGGCCGGGGCGAGCTACCTCGACGGCTCGCTGCTCGGCATCGGCAAGGGCGGCGGCAACCTGCCGATCGAGCTGATCGCCGGATACTTGGCCGTCACGGTCGGAAGCGACGTGCGGCTCGATCCCTTGATGACGGACCGGGTGGCGGCCGGCGCCAGGCTCCGCATGCTGGTCGACGGCGGGTCCAGCTCCCTGATCACCGGGCTGCTGGATCTCAGCCTGGATCAGTACGGGCTCTTCAAGGAGCAGACCGCGCACCACGGATACGACTGGCTGCTGCGGTACGGGCTGCAGGAAACGCTTACGCCGTGAGACCGGCCCGGTACGGCCGAATCCCGAATCCGCACAACCTCCGCCCCGAAGGGAAGCCTTGACGTTGAGCGACTTCGTGCCCGTGCTCGACCGGATGATCCGCGAGCGCATGAAGATGACCAGCCCGCTGTACCAGACCATCATGGCCGGCAAGGCGACCGAGCGGCTCCTGCAGCGCTTCGTCCTGCACCGGTGGCCGATCAAGAGCCAGTGGACGCGCAACATCCTCGGTGTCACCGCCCACATCGACGACTACCGTCTGCGTAGGCTGATGATCGAGAACATCTACGAGGAGGAGACCGGCGCGCTCACCGGCTCCGGACGTCATCTCGACACGTTCGCCGCCTTCGGCGCCGCGGTGGGCGTGACCCCCGACCAGCTGGAGAATGCGCCGCTGGAGCCGGAGACCGCCGCCGTCGTCGCCCACAACGTCCGCATCTGCAACAGCGGCCAGAGGCACTTCACCGCGGGTGTCGCGGGAGTTCTGCTGCTGATGGAGGGACAGCCGCCCATCGTCTCGCACAGCGGCGCCACCATGCTGTCGGTCATGCGTGACGTGTACGGCCTTCCGGAGAGCGGATACGAGTTCTTCGTCCATCACGCATCGGCCGGCGCGGAAAGCGACGGCGTGAGCGACCTCGAGGACGAACACGCGGCCGCGGCGCGGGAGTTGCTGCGACGCTACTGCACGACGGACCGGCTACAGGCCGAGGCGGTCGATGCCCTCGCCACCTCGCTGGAGCTGAGGCATCGCCACTTCGACATGATCCTCGCCGAGGGGTACGACTCCACCGAGCCCGCGTTCCGCTATCAGGGCTCATGACCGAGGTGACCGAGGCATCGGTGGCGACGCCTGCCGATACCGGACGCACCCGCTGGGCTCTGCATCGCGGCCGGCTGTGCCCGGAGCAGGAAGCCGTACTTCCCATGGGCAGCATCGCGCTGCGGTACGGCATCTCAGTGTTCGAAGGCATCCGTCTGTACGCCGACCAGGCCGGCGCCGAGGTCGTGCCCTGGCTGCTGCCGCAGCACCTCGATCGGTTGCGTGGTTCCTGCGCCGCGATGGGGCTGGACCCGGGGGCCGGCGACGGCATCCCGGAGGCGATTCGCCGGCTGGTCGAGGCCAACGGCGTCACCGAGGACTGCTACGTCCGCGCGGCGGTGAGCGCCGAGAGCCCGGGCGGGATCGGCGACGCGTCCGAGTCCGTCCTCACCGTCTCCATCACGCCGTCCGGGCGCAAGAAGTGGCTGCGGACCGGGGCGGGGATGCGGCTGACCGTCAGCGATGTCCGGCGCCCGGACGACGCCGTGTTTCCCAGCAGCGCCAAGAACATCTCCGCCTACGCCGGCCCGCGGCTCGCCCTGCGGGCCGCGCTGGCCGCCGGCTTCGACGGGTGCGTGCTGCGCAACGCGGACGGCCTGATCTGCGAGGCGCCGACCGCCACGCTGTTCCTGGTCGAGGACGGAATGCTGGTGACCCCGCCGCTCCGGGACGCGGTGCTGCCCGGCGTCACCCGCGCCTGGGTGCTCGCGGTGGCCGGGCACCTGGGCCTTCGCGCCGTGGCCGAGCCCGTCACCGAAGCGCGCCTCCTGGCCGCCTCCGAGGTCTTCCTGTGCGGCACCGGCGCCGAGTTCAGCCCGGTGCGCGAGGTCGACGGCCTCGAGCGTGGCGGCTGGCCGGCCTGCCCCGTCACCACGGCGCTCGTCGACGAGTACTTCCGGCAGGCCCGCGGCGAAGCGCCGGTCGTCCCCGTGGCCTGGAGCGCGCGCGATCCCGCGGAAACGCCTACACCGCAGCGGGAAACGGCCGCCGCGGCCGGCATCGTCGACTGGGCCGGGGCGCTGCGCGTGGCCGCGAAGCTGACGGCACGGCCCCGGGCCACGGCGCAGCGTGTCGCGGCCGTCCTGTCCGAGGCGCCGGTGTTCCGCAATCGCGACTTCGCCTTCTCGCCGCTGCCGCTGCTGGTGCAGCCGCAAGCCGTGGAGGATCTGCGGCCGCGGCTGGCGGGCTACGTGGAACTGCTCGGGGATGTGGTCCGGCTCTACCGCGAGCGGCGCGAGGTGCGCGAGTGGTTCGCTCTGCCGCCCGCTGCCGAGCGGCTGATCGCCGCCGACCCCGCCGGCTCGGACGCGCCGTGGGTGTGCCGGCTCGACGGATATGTGGAGCAAGGCTCGCAGCGGCTCGTCCTGCTGGAGAACAACGCCGACGCCCCCGCGGGAACGCTGTTCACCGCGCGGATCAACGACGCGGTGCACCGCGTCGTGCGCGATGTCGCCTGGGGCGCTCTCGGCGAGTTCGGCGAGGGCACGTATCGGGGGGACTCGATCTTCCTGGACGCGCTGCGCCGGGGCGCGGCCGAGACGGCCCTGCGCCAGCCCGGCAAGGAGGGCTGCCCGGCGAGCATCGCCATCCTCCAGCCGGAAGGCGCGGCCAATCGGGAGAGCGTCGAGACGGCCGCGCAGTTCACCGCGCTCGGGACGGACTGCTTCGTGGCCGATCCGCGCAGCCTGAAGGTGACCGGCGGGCGGGCCACGTTCGACGGCCGGCCGGCCGACCTGTGCTGGAACAAGGTGAACACGGTCGCCTGGAACGCCCTGGCCGAGGACGAGGACTTCGTCGCCGCCTGGCAGCTCGCGCTGGCCGAGACCGCGCTGGTGCACCTGAACCCGTTCGGCGCGCGGTATGTCGCGGAGAACAAGCTCTGCCTCGCGTTCGTGCAGGAGCCGCGGTTCGCCGACCTGTTCACCGACGGCCAGCGGGCGCTGGCGGCCTCGCTGCTGCCGTGGACCCGCCGGGTCGCGCACGACGCCGTCGGCCCGGACGGCGTGCGGCCCCTGGCCGAGGACCTGGTGGAGAATCCGGCCGCTTACGTTCTCAAGGAGCCCTACGACATCCGCGGCGACGGGGTGACCATCGGCGGCACGGTTCCCGCCGAGGCCTGGCGCGCCGCGGTCGCCCGCGCGGTCGCACACGGACACGCCGCACAGCTAAGAATCAGCCCCCTGTATTATCCGGTACTGTCGAGCGGCGCGCAGTCCACCACGCCGATGGCCTTCAGCCTGGACGCCTATCTGTTCGGGGGGCGCCTGGCCGGCTTCGGCTCGAAGGCGGCGCGCGGCGCGAAGGTCAACGTCTTCCAGGGCGGCCAGAAGCTGGCCGTGTACGTGACGAGGCAGGAGGGCACGGCATGAACGCACCGGCGCACCCGGCGCCGCTCGCGCCCGCGCTGGCGGTGCTCGCCGCCCACGGCACGTCGGCGGTCAGCGACGCGCTCGACCTGATCGGCCAGGCCGGGCAGATCTGGGGGCCCAGGCGCGTGTCGGGTTCGGGCACCGTGGTCGGCCCCGTGTTCACCGTCGCGTTCGAGCCGGCGCCCGAAGGCCGCGCGGCAGCGGCCGACTATATCGACGAGGTTCCCCCCGGCTGCGTGGTCCTGCTGGCGGGCAACGGGCCGCTGTGCACGGTCTGGGGCGACATCTTGTCCGAGTACGCCCGGGCCCACGGCGTCGCGGGTACGGTCATCGACGGGCTCTGCCGGGATGTCGATCGCATTAGAGAGCTGAGTTACTCGGTGTGGGCACGCGGCGAGTTCATGCGCTCGGGGAAGAACAGGGTACGGATGAGCGCGACGCAGGTTCCGGTTGAGGTGGGCGGTGACGCGTTGCCGACGACCGTGCGCCCCGGGGACGTGGTCTGCGCCGACGGCAGCGGCGTGACAGTGGTCCCGGCCGGGTCGGTGGACGACGTCGCCGAGCAGGTCTCCCGGATCGCGGCGATGGAAGAGCGCGTACTCGCCGAGGTACGGGCCGGGTCGGGGCTGCGCGAAGCGCGCGGCAAGCACGGTTACAACATGGCCGCGCGCGTCGCGCGAAGCACCGTCGCATGAGTGCGAGACCGTGCGCGTGCGGCTGCGCGCCCGCGGCACACCGGGAGGCGGACGGGTGAGTGGCACCGCCCGGGGCGAGACTCGGGAGGAGGCGGCGCGGTCCGCCGGCACACAGCCGCCGCACGCCGGGGAGACTTCGGCGCGGCGGCCGGGAAGCCGCGCGGACCGGCTCGGGCCCGGCTTCACCAAGCTCTGGCTCGCTTCCTCGGTCTCCGCGGTGGGCGACGGCATGGCGCTGACCGCCGCGCCGCTGCTGGCGACGCGCCTCACCACCGACCCGCGGTCGATCGCCGCCGTGACCGCCGCCCTGACCGTCCCGTACGCGCTCTTCGGCATTCCGGCCGGCGTGATCGCGGACCGGGTCGAGTTGCGCGGCGCCATGGCGCGGATCGACTGGGTGCGGGCCGCGCTGCTCGCCGCCCTCACGCTCTGCGTCGCGTTCGGTTTCGGCCGCCTGTTCCTGCTGTACGTGTGCTTCTTCCTGGTCGGGCTCGGCGAGACCTTCTTCCGCAACGCCTCGCAGATCCTGGTACCCCACGTCGTCGTGCCGTCCGGGCTGGTGGCCGCGAACAGCAGACAGCAGGCGGCGCAGGTCACCGGAAACCAGTTCCTCGGACCGCTGGCAGGCGCTTCGCTGTTCGCCCTCGCCGCGGCCGCGCCGTTCGGGGTGGACGCCGCGACCTTCCTCGTCTCGGCCGTGCTGCTGACGACACTGCGCGTCTCGGCCGCCCCGGCGCGGTCGGCCGGCCTCGGCGCCGCACCGCGTCCGCCGCTGCGGCGCGAGGTCTTCGCGGGCCTCGCCTGGCTGTGGCGGCACCGGCTGCTGCGCGCGCTGTCCGCCGCTTCCGCGCTGATCAACTTCGTGACGACCGGCGCGCTGGCCGTCCTCGTCGTCGAGGCGCACGCGGCGCTGCGGCTCGGCGACGCCGGATACGGGGTGCTGCTGGCCGGCCAGGCGTTCGGCGCCGTGCTGGCCGCCAAGGTCTCTCCCGGGCTGACCCGCCGCATCGGCGGCGAGTGGTCCCTCGTGCTCGCGGTGCTCGCCATCGCGGCCGGGTACGCGGGGATCTGGCTGCTGCGGTCCGCGCTCGTGGCCGGCCTGGCCCTGGCCCTGGCCGCCTGCGCGGACGTCACGTGGAACGTCGTGGTGGTGCATCTGCGCCAGACGCTGATCCCGCCCCGGCTGCAAGGCCGGGTCAACAGCGTGTACCGCCTGGTGGCCTGGGGCGCCATGCCGGTGGGGGCCGCTGCGGCCGGGTTCCTGGCGGCGGCGACCGGCGCGCCGAGCGTCTTCGGGGCCGGCGCGCTGATCCTGGCCGCGGTCGCGGTCCCGCTCGCTCTCGGCGCGCGCGCCCGGTGGTTCGCGGGCGCGGTGGTCTCGTGACCGCGCGCGGCGCAACGGGTGTCGAGGAGACGCTGGCTCGCGCCGGCGATCCGGTGGCGCTGACCGCCGCGCTGGTGGCCGTCGCGTCGGTCAGCGGCCGGGAGGAGCGCCTGGCGGACCTGATCGAGCGACGGCTGCGCACCCGCGGGGCCGGCTTGGTCGTGCGCCGGATCGGGAACAACGTGATCGCGCGCACGGAGGGCTCGACGCGCGGCCGTTCGCCGGAACGGATCGTGTTCGCCGGGCACCTCGACACCGTGCCGCAGTTCCCGGGCCGCACGCCGCCCGAGCCGGACCCCGACACGGTCGCGGGGCTCGGTGCCGTGGACATGAAGGGGGGTCTCGCCGTGATGCTGCTGCTCGCGGAGCGGGCCGCCACGGCGAACCGGCACTGTACCTTCGTGTTCTACGACAAGGAGGAGACCGGCTCGCGCGGCAGCGGGATGAACATGCTGTTCGCCGGGCACCGGGAACTGGTCGCCGGCGACTTCGCGGTGCTGCTGGAACCCACCGGCGGCACGGTGGAAGCGGGCTGCCAGGGCAACTTGGTCGTCGAACTCGGCTTCGTGGGACGCAGGGCGCACACGGCTCGGCCGTGGCGCGGCACCAACGCGGTGCACCGCGCCGCACCCGCACTTCACCGGATCGCCGACTTCGTCCCGGAGCCGGTCGTGATCGACGGGCTGCACTACCGCCAAGCGCTGTCCGTGGTCGGCGTGGACGGAGGCGTGCAAGGCAACGTCGTGCCGGATTCCTGCACGGTACGGGTCAACTACCGGCACGCGCCGAGCCTCGACTCCGCGGCGGCCACGCGTGTCGTGCTCGACCTGGCTCCGGAGGCCGACAGCGCACGCGTGCTGCTCGATTCGCCCCCGGCCGCGCCATCGCTGAGCCACCCGCTGGCCGGAGAACTGCTCAAGGCCGCCGCGGCCCCGCCGCGGCCGAAGCTCGGCTGGACGGACGTGGGCCGCTTCGCGCAGCACGGCGTCCCCGCCGCCAACTTCGGCCCGGGCGACTCGGAACTCGCCCACACCCCCGACGAAACGGTCACGCGCGCCGACCTGGAACGCGCCGTGTCCGTGTTGCGGACCCTCCTCGCCTGACCCGGCGCCGGGGCCGGGCACACGCCGTCAACAGGAGTCAGGACATGGATACCGGTCAGACCATCACCCTGACGCGCTCCACGCTCGGGCGCGCCTATCGCGCACAGCTGGCACGCGACGCGGTCCCCGCAGCACAGCTGGCCGCAGAAGCGGTGGCCAGCGACCTGCTGGCGGTCGGCTACCATCGGCGCCTCCTGCCCGTGCCCGTCTTCCTGTCCGCCGCCGAACGCACCGCTCTGGCCACGGACCTGGCCACCATCCACCGGCTGCTGACCAGCTTGCCCGAACGCCTCTTCGGCGCAGACGCCGGCGCGCTGGCCCGGGGCGTCGGCATGAACCCGGTGCAGCAGGAGACCGTGCGCCGCGGCAGCGCCGGCCCCCGGCTGGTCCGCCTGGCGCGCTCGGATCTGTACCGCGAGCGCGAGGGCTTCAAGCTGCTTGAGCTGAACATCACCAGCGCGCTCGGCGGCTTCGAGAACGCCGAGATAAACCGCGCCATGCTCCGGCATCCGAGCCTGGCCCGGTTCGTCGAGCGACACGGGCTCGAATACGTCGACACCCTCGAGACGATCGTCAGCGCCCTGCGGGCGGAGTGCGCGGAGCACCTGGGCGCGGACCGGCCGACGGTGGCGCTGGCCGACTGGCCCGAGAGCTACCGGACGTACGAACCGCGACTGCGTGTGCTCGCCGCGCTGCTCGACGGGATGGGGATCGACGCGGTGCCGTGCCACGTCGGCCACCTGTCCGAGCGCAACGGCCGGCTCGAGGTGCACGGTCGTCCCGTGGACGCCGTCTTCCGCTTCTTCCTGGTCGAGGAGATCGTCGCGCCGCGGGACGCCGAACTCCTCGAACCGGTGCTGCGCGCGGTGGAGGCCGGCACCGTGGGCATGTTCAGCCGCCTCGACGCGGAGTTGTACGGCAACAAGGGGGCGCTGGCCCTGCTCTCGGACGAACGCAACCGCGACCTGTTCGACGCCGCGGAGCGAGCGTGCATCGATCGGTTCCTGCCGTGGACACGCCATGTGCGCCCGACCGTGTGCGAGCCGGACGGCTCGGTGTGCGACCTGGAAAGCTTCGCCAAGGCCCGGCAGCACGACCTGATCCTCAAACCGACCCTGCTGCACGGCGGCTGCGGGATCGTAGCCGGCTGGACCGTGCCGCCGGGGGAATGGCTCGCCCGCGTCGCCGAGGCGGTCGACGGACCGTACGTCCTGCAGCGGCGCATCAGGCCGCTGGCCGAGACCTTCCCCGGCGACGAAGTCGGCACCGAGCGCACGATGTACCTGAACTGGGGTGTGTTCGTCGGCGACCCGCAGGTGACCGGGTCGGACGGATACGGGGGCTGCATCGTGCGAGCGAGCGCCGACCCGCAGGTCGGTGTGATCAGTATGTCCTCGGGCGCGCAGGTGGGCTGCGTGTTCAACGAACCGCGACCCAGCGCGGCAGCCGCGTCGCCGGACCTCGGCTCACCAGCGGAGAGGGAGTCCCAGCCGTGAAGGTGGCGATCGTAGACGCCCATTCCACCGGCCGCGCGCTCGTGCGCGCGTTACGCGATCGCGGCCTGTCCTGCGTGCATGTCGCCAGCTCGCCGGACATGCCCGAGTACTTCCTGCGCGGGTTCGACCCCGGTGAGTTCGAGGAGAACCTGCCGGCCGAGGCGGATCCCGGCGCGACCGCCGCGACGCTCGCGCGCATCGGAGTGGAGCGGGTGGTCGCGGGCACCGAGTCCGGCGTGTTGCTGGCCGATCGGCTCGCGGCGCGGCTGGGTCTGCCCGGGAACCGCCCGGAGACGAGTGCCGCGCGGCGCGACAAGGTGCGGATGATGCAGGTCGCCGCGGCGGCAGGTCTCCGCGTGCCGCGCGGCAGGAGCTTCACGGACGCGGACGAGGCGGCGCGCTGGTTCGCCGCCGGCGGCCTCACGCACGCGGTGGTCAAGCCGCCCAGTAGCGCGGGCTCTGACAATGTGCACTTCTGCGCGACGGCGCCCGAGGTGGCGCGGGCGGCCTCGGCGGTGCTCACCGCGGACAACCTGTACGGGCAGGCGAATCAGCGCGTGCTGGTCCAGGAACGTCTGCACGGCGTCGAGTACTATATCAATAGCGTGTCATGCGGTGGGCGGCACCGGGTGGCGGAGATCTGGCGTTACACCAAGGGCGTCGGTGCGGGCGGCAACCCGGTCTACGACTTCGAAGTGCCGATCGAGGCCGGATCGCCGGAGGGCCGGGCGCTCTCGGGGTTCACCCGGCGGGTGCTCGACGCGCTCGGGGTGCGCTCCAGTGCCGCGCACACCGAGGTCATGATCACCGCCGCGGGGCCGGCGCTGATCGAGAGCGGGGCGAGGCTCGGCGGAGCGACGCTGCCGTCCGTGGTGGAGAAGTACTCGGGGGTCTCGCAGACGAGCCTGCTGGCCGACACCATCGCGGACCCCAGGTGCCTGGACCATTTCGACGACGAGTCGGTTTCGTGGTCACGGACCGTGCGCAACGTCGCTTTGGTCAACCACTATCCGGGAACGGTGCGGTCGCTGGACTGGGCCGCGCGGCTGGAGGCGCTCCCGAGCTTCGCGGCCATGGCGCACGCGGCCTCGACGGGGGCGAGGCTGGAGCGCACCACCACGCTCATGGACTCGCCGGGCTTCGTCTATCTCGCCGCCGAGAACGCGGGTGAGATAGACAACGACTACGCCGAGCTGCGCCGCTGGGAACGCGAGGGGCTGTACACCTCCCCCTGAGGAGGTCGGAGCGGCATACGGGAAAGGTGCCGGGAAGTGCCCCGATCGTGGGAGTGCGACCAAGTCGGTGCCCGGACCGCGCGGCTGGTGCGTTGACCGCTTACGTTCACCGGGTTCGGTGACACGCCGGTCGGGGTGCGGACGTTCGAGTCCTGTCACCTGCACTCCGGGCCGGGGCGCCGCCGTGCGTGGTGCCGTTCGGCCGGGGCGCCTGGAGGTCGCCCGCGGCGTCGGCGAACAGCCCTGGCGCGCAAGCGGCGCCCCGGTGGCCGCAGGCGCGCTGGAGAAGCCCACCGCGAGGTGCGAGTGCGCCGGTCCGCGCCGCCGCAAGGGTGCACAGTCCCCTGATACACTGTGTGTGCCACCCGCATACCCGCACAGTGTCACAACCACCGAACGCCCATTTCCGCATGCCCGGAAAGTGAGCTCCAGTGTACCGAGGACACTTCGCCAGGATCCGGTGCCCCATCGTCGCGGCTCCGATGGCGGGCGGTGTCTCCACCGCTGCGCTGGCCGCAGCGGTCTGCGACGCGGGCGGCCTGGGATTCCTCGCCGGCGGTTACAAGAGCGCGCACGCCATGGGGCGTGAGATCACCGAACTACGGACCCTGACCGACGCGCCGTTCGGCGTGAACCTGTTCGTGCCCGGTCCCCAGGACACCGACATCGCCGCGTTCGAACGGTACCGCGCCGAACTCGAGCCGGAAGCCCGGCGATACGGCGTCGAACTCGCACAGCCGCCCGCTCACGACGACGACGAGTTCGAGCAGAAACTCAGTGTGCTGATCACCGAGCGGGTGCCGGTCGCGGGTTTCACCTTCGGCTGCCCGCCCGCGCCCGTGATCGAGCGGCTGCACGAGGCGGGCATCGAGGCCGTCGTCACGGTCACCAGCGCGCAGGAGGCCGCGATCGCCGCGAGTGCGGGCGCCGACGTCCTGTGCGTCCAGGGCCCGGAAGCCGGCGGCCACCGCGGCGGCTTCACCCCCCTTCCCGCCGAGCAGGCACAGATCGGTCTGCTCCCGCTCACGACGCTCGTCCGCCAAGCCGTCGACGTCCCGCTGATCGCCGCCGGAGGGATCGCCGACGGACACGCAGTCGCCGCCGCCCTCGCCTGCGGCGCCCTGGCGGCCCAACTCGGCACCGCGTTCCTGCGCACCCCCCAATCCGGCGCACACCCCCTGCACAAGGCGGCCCTGATCGACCCGGGGTTTCCCGGCACGTCGGTGACCTCCGCGTTCACCGGCCGCCCAGCCCGCTGCCTGACCAACCGATTCGCCGCCGCCCACCGCGGCCCAGTGCC
>NZ_JAGSXH010000071.1 GCF_018283645.1 Actinocrinis puniceicyclus | reverse complement strand
GACACCTGAATGATCCTCAGATGCCGTGCCCGCCCGCAAATCCGGCATGTCAGGCCACGCAGACCGTGCCGACGCACGGCTAAACCACCACGAACCCAGCCGCAAGATCACTTTGTCATTGACCCTGCCCCGAGTGCCGGCCTCGTAGGTGTTCAAGAACAGGGAAATCAGCGGACTGAATAATCGTTCTGTAGAAAGCCGCAGCCGTATCCTCATCCCCATGCGGTACAATTCACTCGGCGCTCACGGACCGCGTGTCTCCGCCGTCGGACTCGGCTGCTACACCTTCGGCCGATATCTCGATCTCCCGGCGACACGCAACGTGGTCGACGCCGCGCTCGATGCCGGGATCAACCTCCTCGACACTGCGGACGTGTACGGCGGAACGAGGTCCGAGGAGTTCCTGGGCCTCGCACTCGACGCACGAAGAAGCGAAGTGGTCCTGGCGACGAAGTTCGGCCAGAGCGCCGACCTGGGCTACGGAGCGGACGCCGGTCCCAAGGGTGGCGCGACCTATATCCGCCGCGCCGCGGAGGCCTCACTGCGCAGACTGCACACCGACTACATCGACCTCTACCAGATGCACGTCCCTGACCCGTCGGTTCCCATCGCGGAGACTCTCGCCTCCCTGCACGAACTCGTGCAGCAGGGAAAGGTGCGGTACATCGGATGCTCGAACTTCACCGCGAACCAATTCCGCGAGGCAGCCATCGCCGCTGAAGTCTCCGGAACCATCGCCTTCACATCGGCGCAGAACCACTGGTCCCTCCTGGAACGCGAGGCCGAGTCACACCTCGTACCCACGGCCGTTGCTCTCGGCGTGGGCGTGTTGCCCTACTTCCCCCTGGCCAACGGCCTGCTGACCGGCAAGCTGCGTCCGTCCGGAACGGCCACCCCCGGCACCCGCCTGGCCCATCACCCTCACTGGCTCACCGAATAGCGCCTAGCCGCCGTATCCGCCCTCGACAGTTGGGCGAGCGACCACGGGCACTCACTCCTCGAAGTAGCCATCGCAGCCCTGGCCGCCCACGAAGGCTGCGCCTCGGTCATCACCGGCGCCACCTCCGCCATCCAGATCAGTGCCAACGCCGCCGCGTCCGCCTGGCTCCCCACCCGCACCGACCTCGATGAGGTCAACGCCCTAACCCGGCAACGGCCGCCCAGGCAACCCGGGCCACGTCAAACCGACCATGCTTGACGAATAGAGGCTCGGGACCAAGCAGTCTCGCTCGGATGGCCGCTTCCGGTTGCGGCTTCGCTGCGTCGGTGCCCACGGTCAACGAAACACCCCACTCCGGGGCATCACTGATCGGGAGGCCGCCATGTCCATCGTCACGATACCGCTCAAGCCGGGTCCGACCGGCCTGCCGCGCTGCAGTTACCGGGTGTACTGGCGCGACCCGGGCGGGCGGCAGCGCTCGAAGTCCTTCCGCGACAGCGGCGACGCCGCGGCGTTCGACTTGCAGCTGGCCCTGGACCGCGACCGGCTGCGCGGCGGCGCCGGTGACGGGCCGACCACGTTCGGCGCCGTCGCCGCACGCTGGCTGGCGGTCAAGGCGGCTACCAAGCGCGAGAGCACCGTCGTGTTCTACGAGAGCACCCTGCGCAACCACGTCCTGCCCGCCTTCGCCCACGTCCCCGTCGGCGCGATCACCCGCTCAGACGTCCAAGACTGGATCAACACCCTGAGCGCGAAGGGCCTGGCGGCCAACACGATCCGGCAGATCTACCGCGCCGTGTTCAAAGCCATCATCGCCCTCGCCCTCGACGACGAACTGATCGCCCGCACGCCGTGCCGCCGGATCGAGTTGCGCGCCGCGACCAAGGCGGAGCTGCGCCCGCTGACCGCGGAGCAGGTGATGGCGATGGCCGCAGCGGTGCGCCCGCGCTACCGGGCGATGGTGATCCTCGCAGCGTGCACCGGGATGCGCTGGTCCGAGATCGCCGGCCTCACCCTGGACCGGATCGACTGGCAGACGCGCACCGTGACCGTGGACCGGCAACTCAAACGCAACGCCACCACACCGATCTTCACCCCACCCAAAAGCAAGGCCGGCATACGCACCCTGCCGATGTCCGCCGTCGCGATCGCGGAACTGCTGCTACACCTCTCCCAGTACCCGCTCGGGCCCGCGGGACTGCTGTTCACCACCCCCGTCGGCACGGTCCTGAACCAGAACAACTGGCGGCGCCGCGAATGGAACCGTGCCAGGACGTGGGCCTACGGCGTACCGCGGGACGTCACGTTCCACCGGCTGCGGCACACCTACGCATCCTTACTCATCGACCAGAACGTGCACTCCAAGGTCCTGCAGGTGCGGCTCGGACACGCCAGCGCCGCAGAGACCATGGACACCTACGGGCACCTGTACCCCGACGCCGACCGGACCACCAGGATCGCGATCGACACGGCGTTCCGTGTTGCCTCGAATGTTGCCGAAAACGTTGCCTACGGATTCCACCGAGGCCGACCAAGTGGGAGAACCCGCAGGTCACGCGGCAGATGCTCGTGGGGCGCGTGGGACTCGAACCCACAACCTACGGATTAAAAGTCCGCTACTCTGCCATTGAGCTAGCGCCCCTCGTCGCCAAGCGTAGCCAACTCCGCGGGCCATTGGGTAACGGGTTCCGGACGGTGTGGCATCGTGATGCCCAGCCGTGCGCGACACCAAGGAGTGCGCCGATAGTCGTCGGCGGGACGCGGATAGCTGATGGCTCGGGCGCATGACTGGGTGGGGCACTGGGAGCGCGCAGCGGTCGGCGGGCCAATCGTTTTGCCGAGGCCGCCACCCGTCCCGTATGCTTTGCAGGTCCCCGACGGGCGGACGTCCGGGGGAAACCGGGTCTCCTTCGGGAACTCGGCCCCATCGTCTAGCGGCCTAGGACACCGCCCTTTCAAGGCGGCGGCGCGGGTTCGAATCCCGTTGGGGCTACGACCGGAGACGGTTGGAACGGTCGATCGTGGCAGCGCTGCGGCGTGCTAGGATCACCGGGCCGAACAAGCAAGGTCCTGTGGAGCAGCTAGGAGTGCTCGTCACCCTGTCAAGGTGAAGGTCGCGGGTTCGAATCCCGTCAGGACCGCTCGGAGAACCGGGCGTTGCGGATACCACCCGCGACGCCCGTCGCATCCGATCGAGGCCAGGTAGCTCAGTTGGTACGAGCGACCGCCTGAAAAGCGGTAGGTCGGCGGTTCGACCCCGCCCCTGGCCACAGCAGAAGCGGCGAAACCCGCGCGGCGGGTTACGGAGGAGTTCGGGCAAGTGCCTGGGCTCCTTTAACGTTTTTCGATCCGCCTCGGCCAGGTAACGCTGGGGCGATGTCAGCCAGGCCTTGAGCATGTCGGCGACGGTGTGCAGTTGGGCGCGTACGGCCTCGGCGGTGGGCTGGGCGAAGATGGTGTGGATGGTCGCAGCGACCGTCTCGCCGACGTCCCTAGGGATCACGGCGGACACTTTGCGCAGGAAGTGCACACGACAGCGCTGATATCCGGACCCGAGCAATACCTTGCCGATCGCGTCGACCGGGCCGCCGTGGTGGTCGCCGATGACCAACGGCACCCCGGGAGGCCGCGCTCGCGCAGGGAGAGGAACGCGGCCAAAACGCCGCGGCCTCGCTGTCGCCGACCATCACCCAGCACTTCGCGCCCGCCCGGTTCGCCCTCCTTTTGGCGATGACCACGGCCCTTGAGACGATCTGGCGGTTGACCCTCGCCTTGCAGCGCTGGCGCCCAGGTACAGGTAGGGGAAGCAGGCGTGGTCCAGTGGCCGGATGCGAAACGCCGTCAGTGGCGCGTCCAGCTCGGCGCAGACGCGCCAGACTCGCTATTGGAGATTCCTGTGTCCGATCCCAGTGCTTTGACCAGGTCGTCGACCGAGCGGGGGATACCTCGTGGACGTAGGCCTCCGTCACGGCGTACGGAGCCTGGTCGATGCGGCGGCGGCGCTCGAGCCGGCTGGGTAGTAGCTGCCGGTGCGCAACTCGGGGATGGCCAGCTCCAGGTCGCCGGCACGGGCGCTGAAAATCGTCTCGCGGGTGCCGGTGTGGTGGGCGGTGCGGGACTCGGCGTGCTCGTTCCACCCGTCCCCTATCCGAGCGATGCCTCGGCCTCGATCGGTTATACGGGCGTGCAATGCGGGAGCGCAAACGCACGAGACCATGGATTCGCCCCCAGCGCGCGGCGCCCGACCGTTAATCCAAGGTCGTTCCCGGTCACGGCACCTATGCTTGATGGGTTATGGCCGACTCCCGCCCCCACTGCTCCGCAGTCACCGATGCGCCCGCTTCCGCGCCGGGCAGGGCTGCGTTCGCCGATCTACACACCCGGCTCTCCGACGTCTCGTTGCGGGACGAGGCGCGTCTGCGGCGGCGGCTGGAGGGCGCCCGCAAGGCGCGCCGACCCGACGCCATAGCGGCGATCCGGGCGCAGATCGCCGAGCAGATCAACGCATCGGCGGCGCGAGTCTCGGCGCGCCGGGCGAACGTCCCACTCGTCACCTATCCCGAGCAGCTGCCGGTCAGCCGGAAACGGGACGAGATCCGGGCCGCCATCCAGGACCACCAGGTCGTGATCGTCGCGGGGGAAACCGGCTCCGGCAAGACCACACAACTGCCCAAGATCTGCCTGGAGCTGGGCCGAGGCGTGCGCGGCGTCATCGGACACACACAACCACGGCGGCTGGCTGCACGCACCGTGGCAGAGCGGATCGCCGAGGAGCTCAAAACGCCGCTGGGCAGCGCGGTCGGGTACAAGGTCCGATTCACCGATCACAGCGGCGACCAGACCAACGTCAAGCTGATGACGGACGGCATCCTGCTCGCCGAGCTCCAGCACGACCGCGACCTGCTGCAGTACGACACGCTGATCATCGACGAGGCGCACGAGAGAAGCCTGAACATCGACTTCATCCTCGGATACCTCAAGCAGCTGCTGCCTCGCCGCCCCGATCTCAAAGTGATCATCACATCGGCGACGATCGACGCGGAGCGATTCGCGGACCACTTCGGAGCCTTATCCGGCGGGCAGGAGCGCAACGGACGCGCACCGATCATCGAAGTATCGGGGCGCACGTACCCGGTGGAGGTGCGGTACCGGCCGATCGTCGACCTTAACGATCCGGACAGCGACGCGGACCGCGACCAGATTCAGGCGATCTGCGACGCGGTCGAGGAGCTTGACCGCGAGTCGCCCGGGGATGTACTGGTCTTCCTGAGTGGGGAGAGGGAGATCCGGGACACCGCCGACGCATTGAACAGGCTCGCGCTGCGTAATACCGAGGTGCTGCCGCTATACGCGCGGCTCTCGACCGCCGAGCAGCACCGGGTCTTCCAGCAGCACGCCGGCCGACGCATCGTGCTGGCGACCAACGTGGCGGAGACCTCGCTGACCGTTCCGGGAATCAAGTACGTGATCGATCCGGGCACGGCACGCATCTCGCGTTACAGCCATCGGTTGAAGGTGCAGCGGCTTCCGATCGAGCCGGTCTCGCAGGCTTCTGCCAACCAGCGTGCGGGGCGGTGCGGTCGCACGTCTGACGGCATCTGCATCCGTCTGTACTCGGAATCGGATTACACCTCGCGGCCCCTGTACACCGAGCCGGAGATCCTGCGCACGAACCTCGCCTCAGTCATCCTCGCGATGACTTCGATCGGACTCGGTGACATCGCGGCCTTCCCCTTCGTGGAGGCGCCGGACCGCCGTAACATCCGCGACGGTCTGGATCTGCTGCACGAACTGGGTGCGGTCGAGGCTCCGGAGCCCGGGGCTCAACCGCGGCTGACGGACATCGGACGCCAACTGGCCAGACTGCCGGTGGACCCGCGGTTGGCCCGAATGGTCGTCGAGGCCGCGCGCACCGGCTGCATGAACGAGGTCCTGGTGATCACCTCGGCGCTGTCGATCCAGGACCCGCGCGAGCGTCCGTCGGACAGGCAGCAGCAGGCGACGCAGGCGCACGCACGCTTCACAGACAAGGAGCAGCAGTCCGATTTCCTGACCTATCTGCGGCTGTGGGAGTACCTGCAGGAAAAGCAGCGGGAGCTGTCCTCCAACCAGTTCCGCAAGCTCTGCAAGAACGAATACCTGCACTACCTGCGTGTACGCGAGTGGCAGGATCTGCACGCGCAGCTTCGGCAGGTGGCCAAAGACCTCGGCGTCACGCCGAACACCGGGCCGGCTGATCCGGCGCTCGTGCATCAGGCGTTGCTGAGCGGCCTGCTTTCACACATCGGGATGTACGAACCCGAGAAGCGCGAGTACATCGGGGCGCGCAATGCCCGGTTCGCGGTCTTCCCGGGGTCCTCGCTGTTCAAGAAGTCCCCGCGCTGGCTCATGGCCGCCGAAGTCGTCGAGACCTCGCGGCTGTGGGGCCGGATCGCCGCCCGTATCGAGCCGCAGTGGGCTGAGGCTCTGGCCGAACACCTGGTCAAACGCGGATACAGCGAGCCGCACTGGTCCACGGAGCAGGGAGCCGTGCTGGCGTACGAGAAGGTGACCCTGTACGGGCTGCCGATCGTCGCGCAGCGCCGCGTCAACTACGGCCGCATCGACCCGCAGTTGAGCCGTGAGCTGTTCATCCGGCACGCGCTGGTGCAGGGCGAGTGGCGCACGCACCACGAGTTCTTCCAGCGCAATCGCAAGCTTCTGGGTGAGGTGGAGGAGCTGGAGAACCGGGCTCGGCGGCGCGACATCGCCGTGCACGACGACATCATCTTCGCCTTCTACGACCAGCGGGTCGGTAAGGACGTCGTCTCGGCCGCGCATTTCGACCAGTGGTGGAAGCAGGCTCGACGCGAGCAGCCGCAGTTGCTGGACTTCGACCGGGAGATGCTGGTCAACCGGAACGCCGGCGCGGTCCTCGAGGAGCACTACCCGGACGTCTGGCGGCAGGGGAAGCTGCGCTTCGAACTGACCTACCAGTTCGAACCCGGCGCTGACGCCGACGGGGTCACCGTTCACGTCCCGCTCGCCGTGCTCAACCAGGTCGAGCCGGACGGCTTCGACTGGCAGATTCCCGGGCTGCGTGAGGAACTGGTCACAGAGCTGATCCGCTCGCTGCCCAAGCCGATCCGGCGCAGCTTCGTGCCCGCGCCGAACTACGCCAAGGCGCTGCTCGACCGGCTCCCGGCTCGCGAAGGCCCGCTGCTCGACGGCCTTGAGCGGGAAATGCGCCGGATGGGCGCCGCCGCGCTGGATCGCTCGGACTGGGATCTGGACCGGGTGCCCGAGCATCTGAAGATGACGTTCCGGGTGGTCGACGAGCGCGGGCGCAAGCTCGCCGAGGACAAGGACCTTGAGTCACTCAAACTGCGGCTGAAGGCGAAGGTGCGTGAGTCGATCTCCGCCGCGGCCGACGACGTGGAGCGTACCGGCCTGAGAACGTGGGAGTTCGGCACGCTCGCTCGCGTCTTCGAGCAGCGACGGCGCGGCGTGGCGATGAAGGCGTACCCGGCGCTGGTGGACGAGGGCGGGTCAGTCGGCGTGAAGCTTCTCGACACGGTCGAGGAGCAGGAGGAGGCGATGCGCCTCGGCACTCGCCGGCTGCTGCTCCTGAACGTCGTCTCACCGACCCGCTCGATGCTCGCCGTGTTGGACAACCGGGAGAAGCTGGCACTGGGTACGAACCCGTACGGACCGGTGCCGAAGCTGTTCGAGGACTGCGTCGCCTGCGCGGCCGACTATCTGATCGAACGTCACGGTGGTCCGGCCTGGGACAAGGACGCGTTCACGCGTCTGCGGGACAAGGTACGCGAAGAGCTGGCGGAATGCGCCGAGACGGTGGTGAAGCTGGCGGCGGCGATCCTGGCCCCGGCGCACGAACTGGACCGCCGATTGCGCGGCCCGGCGAGCCTGTCGCTGCTGCCGTCGCTCAACGACGCGCGCGCGCAGCTGGCGAGCCTGGTGCGGCCCGGATTCATCTCGCAGACCGGATATGAGCAGTTGGCGCAGCTACCGAGATACCTGCGCGCGCTCGGGTACCGACTCGACAAGATGACCGACGACCCGTACCGCGATCAAGCCAATCTCACGAAGGTCCAGCAGTTGGAAGCCGAGTACGCGGCGGCATTGCAGCGCGTGCCGCGGGGGCGAGGCCCTGATCAACAGTTGCGGCAGGCACGGTGGATGCTTGAAGAGCTGAGGGTGAGTCTGTTCGCTCAGCAGATGCGCACGGCATACCCGGTGTCAGAGAAGCGCATACGCAAGGCGTTGGGCGCTTAGGCACCGATTAACCTGAGTGGGAGCAGCACGTGCCGGTCCGTGAGCCACGTGGCTCACGGACCGGCACGTTTCAAACACTTGTTCGCTTCTACCCGTGCCGCGGCGTTCCGCAGCGGCGGTCAGCCCTCGGAGCGCTGCGCCGGGATGCCGGCCAGCAGCGCCCTCACCTCGGCCTCGCGGTAACGGCGGTGCCCGCCGAGAGTGCGGATCGAGGTGAGCTTGCCTGCCTTGGCCCACCGGGTCACCGTCTTCGGGTCCACCCGGAACATCGTCGCGACCTCAGCCGGGGTCAGCAGCGGCTCCGCCTCAGGGGTACGCGCGGTCATGAACGGCCTCCTCCAAATGAACGGAGCGCGCCTCGCGCCCCGGTTCGACTGGATCCTCCCCGATGGCCCGTCATGCCCCCGCTGTCTGCAAATGGGCGTGTCGGTGATCGGACGAACGTCTTGTCGTTCAAGAACTAGAACTACACCATCCGGAGCGGTTTGGCGGCGAACTCTATGAAATCGATACACAGGGCCCACAACTTCACCGAAACGCCCGAGCCTGTCATTTGCGGACAGTAGCGACACGGTGACGGGTCGTCACGCGGCGTACTTACGCCGAGCGGGCGCGCGGCGAACCGGATAAGTCATGACAGGATATGGAGCGGTACGGCCTGGGGGAAGCCCCTGTGCGCGCCGATCAGCTCACGCGGCTCTACCCTGGGCGCAGGCTTGACTGCGCACTCGAAAAGGAGTCCCGAGCAGTGACCGACACCGTCGCCACAAGCGTCCCGGTAACCACGCCTTTCCCGTCCCCCTTCCAGTCCGGCGGTCCCGAGCAGGTTGTGTACTGCCACGACGAGCCGAGCGGGCTGCGCGCGATCATCGCGATCCACTCCACCGCCCTCGGCCCCGCCTTGGGCGGAACCCGCTTCTATCCGTACCCGAACGAGGCCGCGGCCTTGGCCGACGTGCTGAATCTGGCCCGCGGCATGGCTTACAAGAACGCCCTGGCCGGCCTGGACCTCGGCGGGGGCAAGGCAGTGATCATCGGCGACCCGGCCGTGGACAAGAGCGAGGCGCTGCTGCGCGCCTACGGCCGGTTCGTCCAGTCCCTCGGCGGCCGGTACTTCACCGCCTGCGACGTCGGCACTTATGTCCCGGACATGGACCTGGTCGCACGCGAGTGCGAATTCGTCACCGGACGTTCGCCGGAGAACGGCGGCGCCGGCGATTCCTCGATCCTGACCGCGTTCGGAGTCTTCCAGGGCATGCGCGCCTGCGCTCAGGCCACGTGGGGCGAGCCGACACTGGCGGGCCGCCGGATCGGCGTCGCCGGAGTCGGCAAAGTCGGCCGGCATCTGATCGGCCACCTGCTCGAGGACGGGGCGCGGATCACCGTCACCGACGTGAACCCCGGCGCCTTGGACTGGGTCCGCCGCAACCACCAGGACGTCTCCATCGTGGACTGCGCCGATGCGCTGATCCGATCCGGTATCGACGTGTACGCCCCGTGCGCGCTGGGCGGGGCGCTCGACGACGACACGGTCGCCGCGCTGACCGGGTCCATCGTGTGCGGCGCCGCGAACAACCAGTTGGCGCACCCGGGCATCGACAAGGCACTGGCCGACCGCGGCGTGCTTTACGCGCCGGACTACCTGGTCAACGCGGGAGGCGTGATTCAGGTCGGTGACGAGGCGGCTTACCTGCACCAAGGCGGATTCTCGTTCGACCGCGCACGCAAGCGGGCCGAGGGCATCTTCGACACGATGCTGAACATCCTGCGGCTTTCCCGCGAAGAGGGAGTGCCGCCGGCCGCGGCTGCCGACCGCCTGGCCGAGAGCCGGATGCGGAACGTGTCGCGGCTGCGCGGAATCCTGCTCCCGGAGGCGGCGCACCGACGCCGGAGCTGACCCGGTGGCGCCGGACCCCGGGCGATCCCCGGGTCCGGCGCGGTGCGGGCCGTGTGGCGAGCCTGGCGTGCGGTGCCGATCCCGTGTGCCAAATCGACCTGATACGCCGCCGCACTGTATCCTCGTGCGAGGTGTCCCCTTCCCGCTGATTCAAATCGCGGCCCGTGCGGCGTACCGATCCGGCGGGGAACCAGGTACCTTTGACTTTGTGACCGGTCCCGCGATCCCAACCGAGGCACCGGTCGCATAAGTGACTGTTGTCGTTGTTCATGTGTCGAGACCCGGGGCCGAGAGCGCCCCGTCGTTGAGGGGGTCGAGCCAATGGGGCGCGGCCGGGCCAAGGCCAAGCAGACCAGGGTCGCCCGCCAGCTGAAGTACAGCGGCGGCGCGACGGACCTCGATCGTCTGCGGTCTGAACTGGGCGTCGGGGATTCGCGGAGAAACGGCGCCGAGGACCACCACCTCGACGAACGCTACGCGGCCTGGGCGGAGCAGGACGAAGAAGACGACGAGGACGAGGAAGAAGAGGACGAGGAGGACATCAGTCCGTACCGGCCTCATCAGAGCAACGGCAGTAGTCGCCATCGCGCAAGCTAGCCGATGTTGGGGCGCCCGACCGCGGTCGGGCGCCCCGTTGTCTTGATGCCGCTGTTTTGGATGCCGCGGAATCAGCCTGTCGGCTCAGTGCGCGTAAGCGCCGTGCAGGGCCGCGCCTCCCGGAGCATCGGGGCCGTCGCTCGGCTCGATCGAGCCGAGCAGCCAGGCGCTCTGTTCCATGGCGTGCAAGGTGTTCAGCGTTGTGTCCGCGACCTCGGCCGGGACGACGGCCACCATTCCCACCCCCATGTTCAGGGTGCGCTCCAGTTCCTCTCCGGCCACCTGACCGACCGCGCCGATCAGCTCGAACACCGCGCCGGGTCGCCAGGTCGAGCGGTCGAGGCGGGCACGGAGACCGGCCGGGACCACCCGCGCCAGATTCGCGGCCAAGCCGCCGCCGGTGATGTGCGCGTACGCGTGCACCTCGACCTTCCGGGCGAGTTCGAGGCACGTGAGCGCGTAGATCCGGGTCGGCTCCAGCAACTCCTCGCCGAGGGTGCGCCCGAGTTCGGGGACGTGCCGGTCCAGCGACCAGCCGGCCTGATTCAGCAACACGTGCCGGGCCAGTGAGTACCCATTCGAATGCAGGCCGGAGGAGGACAGTGCGATCACCGCGTCGCCCTCCCGGATCCGCTCGGGGCCCAGCAGCGCATCCGCCTCGACGACGCCGGTGGCGGCGCCCGCGACGTCGTACTCGTCCGGGTCCAGCAAGCCGGGGTGCTCGGCGGTCTCGCCACCGATCAGCGCGCAACCCGCCTGTACGCACGCCTCGGCGATACCGCGCACGATCGCCGCGACCCGCTCGGGCACCACCTTGCCGGTGGCTATGTAGTCGGTCATGAACAGCGGTTCGGCGCCGCAGACGACCAGATCGTCCACCACCATGCCGACAAGGTCGAACCCGATCGTATGGTGGACGTCCATCCGCTGCGCGATCGCGACCTTGGTGCCGACCCCGTCCGTGGAGGTGGCCAGCAGCGGCCGGCGGTAGGCGGTCAGCCTGGTCGCGTCGAACAGCCCGGCGAAGCCGCCGAGCCCGCCGAGCACCTCCGGCCGGGTGGCCTTCGCGACCCACCGCTTCATCAACTCGACCGCTCGGTCGCCGGCCTCGATATCGACGCCGGCCGCAGCATAGGTAGCGCCGCCGGGGCGGGGCTGGTCGGTGGTCACGGTGGTTCCTTCGTCAGGGGCGGGCGAGGGCGGAGGCCGCGGCGGCGGGCACCTCCAGAAGGTGCTTGCCGAGTTGCTGCGGGTTCGGCAGTTCGACCGGATACACGCCGTCGAAACAGGCTCGGCACAGCCGGTCTGCGGGGATCGTCGTGGCTTCGACCATGCCCTCGATGGAGATGTAGCCGAGGGAGTCCGCGCCCAGGGACGCGGCGATCTCCTCAGTGCTCAGCCCGTTGGCGATCAGCTCGGCGCGAGTGGCGAAGTCGATGCCGTAGAAACACGGCCACTTCACCGGCGGGGAGGAGATGCGCACGTGTACTTCCCTTGCACCCGCCTCACGCAGCATCCGCACGAGCGCGCGCTGTGTGTTACCGCGCACGATCGAGTCGTCAACCACGACAAGCCGCTTGCCCTCTATCACCTCACGAAGCGGGTTGAGCTTGAGGCGGATACCGAGTTGGCGGATCGTCTGGCTCGGCTGGATGAAGGTGCGCCCGACGTAGGCGTTCTTGACCAGGCCCTGACCGTAGGGGATGCCGGACTGCTCGGCGTAGCCGATCGCGGCCGGGGTGCCGGACTCCGGAGTCGGGATCACCAGGTCTGCCTCGACCGGGTGCTCGCGCGCCAGCCGGCGGCCCATCTCCACCCTGGAGGCGTTCACGGAACGTCCGGCGATCGCGGTGTCGGGGCGGGCCATGTAGACGTACTCGAAGACGCAGCCCTTGGGGTCGGCCACGGCGAAGCGGCGGCTGCGCAGACCGTTCTCGTCTATGGCGAGCAGTTCGCCGGGCTCGACCTCGCGCACGAACGAGGCGCCGACGATGTCGAGCGCGGCGGTTTCGCTAGCCACCACGTACCCGCGCTCCAGCCGCCCGAGCACCAGCGGACGGATGCCCTGCGGGTCCCGTGCCGCGTAGAGCGTGCTCTCGTCCATGAAGACCAGCGAGAAGGCGCCGCGGATTCGCGGCAGCATCTCGGCCGCGGCTTCCTCGATCGACCGCCCGGTCTGGCTGGCCAGCAGCTCGGTCATCAGGTCGCTGTCCGAGGTGGCGCCGCGGTCCTTGCCGATCAGCTCGCCGTTCGCCCGGGCCTCGGAGACAAGGCGGGCCAGCTCGGCGCTGTTGATCAGGTTGCCGTTGTGGCCGAGCGCGAGCGCGCCTCGCCCGGTGGCGCGGAAGGTGGGCTGGGCGTTCTCCCAGACCGAGGAGCCGGTCGTGGAGTACCGGGTGTGCCCGATCGCCAGGTGCCCTTGCAGGGAGCCGAGAGTCGCCTCGTCGAAGACCTGGGAGACCAGGCCCATGTCCTTGTAGACGAGGATCTGGGTGCCGTTGGAGACGGCGATGCCGGCGGACTCCTGGCCTCGGTGCTGGAGGGCGTAGAGGCCGAAGTAGGCGAGCTTGGCGACTTCCTCTCCCGGGGCCCACACTCCGAAGACTCCGCAGGCGTCCTGCGGGCCTTTCTCGTCGGGGAAGGTTTCGTGGGAGAGACGTCCATCAGGGCGAGTCACCCTTCCAGCTTACGTGATCGACAGACGCTTTCAGACCTTGGGTTGACAAGGCCGCCAGAACGCCGGTTGACATGGCCGCGTCAACCACATGCGACCTGGGGTGCCGCTCACGGCAGCGGCAGATACGACGACAGGTCGCTGCGCGGCCCGCTGGCGTAGATCCGGCCGTCGGCGATGCCGTCCGCCCAGTCCAGTTCGCCGAGCGCGAGCGCGAACCAGGTCGCGGCGTCGAGTTCGACAACGTTCGGGGGCGTGCCGCGGGTGTGCCGCGGGCCTTCGACGCACTGCACCGCGACGAACGGTGGGACCCGCAGCTCGACGCTGCGCCCGGGAGTCTGCTGCGCGAACGCGCGGACACTGGCCTTTACCAGAGCGCCGAGCGCCGCCCGGTCGCCGGGGACGAGCCCGGCGCGGGCGGCGTTCAGCTCCTGACGGTCCATCAGCCGGCTTCCCGGGGAACAGTTCAGCCGAAGAGGGCTGGGAAAGTGCCGGTGTGTGCGCGGCGCAGTTCCTCAAGCGGGATGGAGAACTGGCTTCGCACCTCGACCGCTTCGCCCTCGACGACCCCGATGCGCGCCACCGGCAGGCCGCGGGATCTGCACACCTCGGTGAAACGCAGCTCCTCGTTGCGGGGGACGGCGACGACGGCCCGGCCGGCGGACTCGGAGAAGAGCGCGACGAAGGGGTCGCCGCCCACCTGGTCGAGCACGGTGTCCGGGAGCACGATCCGGGCGCCGTGGCCGCCGCGCAGCGCAGACTCGACGACTGCCTGGATCAGCCCGCCGTCGGACAGGTCGTGCGCGGCTGAGAGCATCCCGTCCCGGGAGCCCGCGATCAGCACCTCGGCCAGCAGCCGCTCGCGTTCGAGGTCGACGCGGGGTGGCAGGCCGCCGAGGTGACCGTGCACGACGTGCGCCCATTCCGAGCCGCCGAGCTCGTCATGGGTCTCGCCGAGCAGCAACAGCACGTCGCCCTCGTGCTCGAAGGCGCTTCGGGTGCGGCGGGAGACGTCGTCGATCACGCCGAGGACGCCGACGACCGGGGTCGGGTGGATGGCCTGCTCGTTGGTCTGGTTGTAGAAGGAGACGTTGCCGCCGGTGACCGGGGTGCCGAGCACCTGGCACGCGTCGGCCAGTCCGCGGGTCGCTTCGGCGAACTGCCACATGACCTCGGGGTCCTCGGGGGAGCCGAAGTTGAGACAGTCGGTCACGGCGAGCGGCCTGGCCCCGGTCGCGGCGACGTTGCGGTACGCCTCGGCGAGTGCGAGTTGTGCCCCGGTATAGGGGTCGAGCTTGGCGTAGCGGCCGTTCCCGTCAGTGGCCAGCGCGATGCCCAGGTTCGATTCGTCGTCGAGCCGCAGCATGCCGGAGTCCTCACCGTGCGCGAGGACCGTGTTGCCGCGCACCCGGTGGTCGTACTGCTCGATCACCCAGCGCTTGTCGGCCAGGTTCGGGTCGCCGGCCAGCCTCAGCACGGTCTCGCGCAGTTCCTCGCCGGTCTTCGGGCGGCTGAGCGAGTCGGGTGTGGCGGCCTGGAGCTCGTCCTGCCAGGCGGGGCGGTGGTACGGGCGATGGTAGACGGGGCCCTGGTGCGCGACGGTCCTGGGGTCCACGTCGACGACGGTCTCGCCGTGCCAGGTGATCCGCAGCCGGCCGGTGTCGGTGACGGTGCCGACGACCGTGGCGGTGACGTCCCACTTCTCGCAGATGCCGAAGAAGCGCTCGACGTCGGCGGGGGTGACCACCGCCATCATCCGCTCCTGCGACTCGCTCATCAGGATCTCTTCGGGCAGCAGGGTGGCGTCCCGCAGCGGGACGAGGTCCAGTTGCACGTCCATGCCGCCGACGCCTGTCTGCTGCAGGGCGGCCGCGGCCAGCTCCGAGGTCGAGCAGGACAGGCCCGCCGCGCCGAGGTCCTGGATGCCGACGACCAGGTCCTCGGCGAAGATCTCCAGACAGCACTCGATCAGCACCTTCTCCATGAAGGGGTCGCCGACCTGGACGGAGGGGCGCTTGGAGGGCCGGCCGTCGTCGAAGGTGGCGGAAGCCAGCACCGAGGCGCCGCCGATCCCGTCGCCGCCGGTGCGGGCGCCGAAAAGGATCACCTTGTTGCCGGGGCCGTGCGCCTGCGCGAGTTTGATCTCGCTCTTCTTCATCACGCCCACCGCGAGCGCGTTCACCAGCGGGTTGCCCGCGTAGCAGGGGTCGAAGACGATCTCGCCGCCGATGTTGGGCAGGCCGAGGGAGTTGCCGTAGCCACCGATGCCGCGCACCACCCCGGGCAGCACCCGGTGTGTGTCGGCGGCGTCGGCCGGGCCGAAGCGCAGCGGGTCCATGACCGCGATCGGGCGGGCGCCCATGGTCAGGATGTCGCGCACGATGCCGCCGATGCCGGTGGCCGCACCCTGATAGGGCTCGACGTACGAGGGGTGGTTGTGCGACTCGATCTTGAAGGTGACGGCCAGGTCGCCGCCGACGTCCACGACCCCGGCGTTCTCCCCCGGGCCCACCAGCAAGAAGTCCACGTCGGGTGCCTTCTCGCCGAACTGTTTGAGGTGGACCTTGGAGGACTTGTAGGAGCAGTGCTCCGACCACATGACGGAGTACATGGCCAGCTCGCAGGAGGTCGGCCGGCGGCCCAGGATCTCCCGGATGCGGTCGTATTCGTCCGGCTTGACGCCGAGTGCCTCGTACGGCAGCTGCACGTCCGGTGAAGCGGCTGCGTGCTCCACCGTATCGACCACGTAGGCCGGCCGGGTGCTGTTCCGGTTCTGCTCGGGCGCGGTCATCAGGCGGCCACCAGTCGCTTGAGGATCGAGGTGAAGAAGGGCAGTCCGTCGGTGGCCGGCCCGGGATAAGGGCCGGTCAGTTCTTCCACGGCGTGCTCGGGATGCGGCATCAGGCCGACGACGTTGCCGGCCGCGTTGGCGATTCCGGCGATGTCCCGGGCCGAACCGTTGGGGTTGTCGAGGTAGCGCACGACGACACGTCCCTCGGCTTCCAGTTCGTCGAGCGTGTGTTCGTCCGCGGTGTAACGACCTTCGCCGTTCTTGATGGGAATCAGGATCTGCTGGCCGGCAGTGTAGTCAGCGGTCCACGCGGTGGAGACCGAGTCGACTCGCAGCCGCTGGTCGCGATTGATGAACAGCATGCCGCCGTTGCGGATCAGCGCGCCGGGCAGCAGGTGCGACTCGCACAGCACCTGGAAGCCGTTGCAGATGCCGAGCACGGGCAGACCTTCCCGTGCGCCGGCGACGATCGTTTCCATCACCGGGGAGAAGCGGGCGATGGCCCCGGCGCGCAGGTAGTCGCCGTAGGAGAAGCCGCCGGGCAGGACGACGGCGTCGACCTGGCGCAGATCGCGCTCGCGGTGCCAGAGCGCGATCGGTTCGGCGCCGACGAGCTCGACGGCTCGCAGCGCGTCCTGGTCATCCTGGCTGCCGGGGAAGGTGACGACGCCGACGCGGGCGGACATCAGCCGGCCGCCGGCTCGGTCACCCGGTCGGCCTCGGCCGGGTCGAAGCGGACCGCGTACTGCTCGATGACGGTGTTGGCGAGCAGCTTATCGGCGATCTCCCGGGCCCTGGCCAGCGCCGCCTCGTCTGCCGGGCCGTCCAGTTCGATCTCGAAACGCTTGCCCTGGCGCACGTCTACGATGCCGTCGAAACCCAGCCGGGGCAGCGCCCGCTGCACGGCCTGCCCTTGGGGATCAAGGATCTCCGGCTTGAGCATGACGTCGACCACGACACGTGCCATGTGCACTCCCACAGGTGTCTGCAACGGCTCTCGGCAGCCCACGGCCGCGGGCTGCCTGCTGTTGGCGGTAGGGCAAAGCCTACCTGGGCACGGCCGGTGGCCCCGTCGCGCCCGGGTACCGGAGTCGACCGCGACTACTGGAAGGTCTGGCCGGTGAGACGCTCGTATGCCTCGACGTATCGGGAGCGCGTGCGTTCCACCACCTCGTCGGGTAGCGGCGGAGGTGCCTGATCGGACTTCGGGTCCCAGCCCGATTCCGGCGAGGTCAACCAGTCCCGGACGTACTGCTTGTCGAAGGAGGGTTGTGCGCGGCCGGGCTGCCACTGCTCCGCGGGCCAGAACCGGGATGAGTCCGGCGTCAGCACCTCGTCGGCCAGCACGATGGTCCCGTCGGCTCTCCGGCCGAACTCGAACTTGGTGTCGGCGAGGATGATGCCCCGCTCCAGGGCGATATCCCGCGCCGCCGAGTACACGGTCAAGGTGAGCCGGCGCAGCGCCTGCGCGACGCCTACGCCGGTTCGGCGGACGACCTCGTCGAAACCGATGTTCTCGTCGTGCTCGCCGAGCTCGGCCTTCGCCGCCGGGGTGAACACGGGCCCGTCCAGGCGCGAGCCGTCTACCAGCCCTTCGGGCAGCGGCAGACCGCACACGGTACCCGAGAGGCGGTATTCGGCCAGGCCGGAACCCGTGAGGTAGCCGCGGGCTACGCATTCGATCAGGAGCATGTCGAGGCGTTCACACAGCATCGAACGGCCGCGTAGTTCCCGCGCGTGCGCTGCCAGCTCGGCCGGGTACAGCGCCGGGTCCGCCGAGATCAGGTGATTCGGCACCAGATGCGCCAGTCGCTCGAACCACCAGAGCGAGAGCTGGGTGAGGATACGGCCCTTGTCCGGGATTGGCGTCTCCAGGACGTGGTCGAAGGCGGAGATGCGGTCCGAGGCGACGAGCAGCAACCGATCGCCGACAGCGTACAGATCGCGGATCTTGCCGGAGCCGAGGTGTATAGCGCCCGCCAGTGCCCCGGCGGCGGGGGGCGGCGAGGCGGAAGCAGCGTCGGCGGCCATGTCAGGTCAGCTCCGCGAGCCGGTCGAACATGCCGGACAGATCCGCTACGAACCGTTCCGGGCGGCACACCTCGTCGAGTCGCGACTCGTCGATCTTCAGGCCGGCCGCGGCGGCCTCCTCGCGCAGCGTCTCGCGGAACGGGCGGCCGGTCTCCCAGGTCTTCATGGCCGCGCGCTGGGTGAGCGGATACGCCTCGGCGTCTCGGGACAGGCCCATGTCCACCAGTTCCAGCAGGACGGTCGAGGTGTAGATCAGGCCGCCGGTCGATTCGAGGTTGGCCTTCATCCGTTCGGCGTCGACGACCAGCCCGCTCATCAGGCGGATGGTCAGATTCAGCATGTAGTCCAGCGCGATGGAGGCGTCCGGCAGCGCGATCCGTTCGGTGGAGGAGTGCGAGATGTCCCGTTCATGCCACAGCGGGATGCCCTCCATGACCGGCACGGCCTGGGCGCGTACGAGCCGGGCGATGCCGGCCAGCCGCTCCGACATGATCGGGTTCTTCTTGTGCGGCATCGCGGAGGAGCCCTTTTGCCCCTTACCGAAGGGCTCCCACAGCTCGCGGACCTCGGTGCGCTGCCCGTGCCGCACCTCCAGAGCGATGGCTTCGAGCACGGTGGCCATCACGGCGAGCGCGCAGACCCATTCGGAGATCCCGTCCCGGATGACCACCTGGGTCGAGACCTGCGCCGGCTTCAGGCCGAGCTTGTCCGCTACGTAACGCTCGACGGCAGGGTCGATGTTCGAGTACGTACCGACCGCGCCCGAGATCGCCATCACGCCGACCGCTGCGCGCGCGGTGCGGATCCGATCTCGCGAACGCGCGACGGCGAAAGCGAAATCGGCGACCCGGTGGCCCCAGACATCGGGCTCTGCGTGGATGCCGTGGGTACGCCCGACGCGCAGGGTTGCGCGGTGGGCGAGCGCGTGCTGCCGGAGCACCCCCACCAGCCGATCCGCCTTCTCCAGGAGCAGGTCCGTCGCCTCGACCAGTTGGAGCGCCAGAGCGGTGTCGAGCAGGTCCGAGGAGGTCATGCCGAAGTGCACGTATGCGGCGGCTTCCCGCGGCTCGGTGTTGTCGGCCCAGGCGGAGAGGAACGCGATCACGTCGTGCTGGGTGACCGCCTCGATCTCGGCGACCGCCTCGGGGGTCGGCGCGGGTGCCTTGCGCACGGCGGCGAGCGCTTCGGCCGGCACGGTTCCAGCGGCGACGTGCGCTTCCATGACCAGGGTCTCGACCTGGCACCACAGCTCGTATTTGTGGGCCTCGCTCCACACACGGCCCATGTCCGGGAGGGTGTACCGTCCGATCACGGCGGGCTGCTCCTTATCAACAGGTTCAGCGGGACAGACCTGGCCCGCCGAGTCCATTCTCCATGAGGGCAAGCGGTTGCGGGGACCTTCCGCGCGAAGCTGTGGACAACCCTGTGGATAACCTTGAGTGCAATGAGGCGGCGCCCGGCGGAGAACGGCGACGTGGACCGAGCGGACCTCAGTCGCGCATCGCGACCGCCTGATCGACCCAGTCGCGAAGCGCCGCCAGATCCGCGTTGTCCAGCAGGCCGTGGACCAGTTCGTCGACCGGCACGGCGCGGCCCGCGCGGTCGCGCAGAATGATCCCGTCGAGCCAGTCGACATCCCAGTGCGCGAGTCCCTGATCGACCAGACCGCACTGCACCACGGCGCGAAGACCCGCCGCCAGTTCACCCGAGCCGTGTCCGGCGGCGCTGGTCTCGAGCAACGCTCTGACCTTGGAGATGAGCGGATGGTCCGGTGCGCGTGCCGCCTCCGCGCGCAGCACCGGATCGGCGACCAGGTCGATATAGCGGGACCACGGAAGCGGCCGATCGACCCGCAGTCCCTGGTAGGCCAGCGGTGCCAGCGCGGAGACGGCGCGGTCCGCCTCCCCCGGCTCGTCGAGCAGATCGCAGGCCGGACGCTCGGTCAGCCGGTCGGCCAAGCCGAGTCCGACCCGATCGCGTTGGCCGAGTTCGGTGAGCGCGGCGGCGAGAGCGGCGTTCAGGTTCTCGGGCGCGTAGCCTTGCCGCCACGCCGGCATAGCCAGCCGGGTCAACAGCCGATCCCAGCCGACGGCGACCAGGCCGGCCTGCTCGTGCGCGTATACGCGACCTGCCGGTTCGACGATGCGGGCACGTTCCGCCGCGGCGGCCCCGATCGCCCGTTCCATGCCTTCCGCGCGTATCCGGCACGCACCGGCGACTGCGACGATGACTGAGCGCGGCCAGGGCGGGCAACCTTGCGCTTCCGCGAAATCGAGCTTGCGGACCAGTCGGCGCGCCCGACCTATGTGGGTGTCGTGCGCGGCATCCATGCCCGCGAGCACCGGAGCGAGCAGTCCGCGCAGTTCGCTGACCCGCAGCCACCACAGGAACGGTGCGCCGATCACCAGCACCGGTCCTTCGGCACGCGGTTCGAGCCAGGCGTCACAGTCCGGGGACAGCTCCAACGCGGCGGGCTCGCTCACCCCGAGCGCCGCGGTGACTTGGCGCACAGTGAGCATCAGTTCGCCGTAGCCGCCCTGCACCGGAGGCACCGTCGGCGTGAGGGCCGGCACGATGCGATGGAAGAGCAGCAGCGGCCATGCGCCCGCGATGGCGATCAGCGCTGCGGCGGGTAAGCCGATCCTGATCGGGCTAAGAGTCAGCAGCGCGGCCGCGATCGTCCCGGCCGCCGCGATCCAGCTACCGGCGGCGAGCCGGCAGATGCGTGTGATAGCGCGGGCGTGGCGGACTGCGCTGGTCGAGGCCGCGGTCAACCGTGCTCACCCCGAATCGTGAACGCAGGTCGCCGGCCGCCGGAAGGCGGACCGCCGCGGTCCTGTCGGCACCGGTCCTGGCGACTCAGCGCCGGATGCGCCGCCGGCCGGCCATCGCGACCCCTGCGGCGGCCGAGCGTGGGAAACGCTCCCTTGACGTGAGCGTAGCGCCGCCCGGATGCGATAGGCATGCGGGCCGTGCGGGTTTCCGCTCGTTCGGGTGAGCTTGTCACTCCGTCTGAACCGGATGGACGGCGCGGCCGTCGCATTCGGTTCACGAACGGTCGTCGAGCTGTCACGGAACGGCGATCAGGCCTCCGATCGCCTTCGCCGCGATATCCGTGCGGTGGTGAGAACCGGGCAGTTCGATGCGGTCGAGCGCCGCGTAGGCCAGATCTCTGGCCGCGGCGAGATCCCCGGCCCGGGCGGTGACGGTGAGCACCCGGCCGCCTGAGGAGATCAGCCCGCCCCAGGGGTCCAACGAGGTACCCGCGTGGTAGACCATCACTTCGCCGGCGGACTCGGCGTCCGGAATGCCGCTGATACGATCGCCGCCGCGAGGAGATCCCGGGTAGCCGGCTGCCGCGAGCACCACCGTGACGGCGGCTCCGTCGTGCCAACGCAGCGGCTCGACTGCGCCGAGGGTGCCAGTGGCCGCGTGACGCAGCAGGTGCGCGAGAGGCGTCCTCAACATCGGGAGCACGACTTGTGTCTCGGGGTCCCCGAAGCGCGCGTTGAACTCGATGACCCGCACTCCTCGCTTCGTGAGAGCAAGTCCCGCGTACAGCAGCCCGACGAACGGCGTGCCCTGACGGCGCAGCTCGTCCACGGTGGGCTGGAGCACGTATTCGAGGACGTCCTCAGTCAGGTTCGCCGGAGCCCATGGAAGCGGTGAGTAAGCACCCATACCGCCTGTGTTCGGGCCGGCGTCATCGTCCCCCGCCCGCTTGAAGTCTTGCGCAGGTTGCAGGGGAAGCACCGTGGTGCCGTCGGTCAGCGCGAAAAGCGAGACCTCCGGTCCGTCCAAGTATTCCTCGATCACGACGCGACCACACGCCTGCGCATGAGCCAATGCCGCGTCGCGGTCATGTGTGACCACGACGCCTTTACCAGCCGCGAGCGCGTCATCCTTGACCACGTAGGGCGGCCCGAAGGCGTCCAGCGCACGAGCCGCTTCCTCGGCCGTCGAACACACGAAGGACTCAGCGGTCGGCACACCCGCCGCGGCCATGACTTCCTTGGAGAACGCCTTGGAGCCCTCGAGCCGCGCGGCGGCCTTTGAGGGGCCGAAGACTGCGATGCCCGCGGCGCGCACCGCATCGGCGACTCCGGCGACGAGCGGTGCTTCCGGCCCGACGACTACGAGGTCTACCGCAAGCTGCGCGGCGAGGCCCGCGACCGCTTCCGGGTCGAGCGGATCGACCGACCGCAACTGTGAGACGGCCGCGATGCCGGGATTGCCCGGCGCGCAGTAGAGCGCGGTCACGGAGTCGTCGAGGCTGAGCGCGTGGCAGATCGCGTGCTCACGACCGCCGCCACCAATGACCAGGATCTTCACGCGCTCTACCCTATAAGCCATCGGGCTTGACGAATGCCGTCCGACCACGCATAAGGTCAACGGCATGGAACTTCAAGACGCCATCCGCACCCGCCGGATGGTGCGAAGCTTTGACTCCGACCGGCCGGTCCCCGCAGAAGCGCTTGCCCGGATACTGCACAACGGAACCCGGGCGCCCTCCGCGGGGTTCTCGCAGGGCCAAGCCTGGCTGGTTCTGCGCGAGGCGGAACTCGAGAAGTTCTGGCAGTTCGGCTCGGACGCGGTGACCGACACGGTCCGCACGGCTCCGCTGGTCATCGTCCCGTTCTCCTGCAAGCGCGCCTATCTGGACCGCTACGCGCAGCCCGACAAGGGTTGGACCGATCGCGACGAATCGCGCTGGCCTGTCCCCTTCTGGCACATCGACACCGGCATGGCCGTGATGCTGCAGTTGCTTACCGCGGTCGACGAGGGGTTGGGCGCGTTGTACTTCGGCATCGTTCCCGACCGGGTCCAGTCGTTCAAGGATGCGTTTGGCGTACCGGATGATTACGAACCGATCGGCGCCGTCGCGATCGGTTACGACACCGAGAGCGAGAAGCGCGACCTGCGGGCGCGGCGCAGACCGATCGAAAGCATGGTTCATTACGGGATGTGGTCACGGTGACCAAACAGGTGGTCAAGTTCGCGTTCTTCGACCTGGACAACACGCTGGTCGACCAGAGCGGGGCGCTGCGCGAGTGGGCTGAGCAGTTCGTCGCGGACCGCGGCATCGATCCCGCGGCCGTGGACTTCCTGGCCGTCAAGAGCACGACGGCGAAGACGTGGACCGAGTACGCGTCCGACTTCAAACGGCACTTCGGTCTCGCCGACAGCGTCGAACAGCTCGTCCACGATGTGACGATGACGTATCCGCACTTCTTCGTGCTCGATGACGCGGTGTCGGAGGGCCTGCGCCGGCTGCGCGCGGAGGGCTGGCGGCTGGGCGTCATCACCAACGGCGCGACGACGATGCAGAACGCGAAGATCGACCGGGTGCGGTTGCGCGGCCTGGTCGACGGCGTTTTCGTCTCGGAGACTGAGGGCGCGCGCAAGCCCGAACGGCTGATCTTCGAACGCGCGGCGGCGGGTCTCGGCGTGCAACTCGATCATCCGTACGGCTGGATGGTCGGCGACTCGCTTGAGGCCGACATCGCCGGCGGGATCGGCGCCGGCCTGCGGACGATCTGGGTGCAGAATGAACGCGCGCTGACCGCCGAGGATCCGCAGCCGCACCACGTGTGCGGTTCCGTGGCCGATGCCCTCAAGCTGCTCGCCGACGCCTGATCCGCGGCCGGACTGTGCCGGGCGGTGCGGGGGCAGCGCGTGCGTCCGGGGATCGGTGCGGCTGGATCGTGCGCTGCCATGGAGGCTCGCGGTCACCAAGTTGTCGGTGGCAGCGGTAAGACTGTCCGTATGACTTCGGCTACCTGGCAGCAGTTCACCGAGGCGGAACCTGTGTTCGCGGCGGCGGTTTGGTCACGCTTCGCGGCCACAAAGCATCATGTGCTCGCTACGCTTCGCCGCGACGGCTCACCCAGGGTCAGCGGCACGGAGGTGCGCATCGTCGGCCCGGATTTGACGCTCGGCTCGATGCTCAATGCACTGAAGGCCGTCGACCTGCGCCGCGACGGGCGTTTCGCGCTGCACTCGAACCCGGGGGACGGCTCGATGAGCGGCGGCGACGCCAAACTCGCGGGCGTGGCCATCGAAATCGGCGATCCGCGGCTCAAGGCGGCGGCGCTCGACGGCCGCCAGGCTGATCCGGGCCCGTTCCACCTCTTCCGGCTCGACCTGACCGAGGCGGTGCTGACCTCGATCGCGGCTACCAACGACGCCCTGGTCATTCGCAGCTGGCGCCCCGGGGAACCGGTGCGCGAGGTGCGCCGCTGATACCGGATCAACGCTGCGGGACGAGGCGGGGAAGGTTCATACCCCGGTGAAGCTCCACCCAGCCGGATTTGAGCAGCTCTCGCGACTAATGCCCGATCCCGTTGCCGGCCACGCGCCGTACAGGTCGCCGTGAAGACGCGCGAAGAAGTAGCACATGGCCTCAAACTCACCATCGAGGATGGCCACGCGCGGGTTGGCGGCAACGGCAGCGTAGTAGTCACGGCCGAGGGCAATGATGAGCCCGCGTGCATAGAGGAAGCCGTCGTCCGACCCGTCGGTGACGGCCTGAATGTCGGCTCGGTCGATGTCGTAGAGCTTGCGCTCAAGGACTCGGTCGAGGTCAGTCAGCTCGCGAGAGGACATGCCTCGGCAGAGCACGGTGAGTGCTTCCAGGAAATCGTCTGTCGTCTCGTCCACGATGGCCAAGTCGGCTGCGCGATCGGAATCTGCGGGCCCGGACGCCATGGAGAGTCGGATCACATTCACGGCATCGTCGACTTGCGACCACGCCTGCTCCAGCAGAGACCAGAACCGAGCTTCGTCATCAACGGTGGGAAATTGCTGTTTGTTAGGTTCGGCTGTAGTCATGGCGGAAACGATAGACGCAGGTTCCGACATCCATTCGAACGACCCCCTCGATTCGAACGTGCGGCACCGGTGGGGCAGATCCGGACATTCCCGCCCGAGTTAGGTCGGGCAGGGCCACTGTACGGCACTGATCGTCGGCCCGGTTGCTGTATCGCGCTGCTGTACGCGATCGATCGGCGCGGCTATCCTCAATCAAACCATTGATAGATCGGGGGCGCGTGGTGGCTCAAGACGCTCAGCCAGCCTCTGTGGGCGGCATCGTCGGTCTGGCACTGGTGATCACGTGCTTTTACGGGATGGTGGCGGTCCACGTATGGATCGCCGTACGCACCTGGCGGAATCCCAACCGGTTCGGGCGCACCGCTGAGATTCTGAGCTTCAGGGTCGGAGAATCCGTGGGGCGGGGCCTGGCGCGCGGGGTCGCCGTGGTGGCCGGCGCCCTTGTCTGCGGGGGATGCGTCATCCTTTCCGGCGCTGTGGGTATGGCCTCGCCGAACCCTGAAGTGTGGAAGTGGGTCGCCGGCGCGTTCCTGGTCGCGTTCGTGGCAGCCGTGCCGTTGCTTATCGTGATTGTCGTCTTCAACCGGCCGCGCTTCCTGGTGGTGCCCTACATGCGGCACCTCAACCGGGCGGCGATCAGAGGCGGATCGTCGTCACTGCGCGAGCGGTTGTCAGGACTGCGACGCGCCGGACGATCTGACTCGTCGGGATGATCATGCGCGTCCTGTGAGCGCTGCCGTGTCAGGGCGGTTCCCTGGCCTCGGGTGCTGTGGGGCGGTGTCGTTTGCCCTCGTCCGCTGCTGGCCGCTTGTCGCCTGCTGTCGTATGTTGCCGGGGTTTCGCTGACTTCCTGCTGACTACGGTCGTTGATCTGCCTACGGCCTGAGCTGCGCTCGCTCGCCGGGCTGAGGTTCTGGTAACTCCTCGGTCGGGCAAGCTCCTGCTTTGCCGGCCGTCGTCTGGTAACCCTCGTGGTGACCGGCCGGGGAGATGCCAGAACCGACCCACCCTCTTCCCCACCTTCCCGCACCCTCCGACGCTGCGTGGTCTTCCCCTCATCTCCGAGGGAGGGCCTGCCAGCGGCGTTGTTGTTTCTGCTCGCTCGCTCTCGTTGGGCTGCTCGGGTTCCTGGTGCGGTTGGTCGTTGTGCTTGTCGAGTGTCGGGAGTTGCTGACCGTGGTGGGTGCTTCGGGTCGTGTGGTGTCCGGGTTCGGCCTGCTGTGTGGTGTGCCTGTGCTCGTGTTCGCGGTCGCTGGCGCGCCGGCTGCGCGTGGAACGCTGGCGCAGGTCCGGCGGCGCCAAGCGGTCCGCGGTGGCTTCGTGCTTCCGGCTCGTCCGCTTCTGCGTCGGCCGGTGTCCGGGTCTCGTCGTCGTGCCCGCGGGTTTCCCTGCTGCGTGTCGGGTGTGGCTGCCTGGCTTCTCGCTCACGCTTCGGCGCTGGTCCTGCTGTCCTGGGTTCGCCCGGCGCGGGCCGAGACGGAGTCGGGGCGAAGACAGGAGGCGACGGCTCGGGCGGCGACGGGCTGCACGCCGCTTCAGCGGCGTGCCTTGATCCTCGTAGAGAAAGTTCTAGCCAGCTTCCTGGCTGTGTCGCTCCGCTATGCAGAGCACTGCGGTTGCGTCGTCGTGCGGCTTGCTGCGCGGCCACTGCTTGGCCTGTGGGTCCGAGTCCTCGGCGTCGCGTGCGGCCCGGATGATCGCTTGCGGTCCGTCCTGCTCCATCAGGTCGAGTGCTGATCGCCAGTCCACGAGCTCGTATCGTTCGACTGCTGCTGCTGCTCCGTCGCTGAGCAGGGCGGCTCGGCTCAGCTCTCGGCGGCTGATGTGTCCTTGGCGTCCGTGTGCGGCGGCGTCGGGGTTCGTCGATGCGATCCAGTAACCGCCTCGGACGTTGCGCTTCGCGCGCTCGGCTTCGACCAGCTCGGCACGGGCTGAATCTCGCTCGCTGGCTTCGTACCCGGTAGCGGTCACGCGGGCGCGTTGTGCGGTGGCCACTCGGCTGAGGCTCTTGTCACTGCGGGCGGTGAGCTGTCCCCCGGCCGTGTCGAAGACGATGGTCGAGTCTCCGAGGATGTAGTACTCGTATACGTCGGGTAGTTCGCGCAGTATCGCGATGGTGGCTGACGGATGGCTCTGGTCGTCAATCGGGCACGTGGCGGCGTGGCTTGTGGCCACGGTGTCGATGGCGCGGGCTACGGCTTCGGCGATCCAGGAGGGCGGCTCGGTACTGAGTTCGGCTACGAGCCTGGATCCCAGGGCGCGGGCGTACCAGCGTGCGTCGTGCGGACAGGGCGTGTCGACGCCGGCCGGGCGCGTTGACGCCTGCTCGTACAGGTCGGCGATGTTCTCGGCGAGGTAGGTTGCGGCGCCGAGTGATCCGATGGCGTGGACTCCGGCGATCAGCAGGAAGGTTCCCTTGCGGTCAGGTCGCGGCAGCCGGCCGAGGTAGGCGACATCGGCGGGCTCGGGGCGCTCGGGGTCGTCGGACGGTGAGGTGAACTGCTGTCCGGTGCGCCGGTCGGTCAGTGTCCAGCATCCATCCGGGACGGTCTCGAAGCTCAGCCGGGGGTCGGCGGCCAGTGCGGCGGCGGTGACCGGTGACGTCTTCGGGCCGCAGACGATGACCAGGCGCAATACCCTTGCGGCTGCGACCGGTGCGAGTCTGGCGGAGTTGATGGCGCGGATGGGGCACAGTTCGACACGCGCCGCGATCATCTACCAGCACGCTACGAGCGACCGTGACAAGGTCATCGCGGGCGCTCTCGGAGAGCTGGCGCGGAAGGCTAGGAAACTTGCGCCGACCACTTCGGATGAGGACTCTGCGGAGGCTACGGCCACGTAACGGGCACGCGGGGCGCATTCGGGGCTCAACACGCTGAAGGCCCAGGACGAGAGAGGGTTCTCTCACCTGGGCCTCGCCGTTGGAGCGGGTGACGGGAATCGAACCCGCGCTGTCAGCTTGGGAAGCTGATGTTCTACCATTGAACTACACCCGCAGGCCATACCCCTCGGCACGCTTTGGAAGCTTGCCGAGAGTTACGTTACCAGACCCGGACGCGAGGTGGCGGGGATCGCCGCGGAGTGCATGGCTGGCGCGGTTCGGTGCCTGGACGACCGGAAGCGGGCAGGCACAGGTTGCGGGCAGCTTGGCTGGTTCGGCTGTTGGTCGGGCCGCGGGCGGCGCGATACGGTCTGTGGGTGTTGCTCTCAGACAAGGATCTGCGCTCGGAGATCGTGGCCGGGCGGGTGCGGGTCGAGCCTTTCGACGAGTCGATGGTGCAGCCTTCGTCGATCGACGTGCGGCTGGACCGGTACTTCCGAGTGTTCGAAAACCACCGGTATCCGCATATCGACCCGGCACAGGAGCAGCCAGACCTGACGCGGCAGGTGGAGCCGGAAGGGCAGGAGCCGTTCATCCTGCACCCGGGAGAGTTCGTGCTCGGTTCGACCTACGAGATGATCACCCTCCCGGACGATATAGCCTCGCGGCTGGAGGGGAAGTCCAGCCTCGGGCGCCTAGGCCTGTTGACCCACTCGACCGCCGGCTTCATCGACCCCGGCTTCTCCGGGCACGTGACGCTGGAACTGTCGAACGTCGCGACACTGCCGATCAAGCTATGGCCCGGGATGAAGATCGGACAACTGTGCATGTTCCGGCTGTCATCGCCCGCCGAGCACCCGTACGGCTCGGCGGTCTACGGGTCCCGATACCAGGGACAGCGCGGTCCGACGCCGTCGCGCTCATACTTGAACTTTCATCGCACATCCGTTTCTTGACACCGGTCGGCGTCAGCGCCGGTGCCGTTGCCCGGAGCCGGTGCCGTTGATATGACCGCGCCGGCGACACGGGCGGGAACAGACAGGGACGGGGGGCTCGTGATGCGGTGGCCGCTGAACGTGGATGCTTCGGATGTCGTGACGGTTTACGCGCAGCGGCTCGCGGACCCGCAGAAGGTGCTGGCTGCGGCGAGCGCTCTGGGGACCGGCGAGACGTTCTGTGCGACCGCGGCCGATGACGACGAACCCGAGGACGGCGTCGCCGCCTACAGCGCGACGATCTCCGACACGGTCGCGACTTTCGTGATCGACGTGACGCAGGATCCGATGTTCGGCGAACTGCCCGGCGCGCTCGCGCAGAGCGGGTGGAGCGCCACGTCCCTGACCGCTTACCAGATTTCAGTCGCGTCACTGGGCCCCGGGTCGGACCGGCTGCGTTACCGCTTGGCGAGGGCATTGCTGGAAGTGACCGGCGGAGTGCTCGTCGGCGCGGACGGGACCCGGCTCGTGGTGGAGTCGCTGGCAGACGCGACCTGGGGCTCGCTCTGGTAGCGCAAGCGGGGGAGCCGGAACGGGTGATTTGTCGGCGCAGGTTCCCATCCGGGGGCTAGTGCGCTGCGACAGTGAAGGCATGGAGCGTTGGAGTCTGACCCCGGCCCTGTCCCGCGTCGGCGCCACCCCGTGGGCCAATGCGGTACGGCGACGGCGGGAATACCCGGCGGATCCTGAACGACTGATCAGCGGAAACCCGGTACTTCTGCTGGCAGGCCCGCGGACCCCCGCTTCGATCGAGGCGTTGGTGCGTACGTGGAACCCGACGCCGACACGCGACGACCTGGGCGTGCTGCACGTCGCGGACGGGGTACGGTGGCACGGCCCGTTTCACCTCGACCCTACGCTCTCCGCGCAGGCCGATCTGCCCGCCGGCTGGTCCACCGCCTACGTGGCTCAGGCGCCGCGGCGCCGGTCGCGGATCCCGGACGGGCGAAACGCGCAGGCGCTGCGTAAGCGCTTTCCGCGGGACATTCCAACGGGTCCGGAGGCCCTGGCGTGGTCGCTGGTGACGGGCCTGGCCCGGCTGCTCGGCGGCGCCGCGCGGCTTCCCGGCTGCCCATCGCACGTCGCCGAGCCACAGGAAACCGTGTTCTGCGTCTACGGGCACGAGGCGCTGCCCTGGCAGGTGCTGCGCTCAATCCTCGGCCTGGCGATCCCGGACCTGGGGCGCAACGGTGTGCTCGCCGCGAACAACTACTGCCTCGACCGGCCCGGCGCGCTCGAGATCCGGGTGCAGCCGTTCGGCGCGGAAGAATTCCTGCCGTACGCGCTGCGTTCCCGGGCGGACGAGGGCTGGCCGCTCACGGTGTATCGCTTCAGTTGCGTGAAGCAGGCGACGCTGTCCGAGACGGTCGCCACACTGGGCCGGGTGCGCGAAGCGGCAGCGCTGCTGTCCGAGGTGATCGGCGGCGTTCTGCTGGACGCGGATGGCTTTCCCGTAAGCGCCTGAGCGCTGGCACAGAGGCGCCGGAGCCCGTCAGCGACATCGCGCAACCGAGGCGTGCACACACCGCGCACTGCGTTCCCTGGGCCAAGGCCCAGGCCGGCCTAGTGTCCCGCGCCGGAAATCCGTCGCATGACTCTGCTCGACCTGGCTGCACACGTCCGGTCATCCGCGCCCGGCTGGCAAGGCGCCGGAACACCCTCGCGGTGCTCAATCAACGCAGTGGGTCGTCTGTGGGCGTTTCGGCCGTGCGCCCATGCTCGTCGCTGACCGGATTCGCCCCTTGAGGCATTCCCCAACACTGCCTAGCGCGGTACCTGCACGATGCAGACGGCAGGCGCGTTGCACACGAGTGACCCTGCGACCATACCCGTGACCAGCGAGCTCGAGTCCTGGACGGTTACCTTCGCCGGCCAAGCCGACAGATCGACGGGCCCTGCGAGGTTCTTGACATCGACGCGGGCGAGGTCGAGATGAAACGCGTTGCCCGCGTTGATGGTGACCCGCGTGTCAGGAGACGTAGTCAACGCCAGATCAGTTGTGCAGCGCGAGTCCGGGCACCGAACCGACACGAAGAGCGTGCCCGCTATCACGCTCACCGCGCGCTGAGGACTGTCGAAGACGGTTGACTTGTCGGTCTCGTCGAGAGTCACCTGCCGCGCGCTGCTTTGCGTCCCGGTGACGGATACGGATGCGTCGCCGTCGACGACGATATCGACTTCGTATATGTGCGCGTAGGTCGCGTTCGACCGGCTCGTGTGGGTGAGCCGGTGTAGCGCGATGTCCCCGGCGTAGCCGAGCGCCGCGAGAACCGCGAGCGTTAAGACAATGACGAACAGGGCGCGGAAAAGAGCGGCGAACCAGACGCGCACGCCGCTGCGTTCGACGGCCGCTTCGGGCGCAGCGGCCTCGGGCGCCTGCGACTCGACCGACATATTTGACCTCCACACGAACCGGACGCATGCGCTCGAACCGGTGTACCCACGTACTGCGCGCTCAAGTGCACCGTGCGCAAAGCGTTTGGAGCCTAGCGAATCCGGCGCACTAAGACACCGAGACCGCTCCCTGGTTTCACGCGACCCGGGCGCAGCCGCTTCGGGTGCGGGGAACGAGTGAGAGCTCCGGTCCGGTCAGGCGGAGGCGGTGCCGACCGTAG
>NZ_JAGSXH010000070.1 GCF_018283645.1 Actinocrinis puniceicyclus | reverse complement strand
GGGCTCGGGCTCGGGGCCGACGGCCGGCGTGGCTCGCCAGGTATATCAGGACTCTGATGGAAGGTCGAGTTCCACGGTCAGGCCGCCGCCGGCGCTGTCCGTCAGCCGCACCGATCCGCCGTCCGCGTTGACCAGGCGGTGCACGATCGCCAGCCCCAGTCCGCTGCCGCGCGCCCCGGCGTTGGCGAAGCGGTGGAACGCGACCTGCTTGGCCTGCTCGTCCATGCCCGGCCCGTTGTCGATGACGCGCAGCAGGACCCGCCGGTCCGCGCGGGCCACCGTGACCAGCACGCGGCCGCCGTCCGGGACCGCCTCCAGGGCGTTGGCCAGCACGTTGTCGAGCATCTGCTCCAGGTCTCCGGGGCCCAGGCGGGCCATCGCGCCGGGTCCGGCCGCGCCGGGGCCCGCGGCCGCCCCGGCCGGTACCAGCTCGATCCGCCGCTCCCGGGCCACCGGTTCCCAGGCCGCGACCCGCTCCGCGGCCACCGCGCCGACGTCCACCGGTTCGCGCCGCGGTACCCGCCCCTCGGCCCTGGCGACCGCGAGGAGCCCGTCGACCAGCCGGGAGAGCCGGGCGATCTCCTCCAGCGCCCCGGCCAGTTCCACGGCGGTCTCCCCCTGCGACTCGCCGGCCAGCACGTCCAGGCGCAACCGCAGCGCGGTGAGCGGGGTGCGCAGCTGATGGGAGACATCCGCGACCCAGGCGCGGTGGCCGTGCACGAGCGTCTGCGTGTGCTCGGCCATCCGATTGAAGGTCGCGGCCAGGGCGCGCACCTCCGCGGGGCCGTGTCGGGTTTCCGCGCGCACATCGAGGTCGCCGTCGCCGAGCCGCGCGGCCGCGCTGCCCAGCCCGCTCAGCGGCCGGGACACCCAGCGGGCCAGGCGCAGCGCGAGCACCACGCCGAGGGCCAGCACCCCGAGGCCGGTCAACCCCAGCCAGACCCACAGCACCGCGATGTGGTCGTCGAGTTCGTCGGAGGAGCGCGCGAACACCACCGTGCCGGAGTACTTGTCGCTGTCGGAGATCGGCACCGCGGCTTGGAGCCAGCCGCCGTCCTGCGCGGTCCTCTCCAGCTCGTCCGCGCGGGTGGCGCGGACGGCCGCGATCAGCGCGCGGGCCTGCGAGTCGGTGGCCTGCGGGCAGCCCGCGGAGGACAACAGGGTGTCATCGGCCTTGTACACCGCGACGCAGTCGCCGTGTTCCGCGGTCTCCGCCAGCGCCTTGTTCATCGAGTCGGGCGAGTGGTGGTCCACCAGGTACTCTTCCGCGCTCGCGGACACCTGGCGCGCGGCCGAGATGGCGTCGAACCTGAACGATTCGCGCTCCTTCGCGTCGACCGCGACGCCGACCGGCACCACGGCCAGCACGAGCAGGGCCGCGATCAGCGCGGCGAAGGTCATGGCGATGCGTCGGGACACGGCGCTCAGCTCACGCCGGGCGGCACGCGGCTCATGCGGCCGCGCCCGCGTTCGGATCGAGCGGTGCGCGGTTCATGCCGACTCGCCGAGCCGGAATCCGCGCCCGTACACCGTCTCGACCAGGCCCGGCACGCCCAGCTTGCGCCGCAGCGCCGCCACGTGCACGTCCAGGACCTTCGTCGGTCCGTACCAGTTGGCGTCCCAGACGCGTTCGAGCAGTTCCTGCCGGGTGACGACGCGGCCCGGGTCGGCGGCCAGGCATTCGAGGATGTCGAACTCCTTGGGGGTCAGCGCGATCTCGGCCCCGTCGACCGTCACCCGGTGGGCGCGCGGATCGACCGTCATCGGGCCGTGCACGAACACCGCCGGGCCGCTCGGCCGCACGCGCCGCAGCACCGCCCGGATCCGCGCCAGCAGTTCGGCCAGTCCGAACGGCTTGACCAGATAGTCGTCCGCGCCCTCGTCCAGCGCGACGACCCGGTCGCCCTCCTCGCCGCGGGCGGTCACCACGATGATCGCCGCGTCGCAGCGTTCGCGCAGGCTGCGGCACACCTCGACCCCGTCGGCGTCCGGCAGCCCGAGATCGAGCAGCACCACGTCGGCGGGCTCGGCCGCCAGCGCGTCGGCGCCGGTACCCACGACCTGCACCTCGTACCCGGCCCCGGCCAGTCCGCGCGCCATCGACCGTGCGATGCCCGGGTCGTCCTCGACCACGAGGGCCCGCACCTGACCTGCGCCGCCGTTGGCCGCCACCGGACTGCCGTTCGCCATCACAGGCACACTGTATGCCGCGCCGGACCCGGCGGTCGGCGCGCTCGTGATCGACGGGTTGCCGGGCGGGACGGCGAACGGGGCGAGGGGCGGCCGCGCAACCATTAGCATGCGAGCGTGGAGTGGGAAGAGTGTGCTGAGTGCGGCTTCGTCTACGACCTCGGTGACGCGGCGTCGGCGGCGCGGTCGGCACGGGAGTTGGCGGCCGAGGTCGCTTGGCTGCTACGGGCCGACGGGCCGGATCTGCGCACCCGGCCGCGGCAGGGGGTCTGGTCGCCGCTCGAGTACGGCTGCCACCTGCGGGACGTGTTCCTGGTGCAGCGGGAGCGGCTGCTGGCCGCGCGGCGCGCCGGGTGGGACGGCGGCAGGCTGGAACTGGCGCCGATGGGGCGCCAGGAGCGTGTCGAGAACGACGGTTACGCGTCGCAGGACCCGCAGGACGTCGCCCGGCAACTGTGCGACGCGGCGCTGCTGTTCGGCGGCGTGCTCGACCGTCTCGACGCCGGCGACTGGGCACGCGAGGTCGTCTACCCGTTCCCGGAACCGGCGCCGCGCTCGCTGGCCTGGGTCGCGCTGCACACGGTGCACGAGGCGCAACACCACCTGATGGACATCCGGCGGCAACTCGGCTGAGCCGCCCGGCCCGTCTTTCCGCAGAGGCCGGTCAGCGCTCGCGCAGCCGGGCGAAGCGTAGTTCGAGCCCTGCCACAAGTGCGTCGAGCCCGGTCTCGAACGCGCCCTCGTCGACCTCCCGGCGGTGCGCCTGGAGCCGGTGCGCGTCGGTCAGGTGCGGGTAGTGCGCTCCGTACAGCGCCGGGTCGTCGACGAACCCGCCCGCGAACGAGCCGCTCGCGGCGCCGACCACGAAGTAGCGCATCAGTGCTCCTATACGGGTCGCCTCGCGCGGCGGCCAGCCCGCCTCGACGAGCGCGCCGTACACCGCGTCGGCCATCCGCAGCGCGTGCGGGCGGCGGCCTGGCCCCTGGGTCGCGACCGGCACGAGATTGGGGTGCTCGGCCAGCGCCCGCCGGTACGAGGTCGCCCAGGCCCGCAGTGCCTCCGGCCATGGCCGCGCGCCCAGCGGCGTGATGTCCACCCGCGCGATCACCGCGTCGGCGGCCGCTTCGAGCAGGTCGTCCTTCGTCGCGAAGTGGTTGTAGAGCGAAGGGCCGCTCACCCCGAGCCGCGTCGCCAGCCGCCGCGTGGAGAGCGCGGCCAGGCCGTGCACGTCGACCAGGGCGAGTGCGGCGGCCACGATCCGTTCCCGGCTCAGCAGCGGGGACTTCGGCCTGGCCATGGTGACGCTGGTCACCTCTCTTCCGGGACCGGCTGTGGTTGGGTACAGTCAGGCAAAACTAGCACTGCAAGTTTTCGCGCGTCGAAGGGTTCGGCCGGAATGGATCTCGCGCTCGACGAGGAGCACGCGGCGCTGCGGCGGCTGGTCGCGGACTTCACCGACCGGCACATCGTCCCGCACGCCGCGCAGTGGGATCGCGCCGAAAGCGTGGACCGCGGCGTGATCAAGCGGCTCGCCGAGCTGGGACTGCTCGGCCTGACCATCCCCGAGGAGCACGGGGGCAGCGGCGGCGACCACTTCGCGTACGTGCTGGCGCTGGAGGAACTCGGCCGCGGCGACTCCGCCGTGCGCGGCATCGTCTCGGTCACGCTCGGCCTGGTCGCCAAGTCGATCGACGCGCACGGCACCGAGGAGCAGAAACGCGCCTGGCTGCCCCGGCTGTGTTCCGGCGACGCGCTCGGCTGCTTCGCGCTGACCGAGCCGGACACCGGGACCGACGCCGCGAACCTGGCCATGCGCGCCGTGCGCGACGGCGAGCACTGGGTGCTGACCGGCACGAAGATGTTCATCACCAACGGCACGTGGGCCGACGTGGCGCTGCTGTTCGCGCGCAGCGGCGGGCCGGGCCATCGCGGCGTCACCGCCTTCCTGGTGCCGCTGGAGTCGGCGGGCGTCGGGCGGCGGGAGATCCGCGGCAAGCTCGGGCTGCGCGGCCAGGCCACCGCGCAGCTGACCTTCGACGCGGTTCGGGTGCCGGACTCGGCGCGGCTCGGCGAGGAGGGCAGGGGGTTCTCGGTAGCCATGTCGGCGCTGGCGAAGGGCCGCATGTCGGTCGCGGCCGGCTGCGTTGGCATCGCCGAGGCGGCCCTTCGGCACGCGGTACGGCACGCCACGGAGCGGGTGCAGTTCGGCAAGACGATCGCGCACCACCAGCTGGTGCAGGAGCTGATCGCGGACATCGCCACCGACGTGGCCGCCGCGCGGCTGCTGACCTGGCGCGTCGCGGACCTGATCGACCGCGGGCAGCCGTTCGCCCAGGAGTCGTCCATGGCGAAGCTGTTCGCCAGCGAGGCGGCGGTGCGCGCCGCGAACAACGCGCTCCAGATCTTCGGCGGCTACGGATACATCGACGAGTACCCGGTCGGCAAGCTCGTGCGCGACGCCCGCGTCATGACGCTGTACGAGGGCACCAGCGAGTTGCAGAAGCTGCTGATCGGCCGCGCGCACACCGGCGTCAACGCGATCGCCTAGTGTCCCGCGCTGGAAATCCGTCGCATGACTCTGCTCGACCTGGCTGCGCGCGTCCGGTCATCCGCGCCCGGCTGGCAAGGCGCCGGAACACCCTCGCGGTGCTCGATCAACGCAGTGGGTCGTCTGTGGGTGTTTCGGCAACGCGGCCAGGCGGGATGCGGGGGCCGATTTTCACGGCGGATTTCCGGCGCGGGACACCAGCCCTGCGGCCGGCACCGGGTATCGAAAGACTGGGAGTAAGAGCAATGACTACCGTGTACCTGGCCGCGGCCCGGCGCACGCCGATAGGCCGGCTGCGCGGCGCGCTGGCCTCGGTGCGGCCCGACGACCTGGCCGCCACCGTGATCAGGGAACTGATGCGCGGGCTGCCGGCGCTGGACCCGGCGCGCGTCGACGACGTCTACTGGGGCGCGGCGAACCAGGCCGGCGAGGACAACCGCAACGTCGCGCGGATGGCGGTGCTGCTGGCCGGGCTGCCGGACTCGGTGCCGGGCGCGACGCTCAACCGGTTGTGCGCCTCCGGCCTGGAAGCCTTCACCGTCGCCGCGCGGACCATCGCCGCGGGCGAAGCGGACATCGTCATCGCCGGTGGTTCGGAGTCGATGACGCGCGCCCCCTTCGTGCTGCCCCGCGCCGACGAGGCACTGCCGCCCCGAATGGAGCTGGCCGACACCCGGCTCGGCTGGCGCCTCGTCAACCCGCTGATGACGCAGCTGCACGGCCTGCTGGCGATGGGCGAGACGGCCGAGGAGGTGGCGACCAGATACGGCATCGGGCGGGAACGGCAGGACCGGTTCGCGCTGCGCAGCCATCAGCGGGCCGCCGCGGCGCGCGACGCGGGACGGTTCAAGGACGAACTGATCGAGGTGACCACGTCGCGGGGCGCCGTCGTCGGCGCCGACGAAGGCATCCGGACGGACACGAGCCTGGAGAAGCTCGCGGCGCTCAGACCGGTGTTCCGCAACGACGGCAGCGTCACGGCCGGCAACTCCTCCCCGCTCAACGACGGCGCGGCCGGGCTCGTGCTCGCCTCGGCGCGGGGCCTGGCCGAACTCGGCGTCGAACCGCTGGCCCGGTACGTCGCGGGCGCGTCGGCGGGCGTGCATCCCGACGTCATGGGCGTCGGCCCGATCCCGGCCACGCACAAGGTGCTCGCCCGCGCCGGCTGGAGCGTCGCGGACCTCGACACCGCCGAGTTGAACGAGGCGTTCGCCGCGCAGTCGCTCGCCGTCGTCGACGGGCTCGGGATCGACCCCGAGCGGGTCAACCCGGACGGCGGTGCGATCGCGCTGGGCCATCCGCTCGGCTGCTCGGGGGCGCGCATCGTGACCACGCTCGCGCACCGGATGCGCCGCGAGGGACTGCGCCGCGGCCTGGCCACCATGTGCGTCGGAGTGGGCCAGGGCACGGCGGTGCTGTTGGAAGCCGTCTGACGAGGGCGCCCGGCGGCCGGCCAAGCGGGCGCCGGGCAGGTGGATCGAACGAGCGAATAAGGAGTCGAAGATGAGTCGGTTCGAGGACAGAGTCGCGATCGTGACCGGTGCGGCGCAGGGCATCGGCGCGGCGATCGCGCGGCGGCTGGCGGGCGAGGGCGCGGCGGTCGCGGTGCTGGACCTGACCGCGGAACGCGCGCAGGACACCGTCGATCAGATCGCGAAGGACGGCGGCCGGGCCGTCGCCGTCGGCGCGGACGTGTCTAAGAGCACTGACGTACAGGCCGCGGTCGCGGCCGTCGCCGGGCAGTACGGGCACATCGACATCCTGGTCAACAACGCCGGGATCACCCGCGACAACCTGCTGTTCAAGATGACCGACGAGGACTGGGACACGGTCATCGCGGTGAACCTGCGCAGCGCCTTCCTGATGTCCCGGGAGTGCCAGAAGCACTTCGTGGCCCAGAAGTACGGCAAGATCGTCTCGCTCTCCTCCCGTTCCGCGCTCGGCAACCGCGGCCAGGCCAACTACTCCGCGTCCAAGGCCGCGATCATGGGTCTGACCGCCACGCTGGCGATCGAGCTCGGCCCCTTCGGGATCAACGTCAACGCGGTCGCGCCCGGCTTCATCGCCACCGACATGACCGACGCCACGGCCCGCCGGGTCGGCTTCGACCCGGCGGCGTTCCGCGAGGCCGCCGCGCAGGCCACCCCGGTGCGCCGGGTCGGCACGCCCGAGGACATCGCGGCGGCGGTCGCCTTCCTGGCCGCGGACGAGTCCTCGTTCATCTCGGGCCAGACGCTGCACGTCAACGGCGGGGCCGACCGGTGAGGGTGTTCGCGAACCCGGCCGAGTTGGCCGAGGCGGTCGGCGAGCAGATCGGCGCGAGCGACTGGCTGGTGATCGACCAGGACCGGATCAACCGGTTCGCCGACGCGACGGGCGACCACCAGTGGATCCACGTCGACGAGGAGCGCGCGAAGCACGGGCCGTTCGGTTCGACCATCGCGCACGGCTTCCTGACGCTCTCGCTGCTGCCCGCGCTGCTCACCGAGATCTACCGGGTCGAGGGCGTGCGCATGGGCGTCAACTACGGCCTGAACCGGGTGCGTTTCATCAACCCGGTGCGGGTCGGCTCGGCGGTGCGGGCCGTCATGACGGTCGAGCAGGTCGACCAGCAGGCGGACTTCGTGCAGGTCACGGTGACGGCGCAGGTGGAGATCCAGGGCACTGAGAAACCCGCGGCGGTGGCGCAGACGGTCTCCCGGTTCTACGTGTAGCCGCGGCCCGACAGCCGCCCCGGTCCCGCGCGCGGCGGTTCGGCGAAGGCGGTTCACCGATAGCGCCGGACCGCCTCGCCGCAGGGCACGGTCACCCGCGCCGCGAGGCTCGCGGACGAGCCGCCGGCCGCGAACTCGTGGTCGCCCGGCTCGCCGACGAAGCAGCCTTCCCGCTCGCACCAGTGCGCCAGCCGGATCCCGGGCACCTCGAAGCGGACGGTGCGCGACTCGCCCGGTTCCAGCCGGATCCGCTCGAAGCCCTGGAGCTTGCGCAGCGGCGTCGGCATCTCGGCGTCGAGCGCGCGCGAGTAGAGCTGCGCCACCTCCTCGCCGGCGAGAGCGCCGGTGTTGGTCACGGTCACCTCGACGGTCACGGTGTACGACTCGCATGGCCCGTCGGAGTCATCCACCGGATTCGACTCGGGCGCCGCGCCGATGCCGGGCTCCGCGGTCGATCCGTCGTGCGCGTCGTGCGCGTCGTGCGCGACGTGCGCGACGGTCGCGACCAGGTTGCTGTAAGCGAAGGAGGTGTAGGACAGGCCGTGCCCGAACGCGAACAGCTGCGGGCGCTGAGAGTACTGATACGTCCATTGCGAGCCGATCACGTCGTAGTCGCCGGGGTCCGGCAGCACCGCGTCCGCGGCGTACCAGGTCTGCGGCAGCCGCCCGGCGGGGTTGTGCTCGCCGACCAGGACCTCGGCGACCGCGTTGCCGAGTTCCTGGCCGCCGTGCGAGGTCCACAGGATCGCGGGCACGTGCTCGGCCGCCCAGTCCATCGCGTAGGGGTAACTCGACACCACCACCACGACGGTGTCCGGGTTCGCCTCGCACACCGCGCGCAGCAGCGTCTCCTGCTGCCGCGGCAGCGAGAGCCCGTCGCGGTCGATCGTCTCTCGGCCGTTGATGTGCGGGTCGTTGCCGACCACCACGATCGCGCGCCGCGCCGCTCCGGCCGCGGCCACCGCCTCGTGCACCCCCGAGGCGAGCGGATCGAGGCTGAAGCGGGCCGCCTGCGCGGCCGACTCGGCGTCGGCGACGAGGTCCCCGTTCTCGTCTACGCGCACGAACTTGCGGCTGTGTTCGGCGTTCGAGCGCAGCAGTACCCGGTCATCGGCGGCCTCGCCCGCGGGGTGTAGTTCCCACAGTTCCTTGACGAACCAGCCGTCCGGCGTCGCCGCGGCGGCCGTCACCGCGCGATCGCCCTCTCCGGTCAGCGTCAGGTATCTGCCGTTCTCGACGGACTGGAACGTGTGCACCGGTACCGGGCACTGCACGCTGGTACCCCAGTCGTGGTGCCGGAACCGACCGAACTCCCGGCTCCCGCAGCGCAGCCGGACCACGTCGGCGCCGTCCACGGCGGTGACCGCTTCCGCACCGCACCGCGTACGCAGGCCGTCCGCGATGCTGACCGCGTAAGGCAGCGTTCCGCTGTACCAGTCGGTCATCACGCGCGTTCCGAGATGCCCGATGACGGCGACCGAGCCGGTGCTCGGGGCCAATGGCAGCGCCCGGCCGGCGTTCTTCAGCAGCACGATCGAGGACTTCGCCGCCTCCAACGCCAGCGCGGCGTGCGCCTCGCACGCCACCACGTCCGCGCCGATACCGGCGTAGGGGTCGTTTCCGGGATCGAACTCGCCGGTCCGGGCCCGCATCGCCAGCACCCGGCCGACGGCCGCGTCGATGTCCGCCTGCGTGATCAGTCCCCGCTCCAGCGCCGCGGTGAACCGCTCGATCGTCGGCAGCGAGTCCGCGTCGTTGTCCGTATAGCTGTCCAGGCCGGCTTTGAGCGCGGCCGCATGCGACTCGACATGCGAGGGGAAGTACTTCTCGATCTCCACCAGGTTCGACGGCGCCTGCGCGTCGGAGCAGACCACCAGTCGCGGGTTCCACGCCCGCAGCACGTCATTGATCAGGGGGTGGACGTGGTTCGGGATGCCGTTGGTCAGGTTGTAACCGGGCATCACCCCGGCGACCACCCCGGCCTCGACGGGCCCGCGGAAGGCCGGCAGTTCGTACTCGTGCAGCACCCGCGCCGGCACCTTCACGTCGATCGCGGCCCGGTCCGTCTCCACGTTGTAGGCGAGGAAGTGCTTGAGCACGGGAGCCGTGCGCCAGATCGCCGGATGGTCGCCGCGCAGCCCTCGGCAATAGGCCGTCGCCAGTTGCGCGGTGGCGTACGGGTCCTCGCTGTAGCCCTCCTCGTTGCGGCCCCAGCGCGGATCACGCAGCAGATTCACCACCGGCGCCCAAACATTCAGCGACACCATCGTGTGCTTTTCGTACACGTCGCTGCCCTTTACCGCGCGCGGGTCCTGCCGGAAGGCGCGCACCTCGGTGGACACCGCCTGCCCGATCCGCCGCAGCAGCGCCCGGTCCCAGGTCGCGCCGAGACCTACCGCCTGCGGGAACACGGTCGCCCGGCCGATCCACGCCACACCGTGCAGCACCTCGCAGCCGGTGTGGAACGCCGCCAGGCCCAGCCGCTCGACGGCGGGCTGGTGCTGATGCAGAAAAGCGATCTTCTCCGCGGTGGTCAGCCGCGCCAGCAGTCCGGCAACCCCGGCGGCCGGATCGGCGACAGACGGGAAAGGGCCGGTGGTGAAGGGCCCATCCGAATCAGGCACGGCGTTCACGGAGCGACACGACCTTCCCAGCGAAGGATGCGGTGGAGGGCAGGCAGGCTGCGGACCAGCGGCGGCACCCCGGTGCGCGAGGCCGGCCTGTCGTGGCCCCGACCGTTCGTAACGCCATGGTGACGCCAGAGGCGCGCGACCCGCCCGGATCGAAGCGCTTCGAAAGTCCCATCTTCCCGGCCGGAGTGTCAACCCCGGCAGTGCCCGCCGACGCGGGGAAAGGTGCTGGTCCAGAAAGCTTCACGCAGATCAAACCCGGTATCGATCGCCGTGGTCCAGGCTGGGGAAGGCCCGGCTCACCCAGGCCTTCGGCGCCTCGCTCGATATCGAAACGTGACCGAACACCCTTGCGTGGCCGGTTTGCCTGACCTAACCTCGACGCAATATTGAAGCGCTTCGACAGTCTCGCCGACAGGGCGGCACTCTCCCTCAGTGCGGTGACCACCGGAGCCGCCGGCCGGCAATCGCAGTTCCGCACCGCCCACAACTCGACAACCATCGCCGACCACGGGACGCAGAGCCGCTGCTCGACATCGGATCTGCCGGACGAGGCGGCGCCACTTCGTCCATGGAGAGTTCAATGCCGAGCTCCAACGCCTTCACCCGCCGCGGCTTCGTCACCGCCACCGCGGGCGCCGCCGGCGCGCTGGCGATGTCCCCGCTGCTGGCGGCCTGCGGCAACGGTTCGTCCGCCGCGAAGGGGAGCACCAACACCAAGACCGGCCTCGCGGCCGCGCTGCCGACATACAAGCCGAACTCCGCGGCCAACCCGGACATACCCATCGTGCAGGGCAGCGGCGGGGCGGTGACCGACGCCGGCTACCTGACCTACCCGGCGAACCCGGTGGCGACCGTGAGCGGCACTCCCGGCTCCGGCGGCACATACAGCGCGGTAACCCCGTTGTGGGGCTCGATACCCGCCGCGAACAACGCGTACTACCAGGCCGTCAACAAGGCGCTCGGCGCGACGATCAACATGGAGCCGGCCAACGGCAACACCTACAACACCTCCGTGACCGCGCTGGTCGCGGGCAAGAAACTGCCCGACTGGATCCAGCTGCCGACGTGGTGGAACAGCACCTTCAACGTGGGCGAGCTGACCGGGAGCCAGCTGACGGACCTGACCCCGTACCTGGCCGGCGACAAGATCCTGCAGTACCCGAACCTGGCCGCCATCCCGACCGCGGCCTGGTCCGCCGGGGTGTGGAACAACAAGCTCTACGGCATCCCTTCCTTCGCCAGCGGCGCCACCTTCGCGGGCTGCTTCTTCTACCGCAAGGACCTCCTGGTCGACAAGCTCGGCCTGTCCGCCGAGGTGAAGTCGATCGCCGACTTCGAGAACCTGCTCAAGGAGTGCAAGGCCGCCAACGGCGGCATCGGCGCCTCGGACGACCTGTGGACCTACCTGGCGCAGCCCTACGGCATCCCGGAGAAGTTCGCGGTACAGAACGGCAAGCTGGTGCACAAGTACGACCTGCCGCAGTTCGCCGAGGGCCTGAACTGGGCTTACAAGGTCGCCAAGGCAGGGTACATACACCCGGACGCGCTCGCCGGCGACACCAGCAACGCCAACACCCGGTTCTACTCGGGCAAGTGCATCATCTCCTCCACCGGCACCGGCGCGTGGAACCTGATGGACGCTCAGTCCGGCCTGGCGGCCAACCCGAAGTACAACCGGCAGGCGTTCAAGGTCTTCTCCGCGGACGGCACCTCGACGCCGACGATCTTCGTCGAGGCCGGCGCGAGCATCATGAGCTACCTGAACAAGAACCTGACGGACAAGCAGGTCAAGGAGTGCCTGGCGATCGCGAACTACCTCGCGGCGCCCTACGGCTCGGCCGAGTACACGCTGATCAACTACGGGGTGGCCGGGGTGGACCACACCATGACCTCCTCCGGCCCGCAGTACACCGACCAGGGCAAGAAGGAGGCGAACCAGGACACCTACCAGTTCCTCGCCTCCGCGGCCAGCGTCGTGTCGAACCCGGGCATGGACCAGCTGACCAAGGACTTCTGCGCCTGGCAGGCCGACGCCGTCCAGCACGCCTACAAGCCGGTCTTCGACAACGCGAACATCACCGTGCCGGCCCGGCTGGCCACCGCGGACACCGCCCAGGCCGTCGAGGACACCATCAAGGAGGTCTACCACGGCCTCAAGCCGATCTCCGCGTTCCAGGACGCCGTCACCACGTGGAAGAAGAGCGGCGGTACGGACGTGATCGCCTGGTACCAGACGAACGTGTACGACAAGTTCGGTTCGATGCAGTGACGCGCTGACGCGTTGTATTGCGACAACCGAGCATCCGCGACATCCGGCGTCAGTCACTTCAGCTCTGCTTCATGCTCCGGTTCCGTACCGCGCACGGCGCGCGCGGTACGGAACCGGCTTCAGGTGAGCGAGCCGGGTGAGCACGCAGCGCCCGGCGATACCTAAACGGCACGAGTGAGGAGTCAACCGGTGGCGGCGATCACGACAGGCGGCGCGGGACCGGAACGGGCCGACGCGCTCGCTGTCGCGCCGGACGCGCCGGACGCGCGGGCCGCTGCGGGATCGCCGCGGGAGGGCGGCTCCGGGGCGAGGCAGCGCCGGCGGATCACCCGGCGCGCACGGCTACGCCGCGACAAGACGCTGCTGCTGATGACGATCCCGGCGCTGGCGCTGGTCGTGGTGTTCAACTATCTGCCGATGTTCGGCGTGATCACCGCCTTTGAGTTCTACGACCCGCTGGTCGGCGTGATGCACAGCCAGTTCATCGGCCTTGACAACTTCCGCCAGCTCTTCGGCGACCCGCTGTTCTGGACCGCGGTGGAGAACACCCTGGCGATCAGCGCGGTGCAACTGGCGCTGTACTTCCCGATCCCGATCATGCTGGCGCTGCTGCTGAACACCGTGGTCAGCAACAAGATCCGGGCGTTCGTGTCGGCGGTGATCTACCTGCCGCACTTCTTCTCCTGGGTGTTGGTGATCTCGGTCTTCCTGCAGATGCTCGGCGGCGCCGGCCTGCTCAACGCGTTCCTCATCCACCACCACGTCACGCCGTGGAACGTCATGACCGATCCCAGCACCTTCAAGCTGCTGGTCACCTCGCAGGCGGTGTGGAAGGAGGCCGGCTGGGGCGTCATCGTGTTCCTGGCCGCGCTGGCCGCGATCGACCCGGCGCTCTACGAGGCGGCCGCGGCCGACGGCGCCGGGCGCTGGCGGCGGATGTGGCACATCACCCTGCCCGGCATGCGCGGTGTCATCGTGCTGATGCTCGTGCTGCGCCTGGGCAACGCGCTGACCGTCGGCTTCGAGCAGATGCTGATCCAGCGCGACGCGGTCGGCCACGAGGCCGCCGACGTGCTCGACACCTTCGCCTTCTACTACGGCATCGGCACCAGCAACTACAGCTACGGCGCCGCCGCCGGCCTTTTCAAGAGCGTGATCTCGCTGCTGCTGATCTACGGCGCCAACCGGCTCGCGCACGCCTTCGGTGAGGATGGGTTGTACCGCAAATGACCGAAGTTGGTTTCGAGGGCGCGCTCGCGCCCGGGAAGCTGAGCCAGGCCGCGCCGCCCAGGCGCTCGAGCGGCCGCCCGGTCTGGGAGGAGCCGCCGACCACGGCCGGGCAGTTCGGCAAGGGCACGGTCCTGGTCGTGGTGATGGCGCTGGTGCTGGTCCCGCTCTACTGCATCGTGGTGACCAGTCTTTCGACGCAGGGCGCGATCAACCAGGCCGGCGGTCTGGTCCTGGTCCCGCACGGACTGACGCTGGACGCCTACCGGGAGGTGTTCGGCAACGGCACGGTCACCAGGTCGCTGGAGGTGACCTTCGGGATCACCCTGGTGGGCACGCTGATCTCGATGGTCGTCTCGGTCCTGTGCGCGTACGGGCTCTCCCGCTTCCGCTCCTTCGGGCACCGCACGATCCTGATGGTGCTGATCATCACGATGTTCGTCAGCGGCGGACTGATCCCGACCTTCATCGTGGTGACCGAACTGGGCGGATACGACCAGTACTGGGCGCTGATCCTGCCCAACGCCGTCAGCGTGTTCAACATCCTGGTGCTGCGCTCCTTCTTCTCCAGCACCTCGACGGACCTGATCGACGCGGCGCGGCTGGACGGCGCGGGGGAGTGGCGCATCCTGTGGTCGGTGGTGCTGCCGACCTCGCGCGCGGTGACCGCCGTCATCGCCCTCTTCTACGCGGTCGGCTACTGGAACACCTTCTTCGGCGCCATGCTCTACATGCCGACAGACCAGCAGAAGTGGCCGATCCAGTACGTGCTCTACCAGTACGTGAACCTGGGAATGACGATGCCGGGTGTGGCGAACAGCGGCTACGGAGGCATCCACCAGCAAGCCGCCCCGCTCTCGCTGTCCATGGCCGTGGTCGTGTTGACGCTGCTGCCGATCCTGATCGTGTATCCGTTCGTGCAGAAGCACTTCGCGAAGGGCATGCTCACCGGCGCGATCAAGGGCTGAATCGAGGTGTGACCATGCCGCTCTCCTTCACCGACCGCATCCTGTTCGGCGGCGACTACAACCCCGAGCAGTGGCCGCGCGAGGTGTGGGAGCAGGACATGGCCCTGATGCGCCGGGCCGGGGTGAACCTGGCCACGGTGGGCGTGTTCTCCTGGGCGATACTCGAACCCCGCCCGGGCGCGTACGAGTTCGGATGGCTCGACGAGGTGCTGGACGGGCTGCACGGCAACGGGATCGGCGTGGCGCTGGCCACCCCGACCGCCTCCACCCCGCCGTGGATGAACCACCGCTGGCCGCAGACCCTTCCGCAGAACCCTGACGGGACCGTGCGCACCTACGGCTCGCGCAACGCCTACTGTCCTTCGTCTCCGGTGTACCGCGAGTTCGCCGACCGGATCAGCGAAGCGCTCGCGGCCCGCTACGCGCATCATCCGGCGTTGCGGCTCTGGCACATCGGCAACGAGTTCGGCACGGTCTGCTACTGCGATCGCTGCGCCGCGCGCTTTCGAACCTGGCTCCAGGACCGCTACGGCGACCTCGACGGCCTGAACGAGGCGTGGGGCACGGCGTTCTGGTCGCAGCGGTACGGCGACTGGGACGAGGTGATCCCGCCGCGCCAGGTGCAGTACGTGATCAATCCGACGCAGGACCTGGACTACCAGCGTTTCGCCTCGGACCTGCTGCTGTCCGGATTCGTATCAGAACGCGACATCGTCCGCGCGCACAATCCGGCGGTCCCCGTCACCACCAACTTCATGGGCTTCTTCAAGGGCACCGACTCGTGGCGCTGGGCCCGCGAGGAGGACTTCGTCTCGCTCGACACGTATCCCGACCCGAACGATCCCGACGCGGCCCGCGACGGCGCGATGGCCCAGGACCTGACGCGCAGCCTCGGCGAGGGCGGTGCGTGGCTGCTGATGGAGCAGTCTCCGGCCGGCGCCGGGTGGCGTCCCGTCGCCACGCCCAAGCGCCCCGGGCTCAACCGGCTGTGGTCGATGCAGGCCGTCGCGCGCGGCGCGGACGGCGTCCTGCACTTCCAGTGGCGCGCGTCGAGGCAGGGCGCGGAACGCACGCACGGCGCGATGGTCCCGCATGCGGGCCCTGACTCCCGGGTCTTCCGCGAGATCTGCGAACTCGGCGGCGAACTGGCGCGGCTCGGGGACGTGGTCGGCACGCGGGTATCCGCGCACGTGGCGATCCTGCACGACTGGGACGCCTGGCGCGCAGTCGAGCTCGACCACCAGCCGCACAGCGGATTTCGTTACCTGGACCGGGTCCGGGAGTACTACACGCCGCTGTGGCGCGCGAACATCACCGCCGACTTCGCCCGGCCGCAGGCGGATCTCGGCCGCTACAAGCTCGTCCTGGCCCCGAGCCTCTACCAGGTCACCGATGCCGCGGCCGCGAACCTGGCGCGGTACGTCGAGCGCGGCGGGCACCTGGTGATGGGCGCGTTCTCCGGGGTGTCCGACCCCGACGAGCGAATCCGGCTCGGCGGGTACCCGGCGCCGTTCCGCGACCTGCTGGGCCTGCGCATCGAGGAGTACTGGCCGCTGACCGGCGAGCCGCTGGCCGTGCAGTGCGCCGAACTCGGCGACTTCAGCGCCGCGACGTGGGCCGAATGGCTGACCGCCGAAGGGGCGACTCCGGTCGCCACCTTCACCGCCGGCCCGCTCGCCGGCATTCCCGCGGTTCTGCGCAACACGTACGGCGCGGGAACGGCGTGGTACGTCGCGACACTCCCGGAGGCCGCGGCGCTCGCCCGCATCCTCGCGGCGGCGTGTAGCCGGGCCGGCGTTGAACCGGTGCTCGCCGGCCTTCCGCCGCGGGTAGAGGCGATCCGCCGCGGCGACAAGATCTTCCTGCTGAACCACGACGACGAGTCCGTCGAGATCCGCGCCGTGGGCCGGGAACCCACGGCCTGATCCGCTCCCAGTCAGAGCGCCGGGTCAAGATGGGAACATGTACCGGGTGGTCGACCCCGCCGAGCTGTTCCGGGACGAGCCGCGGTGATCTCGGGGCTCGCTGTCGGCGGTGCGTGCGATGCTGGTCGGGTGACACTGGAGGACTTGGTGCGGCTGCGCCGGGCCCGCGACCGGATGGATCGCGAGTACGCGCGGCCCCTCGACGTGACCGCGCTCGCGCGGACCGCGCTGATGTCCCCGGGGCACTTCTCCCGCAGCTTCCGCGCCGCGTTCGGTGAGACGCCGCACAGCTACCTGATGACGCGGCGGATCGAGCGCGCGAAGGCGCTGCTGCGGCGCGGGGATCTGAGTGTCACCGAGGTCTGTTTCCAGGTCGGCTGCGCCTCGCTGGGCTCGTTCAGCGCCCGCTTCACCGAACTGGTCGGCGAGAGCCCGAGCTCGTACCGGGCCCGCGACCACGAGGAGGGCGCGGCGATCCCGGCCTGCTACGCGAAACTGGTGACGCGCCCGGTCCGGCACCGATGACCGGCGGACCCGAGGGCGTCGACGCTCGAGGTACCCCGCTTTCGCGCGAAAGCTCTCTGCCGGTCGTAGCGTGACCTCATGAACCAGAACCGCACGGGCGCGACACCGCCCGACTTGCGCCTCACGCACTGCTTCATCGCCGTGGACGACCACGACAAGGCGCTGGCCTTCTACCATGACGTGCTCGGCCTCGAAGTGCGCAACGACGTGAAGTTCGAGGGCATGCGCTGGGTCACGGTCGGGCCGGCCACGCAGCCCGAGGTCAACATCGTCCTCGAACCGCCCGGCGCCGACCCGAACGCCTCCCCCGGGGATCGCCAGGCGCTCACCGAGCTGCTCGCCAAGGGTCAGCTGCGCGGCGTCAACTTCCTGACCGACGACTGCGACGCCACGTTCGAGCACATCAGCGCGTCCGGGGCGGAAGCTCTCCAGGAGCCGGTCGACCAGCCGTACGGCGTGCGCGACTGCGCGTTCCGGGACCCGGCCGGCAACCTCATCCGCTTCACCCAGCCGCTGTCGCGCAAGCGATAGTCGCAGAACCCGAACGGGGCCCCGGACGCGCGAGTGCGCGTGCCCGAGGCCCCGCCGAGTCGTGCATTCGCTCGGACCGGCCCGCCTCAGTCGGCCTGGTAGTAGCCGAACTCGTCGACCACCAGGTCGGTGTTGCCGCCGCTGCGGTTCCACATGTCGATGAGGCCGTGCAGTCCGGTGCTCGCCTGGACCAGGTTCGGCACCACCTGGCCCTGGGTCCAGTTCAGCGTCGAGACGTTCGGCGGGGTCGGCCAGACCTGCGTGCCGTCGAGGTAGGCGCCCAGCGTGTTCGGATCCGGAGCGACTGTCTCAAAGCCCGAACCCTTGGTGTTCGTCATCGTGGTGTTGAACACGAAAGCGGTGATGCCGGCATCATTCACGCTGGCCTCGCTGTACACGATGGCGTAGCCGCCCGGCCCGAGCGGTCCGCCTCCGTTAGTGCGCGTATCCAGCACGCGCACCGGAGCGACCGGAACATAAGCGCTCTTGCTCTGGGAGCTGTAGTAGCCCACGACGTCGACGAGGACGTCTGTGCCGCCGCTGCTGCCGTTGAAGACCCTGATCTTGCCGTCGGTACCCACCGGGACGATCACCGCGTTCGCGATGACCTGGCCCGCGCTGAAGTTCAGGTTCGACGCGGTCGGCCGGGTGGTGCCGTCCGGATAGACGGTCAGGTAGCCGCCTGCCTTCGCGTTCACCGCGGTGACGTTCAAGGCGACCGCGGTCACGCCCGAGGTCGGCAGTTCCCCGCGGTCCGCTCCGTCGATCTGGACGCTGATCGACCCGTTCGCGGAGACCTGGGCCTGGGGGGCGCCGACGCCCTTGCGGGTGTCGACAAGCCGGTACGGGTCCATCGAGTAGTACCCGGCCGCGGTGGTCTGGCTGAAGTACCCGGAGACGTCCGCGATGACGTCCACGGTGCCGCCGGACCCGTTGTAGAGGTCGACGCCGCCGTCCGGACCGACCGGCACGATCGCCAGGTTCGGCACCGACTGACCTGGCGAGAAGTTCACGTTGCTCGACTTCGGCCTGCTCTGCGGCGCGCCTGCGGGGTCCTCGTTGGGGTATGCGGTCAGGTATCCGGTCGCGGTCGGGTTCGCCACCGTCAGATTCACGACGAGCGCGGTGATCCCGGCCGGAATCAGGTCGCCCGTGGTACCCGCGCCGGCGACCTGGAGCTTGAGAGTCGAGTCCGCGCCCAGCTTTGCGATCCTCCCGCCGGTACCGAGCCCCTTGCGGGTGTCCAGAATCCGCACCGGTCCGTAGGCCGTGTATTCGGAGCCTGCCGTGGTGACCGTGACACTGTTGCCCACCGTGTAGCCCTGCGGCGTGGTCAGCGTGACGGAGATCGGGTACGTGCCGGCATGCGGGTAGGCATGGCTGAAGGTGTCGGTCGCGAAGCTTCCGCTCACGAAGTCGTGGTCGACGGATCCGTCGCCCCAGTTCAAGGTGTAGTTGAGCCAGACATTCGTACTGGTCACATTGAAGACGAGCGCGATGCCGTGCGCACTGGTGTCCTCGGCCGTCAGGCCGAGCGCAAGGTTCGGATCCTCGTCGTAGAACTGCACGGCGCCGCGGGTGGTGTAAGGGCTGACCCCGAAGAAGTCCGAACTGAGCTGGCCGGGCGCGCTGACGTTCGCCGAACCGATCGCCGCCGAGCCGAAAGACGGGAGGACGTCGACATTGGTCACCACGTTCGGCCGGTAGTAGAAGTCACTGCACTTCGTCGAGTCGATCGTGTCATGCGCGCCCTGACCCGTGGCGGACCGGAAGTCGGTCAACGCCGGATATGCCACACCCGACCACGAATAGAGCGCCGTCGCGTCGGTGCCCCAGACGTAGAAGTCGTTGTAGTCCGTGACGGTGCCGGCGCTCGCCGTCGCGGCGACCGTCACATCCGGGTTCCAGGGGCGGCTGTTGGCGGTGCACCACGACTTGTAGCCCGCGACGTAGTTGGTGTCGGGGTTGGCGTCCTCGATGAGGTTGTTCTCGATAGAGACGCCGGTGGATGCGCCCTCCACGTCGATCGCGCCGATGCACGAGCGCTGGATCGTGTTGCCGGTCAGGTTCAGGCCGCTCACGCCGGTCGCGACGATGGAGTCGAGCTTCAGGATGTTGCCCGCGACGGTGATGTCGGCCGCCCCGGTTGCCGCCGACAACCCCGGGTTCAGCTGGCCGTCGAGGAAACTGCGGGTCACCGTGATGCCGTGGGACGCGCCGTCGATGGATATCGCACCTGACGGCATGTAGCTGTTGGCGTAGGACGAGTCCACGCTGACGTTCGAGGAGCCGATGATCTCGAGCGCCGACTGGCCATAGGCCGACAGCATCAGGTTACTGATTTTCACGTCGCTCACGCCGTCGAGCACGAGAGGAGGTGCTGACGGCGTGACCCCGCCGTTCGAGATCCAGGCAGCCTCTCCGACCCCGACGATCGAGATACCGGAGGTCCTGACGACGACCGTTTCGTTCGACGTGTAGCCGACGCTGCCGAGCACCGCGACCGTGTCGCCGGAAACGGCGGCGTTGACGGCGTTCTGGATCGAGCAGTAAGGCATGCTGACAGTGCCTGCTCCGGTGCCGTTGCTGCACGTGGCGAACGTGTACGCAGCCGCGTAGATCGTGGTGCCGGTCGCGGTGCGGCTCTTGACGGTCGTGGTGGCGGCCTTCTGCAAGCGCACGGACTTGCTCGCCGGGGCGGTGAAGGTCTTGAGGTCGGACGACGCGGTCTTGGTCACGAGCGTCGAGGAGCGTTGGGCGGGCGACTGGTGCGACTGGTGCGGCGTGGCGGCGGACGCGCTGAACGGTACGAACGCTGCGCCTACCGCGAGTGCTGCGGCGGGCACGACCATGCGTCGAAGGAACATCCCCCCGGCTTTCTCTGAAATCGCTGGCTGGATTTGGCGGGAGGGACTCTACGGGACGCCGCCGACACGAATAAGCGCATTGGCGTCACGACTGCGCCACAGCTGATCGCCCTCGTGGCCGCCTGGTCGCTCGCGTCGCGCCGAGAAAGCGAGGCGGGGTCTCGGGCACGCATTCCGCGCGCCCGAGACCCCGTCGTTCGATGCCTGTTTCCGCCTGTGTCTGTTGCCTGGGACCGGCCTCAGTCGCCCTGGTAGAAGCCGAACTGGTCGACGACCAGGTCCGTGTTCCCGCCACTGCGGTTCCAGAAGTCGACGATGCCGTAACTCCCGGTGCTCGCCTGGACCAGGTTCGGCACCACCTGGCCCTGGGTCCAGTTCAGCGTCGAGACGTTCGGCGGGGTCGGCCACATCGCCCAGCCGCCTTGGTACGCCTGCAACGAGTTCGGGTCGGGTGACACGGTCTCGTATCCGGAGCCCCTGGTGTTCGTCATCGTGGTGTTGAACACGAACGCCGTGACGTTGTGGTCGGTGGTGCTCAGATTGCTCCAGTGATAGTCATAGCTGCCGGGCACCAGCGGTCCGTATTTCCACGTGCGGGTGTCCAGCACGCGCACCGGCGTGTTCGGAAGGTACGCGGCGCCGCCGTTCGCGTTGTAGTAGCCGACCAGGTCGACGAGGACGTCTGTGCCGCCGCTGCTGCCGTTGAAGACCCTGATCTTGCCGTCGGTACCCACCGGGACGATCACCGCGTTCGCGATGACCTGGCCCGCGCTGAAGTTCAGGTTCGACGCGGTCGGCCGGGTGGTGCCGTCCGGATAGACGGTCAGGTAGCCGCCTGCCTTCGCGTTCACCGCGGTGACGTTCAAGGCGACCGCGGTCACGCCCGAGGTCGGCAGTTCCCCGCGGTCCGCTCCGTCGATCTGGACGCTGATCGACCCGTTCGCGGAGACCTGGGCCTGGGGGGCGCCGACGCCCTTGCGGGTGTCGACAAGCCGGTACGGGTCCATCGAGTAGTACCCGGCCGCGGTGGTCTGGCTGAAGTACCCGGAGACGTCCGCGATGACGTCCACGGTGCCGCCGGACCCGTTGTAGAGGTCGACGACGCCGTCTGGACCGACCGGCACGATCGCCAGGTTCGGCACCGACTGGCCTGGCGAGAAGTTCACGTTGCTCACCGTGGGCCGGGTCTGCGGCACGCCACCGTAGCCCTGATTCGGATAAGCGGTGAGGTAACCGCCTGCGGTGGGGTGAGTGACGGTCAGGTTCAACACCACGGCACTGATACCGGTCGGGATGGTGTCACCGGTCGTACCGGCTCCGGCGATCTTGAGCTTGAGCGTCGAGTCAGAGCCCAGCTTCGCGACGGTCCCACCGGTGCCGATCCCCTTGCGGGTATCGAGAACGCGGACCGGTCCGTAAGCCGTGTAGTTGGACCCTGCCGTCGTGACCGTCACGCTGTTGGTCACGATGTCGCCCATGTGGTCGTCGGCCGTGACGGAGATCGGGTACGTTCCGGCCCGCGCGTACACGTGCGAGTCGGCGTAGGCGTAGTTTCCGGTGAAATAGGTGTTGTACGTGGTCCCGTCGCCGTAGTCCACGGTCAGGTACACCGTCACGTTGCCGTTGGTGATGTTCGTCTTGAACGAGATCCCGAGCGCGCTCGTGTTGGCCGCCGAGAGCGACACCGCGAGTGTCGGATCGGTCGGGATGTACTGAATCGCCCCGCGGGTCGTGTACGGGCTCACCCCGTAGAAGTCGCTGCTCAGCTGGCCGGGGGCGCCGGCGTTCGCCGAGTTGATGGCCGTGGAGCCGGTGATCGGCCTCGCGTCCATGGGCCAGCCCGCGTCGGGGAAGTAGACCCACATCGGTTCGGTGGTGTCGACCGCGTCGTGCGCGCCCTGTCCGACCGCGCTGCGGAAGGCGGCGAGCGTGGCGTAACCGGTGCCGGCCCACGCGTACGGCTCGGTGTCGTCGGTGCCGTACGAGTGGAAGGCGTTGTAGTCGGCGGTGGTGTGAGTGCTCGAATCCGCGGAGACCGTGATCGACGGCGACCAGGGCAGGTTGTTCGCAGTGCACTGCGAAATCTCTCCGCCGGAGTAGCCACCGTCGGTCTGGTTGTTGGCGTCCTCGAGCAGGTTGTTCTCGAGGTAGACCCCGCTGGAGGCGCCCTCGACGTCGATGCCGCCCGCGCAGGCGCGTTCGATCGTGTTTCCGACCACGTTCAGACCGTTGACCCCGGTCGCCTTGATCCCCGTGGCGGATATGGCGTCGGTGGCGAGTGTGACACCGCTCGCTCCGGCCGCGATCGAGACGGCCGCGTGGCCCGGCGCGGTCCACGTCCCGTTGTCCAGGAACGTGCGGCTCACCGTGACATCGCTGGACGATCCGTCGATGGTGAACGTGTCCGCGCTGCCGAAGCCGGCCTCGGTCACCGAGTCGGAGTCGAAGGTGAGGTTGGACGAGCCCATGACCTCGACGGCCGGCGCGTTGAAGGCGCTCATGAACAGATTGCTGATGGTGACGTTGCTCGCGCCGTCGATGACGAGCGCCGGCTTGCCGCCGTTGCCGAGCTCCGGGAAGATCCCCGGGTTCTGGCCGCCGACTCCCACGATCGAGATCCCGGACGTGGCGACCGTCAGGGTGTTCATGAAGTAGCCGTTCCCGTCGCCGAGCGCGTCGACGGTGTCCCCGGAGACCGCGGCGTTCACGGCGTCCTGCAGGTTGCAGTAGGGATTGGCCTGGCTGCCGTCACCGGTCTCGGTGGTGCAGTTCCGATAGACGTCCGCGTAGATCGTCTGACCGGTGGCCGTGCGGCTCTTGACGAGCGTGGCCGCGGGCTTCCTCAGGCGCACGGACTTGCTCGCCGGGCTGCTGAAGGTGCGGAAGGGCGCTACCGTGGCGCCGGCGGCGAGGGTTGAGCCGTGCGCGGTCGGCGCGGTCGGCGCGGGCTGTGCCGTGGCCGCGGACGCGCCGGCAGTAAAGAAAGCCGCGCCGGTCGCTATGACTGCGACGGGCACGGCGAGGCGTCGAAGGTACATCCCCCCGGCTTTCTCCAGTGCGCTGGCTGCTGAGGCACTGGCTCTGAAGCACATTGATTGAAGATGAGCGTACCGAGAGTACGGCCGGTGGGACAACGAATGAGCGAGCTGACGTAATAACTCCGCTACAGGCCACTGCGACACAGGGCCCGCAAGCGTCCGCCGCCCTCTAACGCACGTTCGAGACCAGCGCTCCCGGTACGGGCCCGCGGGCCCGGCGCACCGCCCGGCACAGGCCGCTGGCACGCAACTGCTCCTCCACCTCCGCCGCGCTGACCGGGCCGTCGACCAGGAACACCGTCGTCGGGCCGGAACCCGAGACCAGCGCGCCCGCGGCGCCCGCGGCGCGGCCGGCCTCCAGCAGGTCGCCGATCTCCGGCAACAGCTCGATCGCGGCGGGCTGCAAGTCGTTGTAGAGGGCCGCGCCGACCCGCAGCGCGTCGCCCGAGCGCAGCGTCGTCATCAGGTCGGGATGCACGCTCGGTTCCGGGATCTCACGGCTGTCGCGACGGCGCCGCGTGTCGCAGGTCTCGAACACCTTGGGCGTGGACAGGCCGCCGTCGTAGACCGCGATGACCCATTCGAGGCCGGCCGCCGCGAGCACCGGGGTGATGTGTTCACCGCGGCCGGAGCCGATCGCCGTGCCGCCGTGCAGCGCGAAAGGCACGTCGCTGCCCAGACGCGCGGCCAGGTCGTGCAGTTCGTCGCGGCGCAGGCCGGTGCCCCACAGCCGGTCGCAGGCCAGCAGCGCCGCCGCCGCGTCCGCGGAGCCGCCCGCCATGCCGCCGGCCACCGGGATGTCCTTGCGGATGGTCAGCCGCACGTCCGGCTCGACCCGCGCGTACTCGGCCAGCAGCAGCGCCGCCCGCCAGGCGAGGTTGTGCTCGTCGTCCGGGACGCCGGCCACGTCCGAGTCCCGGCGCAGCGGCTCCACGGTCAGCGACAGGCCACGCGCGGCCCGCGCGACGATCTCGTCGTACAGCGAGACGGCGTGGAAGACGGTGACCAGCTCGTGGTATCCGTCGGGCCGCAGCGGGCCGACGGACAGCGACAGGTTGATCTTCGCGGGGACCCTCACGGTGACCGCTTCGGGCCGGAACGGGCCGTCATCCCAGTCTTCCAACGCGGTCACTCCAGTTCGCTCCCATCAAGCCCCGGCTCGCGGCCGCGCCCGGGGTCGCCGCTGTCGGTCCCGGCTCCGCTGTCGGTCCCGGCTCCGCTCTCGGTCCCGGCCCCGCCATCGCGGTCCGCGTGCGCGGCCTCGGCAATCGCAGCGTACTGGTCCACGCTCAGTGCTTCCCCGCGCGCGGCGGGATCGACGCCGGCGCGGCGCAGGATCCGCTCGGCGCCGGCGGCCGATCCGGCCCAGCCGGCCAACGCGGCCCGCAGGGTCTTGCGGCGCTGCGCGAAGGCGGCGTCGACCACCGCGAAGACCTCCTTGCGCGTGGCCAGCGTCGTCGGTGCCTGCCTGCGCTCCAGCGCGACCAGGCCCGACTCGACGTGCGGTGCGGGCCAGAACACGTTCCTGCCGATCGAACCGGCCCGGCGCACCGAGGCGTACCAGCGGGCCTTGACGCTCGGCACACCGTAGACGCGCCCGCCGGGCTCGGCGGCGAGCCGGTCGGCCACCTCGGATTGCACCATGACGAGAACACGTTCGAGTGATGGGAAGTGCTCGAGCATGTGAAGCAGCACCGGCACGGCGACGTTGTACGGCAGATTGGCCACCATCGCGGTCGGCGGCGCCCCGGGCAGCTCGGTCACGCGCAGCGCGTTCGCGTTCAGCAGGGCGAAGCGGCCGTGGGCGTCCGTCTCGCGGTCCGCGGCGACCCCCGGGCAGCGGTCGGCGATGGTCTGCGGGAGCGCCGCGGCGAGCACCGGGTCCAGTTCGACCGCGACGACCCGCCGCACCGCGCCGAGCAGGCCGAGGGTCAGCGAGCCGAGCCCTGGCCCGACCTCGACGACCACGTCGTCGGGTCGCAGGTCGGCCGCGCGCACGATGCGGCGGATGGTGTTCGCGTCGATGACGAAGTTCTGACCCAGCTGCTTGGACGGACGCACGCCGAGCCGGGTCGCCAGCGCGCGCACGTCGGCGGGGCCGAGCAGCCCGGGCTCGTCGGGAGCCGGGCGCCCGTCCCCGCCGTCGCTCAGCTGAACAGGTTGTGGCCGCACACCGGCCATTGTCCAGCACCGGACCGCTGGTAGAGCAATTCGGCCCGGCTGGTCTGCTCGGAGGCCGAGGCGTCCGAGGGCAGGCCGCTGCCGCCGAGCGAGTCCCAGGTCGAGACCGAGAACTGGTAGAGGCCGTAGTAGGTGCCGCTCGGGTCCACGGCCTTCGGGTTGCCGCCGGACTCGCAGTTGGCCAGCGCCGCCCAGTTCAGCGAGGCGACGTTGGTGGGCAGCGACTTGGTGCCGACCTTCTCGACCTCGGCCACCGGCTGCTTGGTGACCACCCGGGAGACCTCCTTAGGCGTCTGCTTGACCCCGTTGATGATCTGCAGCGCGTACGTCACCTTCGCGACGCCGTCCTGGCCCGCGGTCACGACCGTGGTCGAGCCGACGTAGCTGCTCGGGTCGCTCTGCTTGGTCACCGTGTACGGGATCGGGATCTCCTTCACCTCGGTGGTGCCGGAGACGCGCAGGATCGAGATCGTCTCGCCGTCCACCGGCATCGAGGCCATCGCGACCGAGGCGGTGTCCTGGTTGTGCAGGGAGATCCCGGCCTGCGCCATCGCGTCCTGCACGCTGGCCGCCGTCGTGTCGAGCTGGTCGGTCTTGCCGTCCACCAGGAAAGTCACGTGGCGCATCGTGTAGACGGCGAAGTCACGGCCGGAGCGTCCTATCGGCGTGCTCGGGGTGACCGACACGAAGCGCGCACCCTGGATCCGGATGCCGAGTTCCTGCATCGCCGCGCCCACGGTGGAAGCGTGCACCCACGCGTGCTCGGCGGCGCCGTCGACGGTCACGCCGATCGGGCGGCCGTACTTGACGGTGATCGTCGAGTTGTCCGCCAGCGCGGCCGAGGGGGCCGGGGTGATCAGGTCGTGGCCGCCGGTGGCGATGTCGTCCGAGCTGAGCGCGGCTCCCACGGTGGAGGCGAAGGAGTGGATCTGCCGCACCGAGCCGTCCACCGAGATGTTCACGGTCTTCTCGAACGTCACGTACGCGGTCACGCCGCCGAGCAGCGCGGCCAGCACCAGGCCCTGCACGACGCGCCCGGTCCAGCCGCTCTTGCGGCGGCCCTGCCGCGGCCGCGGCTCGAACGCCGTGGTGTCGGGCGGCGCGGGTGTCTGTGGCGCCGCGCCTTCGGTCGCCGGGGCGTCCGCCACGCCCGGGACGCGCGGGAGGGTCAACAGCTGCGTGTGTCCGCGCTCGGCCTCGGCATACCGGTCGGCTTGGTCGGCGGTGCCACGGTAAGCACCCTCGCCGTAACCGCCGTCGCTGAACTCGCTGTAGCCGTCATCGGCCTGGTTACCGTACGCAGAGCCGCCGTAGGCGTGACCGTCGTCGAAACGGTGCGCGTCGTAGCCGTGCGCGGGGTACTCGTCGCCCACGTACGCAGCCGACGGGAAGTCGGGCGCGACGAAGTCGGCCGAGTAGGCGTCGCCGCGATGGCCGTAGGGCTCTGCGTCGCCGCCTGCGGCAGGGTAAGCATCCTGCCCATACTCGCCGTCGGCGTATGGGTCCGCATACTCGGTGCCGCCGTTCGCGTACGGTGCGTAAGGCTCGTCATGCGACGTCGGCGGTTGGCTGTCGGTCGCGCCGGTTTGGAACGGAGACGAGTACCGCGCGGGACCGGTGAAGGAAGACGACCAGTTGGAGGCGCCCTGATGGAAAGGATCGCCCCCGGTGTCCCGGGTCGAGCGTGAGCCGCTCACTGCACTCCAGACCTCGCAGTTTCCGGCCACGGTGTCCGAGACGCCCGGGAAAGTGGCGTGGAATTACCGATCCGGCTACCGAGCATGGGACTCTAATCCACCGCCGCTCAAGGTCGCCATAGCCCGTTCTGGCCCCTTGACGAAATCTGATGACCGGTTAGTCCCATTTCTGCGCAGCGTTTTGGGCGATTTTCAGCCGGTTTCGAAGGGGTCGATTGTGGTGTTCCTCACCCAAACCGCCGGTTTGGCCTAGTGCCAACGAGTCAGTTCAGATGGTTACAGAAGTGTGGCAGAGCCCTGAGAGGTCAGCGCCCAACCGGGGAGCATACGTATACGTACAGTGCTGCGCCGGTCGACGCAGAGCGAAACCGATCGACTCGTCGGTTCCGATCAACCGACGCGATGTCGTCAACGCAGTGAAAAAACCCGCCGCGTGTTCGAGTCGATCGCCGCGCACAACTCGGCCACGTCCATCCCGCGCGTCTCGGCCATCGAACGCACGGTGAGCGGGATCAGATACGGTGCGTTCGGGCGGCCGCGATAAGGCGCCGGGGTGAGGAACGGCGCGTCCGTCTCGACCAGGACCAGTTCCAGCGGCGCGACCCGCAGCGCATCGCGCAATGCCTGGTTCGCCTTGAAAGTGACCGGTCCGGCGAAGGACATCACGTAGCCGCGATCCGCGCACACCTTCGCCATAGCCGCGTCGCCGGAGTAACAGTGGAAGACGACGCGTTCCGGCGCCCCCTCCTCCTCCAGGATGCGCAGCACGTCCTCGTGTGCTTCCCGGTCATGGATCACGAGGCACTTGCCGTGCCGCTTGGCGATCTCGATGTGCCGCCGGAACGACTCCTGTTGCGCGGCCACGCCTTCAGGCCCGGTCCGGTAGTAGTCGAGCCCGGTCTCACCCACCCCGACGACATGCGGCGACGCGGCCAGTTCGTCGATCCGGGCCAGCGCCGCCTCCAGCGCCCGCAGGCCGCCGGCCGCGCGCTGCTGCCCGCTCCAGCCGTCGACGTCACCGAGCACCAGACGCGGCCCCTCGTTCGGGTGTAGCGCCACCGTGGCGTGGATATCCGCGTGCTGCTGCGCCATCCGTTCGGCCCATTCGGACGACGGTACGTCGCAGCCCACCTGGATCAGTTTGGTGACGTTCACCGCGCTCGCCAGGCGAAGCGACTCCTCGACGCCGCGGTCCTGCATGTCGAGGTGGGTGTGGCTGTCCGCGACGGGCGACGGCAGCGCTTCGGGCGCGGGCGGCGCAACGTTGCGCTCCTGCTCCCGCGCCCGACCGCGGCGCTGCTGCTTGCCGTCGCGATCGCCGTTCACGCCGCCGCGGGCTCCTCCAGGCGCGGGAAGAGCACGGCGCCCTTGGTCACGGTCGAACCCGCCGGCAGCAGGCCCCAGCGGCCCGCGTCCTGTACCCGCTGCCCGGCGAGCGCGCCCAGCGCCGCCTCGGCGCCGAGCGACTCCCACAGCGCGGCCGAGGACTTCGGCATCACCGGATTGAGCAGCACGGCGACCGCGCGCAACGACTCGGCCGCCGTGTACAGGATCGTTGCCAGCCTCGCCTGCGACGCCTCGTCCTGGCTCTTGGCGACCTTCCACGGCTCCTGCTCGGTGAGGTACCCGTTGACCAGCTTGATGAAGTCGAAGATCGCCGCGATGCCGCCCTGGAAGTCCAGCGCGCACATCTTCTCGTCCGCGCCGGCGACGGTGGCCGCGAGCGCGTCGACGATCGCCTGCTCGGCCGGGCCCTGTTCGGCCGCCTCCGGCAGCACCCCGCCGAAGTACCGCCCCACCATCGCCGCGACCCGCGAGGCCAGGTTCCCGTAGTCGTTCGCCAGCTCCGAGGTGTACCGCGCGGCCATGTCCTCCCACGAGAACGAGCCGTCCTGGCCGAACGGGATCGCCCGCAGGAAGTAGTACCGGAACGCGTCCGACCCGAAGTGGTCGGTGATCTGGTGCGGGGCGATGCCGGTCAGCCTCGACTTGGACATCTTCTCCCCGCTGACCAGCAGCCAGCCGTGCCCGAACACCGTCTTCGGCAGCGGCAGCCCGGCCGCCATCAGCATCGCCGGCCAGATCACCGCATGGAAGCGCAGGATGTCCTTGCCGACCAGGTGCACGTCCGCCGGCCAAATACGGCCGAACTTCTCCTTGTCCTGCGCCGAAGGCGAGTCCAGCCCGACCGCGGTCGCGTAGTTGAGCAGCGCGTCGATCCACACGTAAAGGACGTGCTTGCTGTCCCACGGGATCGGGATGCCCCAGTCGAAGGACGACCGGGAGATCGACAGATCGACCAGCCCCTGCCTGACGAAGGACACCACCTCGTTGCGGGCCGTCGCCGGCTGCACGAACTCCGGGTGCGCCTCGTAGTGCTCCAGCAGCCGTTCGGCGTACTTGGACATGCGGAAGAAGTAGTTCTCCTCCGCGATGTACTCCACCGGCCGGCCGTGGATCGAGCACACCTGCTGGCCCTCGTACTCGCCGGTGCCGTCGACCAGGTCGCCGGGAAGCTTGAACTCCTCGCAGCCGACGCAGTACGGACCCTCGTACGATCCCTTGTACACCTCGCCGGCGTCGTGGAGCCGCTGCCAGAACTCCTGAACCCGCTCGGTGTGCCGCTTCTCGGTGGTGCGGATGAAGTCGTCGTTCGCCGCGTCGATGGTGATCAGGGCCGGCTTCCAGGCGGACTCGACCAGCCGGTCGGTCCACTCCTGCGGCGTCGTGCCGTTCGCTTCGGCCGAGCGCATGACCTTCTGCCCGTGCTCATCCGTCCCGGTGAGGAACCACACGGACTCGCCGCGCTGGCGGTGCCAACGCGAGAGCACGTCACCGGCCGTCGTCGTGTACGCGTGCCCGATGTGTGGCGCATCGTTGACGTAGTAGATCGGCGTGGTGACGTAGAAGGTCTTGTCCCCGGAACCGAAGGTCTGTTCTCCGGAGGCCGGGGTGTCGCTGCCAGTGCCTGAAGCCATGCACAAATCCTACTGGCGCCGTTCGTCCACTCCGGCACGGTTTTCCCCAGCGTGCCGTCACTCGGTCGAGTGCTTGTCCACCTGCTCCGGGTGCTCGTTGGTCTCCCGCGCCACGGACTTCGCGGCCACCACCGCGTCGAACACCGCGCGCTTCGGCACGCCTGTCTGCGTCGCGACGGCCGCGATCGCCGTCTTGCGGTGCTCTCCCGCCGCCTCCCGCGCGGCCACCAGCACCGCGAGTTCTTCCGCGGCGAGGTCCCCGGCGTGCTTCGGCCCGGCGCCCGCGACCACGACCGTGATCTCGCCGCGCACACCGCCGGCCGCCCACGCCGCCAGTTCGCCGAGCGGACCGCGCCGCACTTCTTCGTACGTCTTGGTCAGTTCACGGCACACCGCGGCGGGCCGGTCCGCGCCGAACGCCTCGGCCATCGCCGTGAGAGTTTCACCGAGCCGGTGCGGCGCCTCGAAATAGACCATCGTGCGCGGCTCGGCCGTGTTCGCGGCCAGCGCGCGCGCCCGCTCCCCGGCCTTGCGCGGCAGGAAGCCCTCGAAGCAGAACCGGTCCACGGGCAGTGCGGAGAGCGCCAGAGCCGTGAGCACCGCGGAGGGACCCGGCACCGCGGTCACCCGTACTCCCGCCGCCACCGCGGCCGCCACCAGCCGATAGCCGGGATCCGAAACGGACGGCATCCCCGCGTCGGTGACCAGCAGCACTCGCGCGCCCTCGACCAGCCGCGCGACCAGTTCCGGGGTGCGCGCGCCCTCGTTGGCCTCGAAGTAGGACACGACACGCCCGGCCGGAGCGACCCCGAGATCGTGCGCGAGCCGGCGCAGCCGCCGAGTGTCCTCGGCCGCGATCACGTCGGCTCCGGCCAACTCGGCGGCCAGCCGCGCTGGAGCGTCGGCGGGGTCGCCGATCGGCGTTCCGGCGAGCACCAGGACGCCGCGGCCGGCTTCGGAGACGGTGAAAGAGTGATCGGGTTCCACGAATCCATCGTCCCCTGCTGCGCGGGGCGGGGGCCAATCCGTACCATGGCCCGCGTGACCAGCGACCTGCAGAGCGACAACGCGGCCGAGTTGCCCGGCTGGCCGGAGCCCGTGACCGGGCCCGATGAGCTGGACGGCGTATTGGGGCTGACCAGCGACGGGACGGCCGGTTCCGCGGCCGTGGGCGGGTATGGGGG
>NZ_JAGSXH010000006.1 GCF_018283645.1 Actinocrinis puniceicyclus | reverse complement strand
ATCCCCGGCCGCGACCAGCCGCGCCAGCAGCCCCGCACGCTGCGCCTGGTCCAGCGCCCGGGCCGACACGGCCGCCGGACCGGCCAGTACCGCGTCGCGCAACCTCGCCCGCCGCTCTGCCTCCAGGCCGGCGGCACCGGCCTGCGGCATGGACGAACCCGGCAGGCCAATGGCAGAATCGGCAGACAACGAAGCTCCTGGTTTTGCGCGTGGTGTCTCGACAACCCACGTCCTACCAGGAGCTTTGTTATATCTGACGCACCGTCCACATCGTGATCGAGTCGCAACCAGCGATCGTCAAACCACCCCACACACCATCAGACCACCCTTAACTTTAGGGCAGTGGCGGGAGCACCCAGCGCACCGGATTGCTCCAGTCCCTCAACGCGCTGCGCGACGAACGCAACCGCTCTGCCCACGGCGACATTCCTCAAAGCTTGCCCGAATGCGCCCTGCGCGCAGCCGAAGCAGGCCATCAGCTTGAGGCCGCAGTCACCGAAGCCGCATTCCTCACCGACTTCCCCTGGCTGCTGATCCGCTCAACCAACTACCGACCGGGCAGGCGAACTTTCGAGGTAACCGCTTCACTCACGATGGGAGGCCACCCGGACTTCGACCTCAGACGCTTCGTCCTCACCCAACCCGTCGGCACCGACCTGTTCTACCTGCTCGACCACGGCGCCCCCATCCTGCTGTCCCCCTTCGTGACCAGCCGTTTCTGCCCCACCTGCCGCAACCTGGAAGTGTGCTATCCGGTGCACGCCGACAGCGGCACCGGCCCCGCCACCATGCGCAGCTTTGAGCGCGGCCACGACATCGAAGACCTCCAACTCGGCGACGAAATCCGCAACCTCACCGACTCCCGCTGAGCTACGCATCACCGCCCAACCAAGCCGCCGCCTCATAACTACACGCGATATGAGTAGCGTCACACCGAGCCATCCAGCGGCACACACGTCCGGCCGCTTTGCCACCACCAATCGGACCGGTTTTGGCGAGCGTATTGCCCGGAACGGGGTGGCACGGCACGGTACGGGCTGGTAGAGTCGTATTGAAGATCCCGAACATAACGGGACGGATTAGGACCGGGCGATACAGTCCGGTACGGATAAAGCCTCGTATATCTGAACTCTTAATCAGCGGGTTCGGGGTTCAAGTCCCTGACGGCGCACCGAGCGAAAAGCCCAGCTTCACGTCACGTGAGCTGGGCTTTCTTTATTGCCCCAACTGTCTCCAAACTCTCGATCGTCACCCGATCGGTGGACGTGCGGTCACGCTGCGGTCACACGTGCTCGCTTCATGCCGTTGATCTTTGACTCAGGCTACTGACCCGTTAGTCCCGGTTCTCACGAGGCCCTAAATTGAACGTCAGGCTGAGCTTGAGCCGCAAGGGGACGTCGCCGTGCGGGCGACAACGCAACTGGGCAAGACGCCCACGTTGCAGGAGTTCAGCGACGTGGGGCGGCCGATCGCCGGGTGATCGTCGACCGTACGCGGACCGGCGTCGATGCTCCGGACGCCCGCTATAGCGGGCGTCCGGAGCATCGACGCTCAGAGAAGGGCTATGCGGCGAGTTGGTCTGCGATGGCGTCCGCCGCAACACGACGGGCTTCGTCGACGACGGATGTATAGGTGTCCGCAGTGATCGTGATGCTGGCATGGCCGAGCATCTCGGAGACGGTCTTCATCGGCACACCCGCGGTCAGGGCGAGGGTGGCCGCGCCATGCCGCAGGTCGTGGAGGCGGATCGGCGGTAAGCCGGCTTCGCGGACCAAGCGTTGGAACTGTTCGAGCACATAGTCGGGGTGCAGCGAGGCGCCGTGGTCGTCGGTGAACACGAGGCCGGTCTGCTGCCAGTCCTCACCGCAGGCCAAGCGGGCCGCGGCCTGCTTCTTGCGGTGTACGGCGATGGCCTTGAGGACGACGAGGGGCGCGATGACGGTGCGGTCCCCGGACTCGGACTTGGTGTCGTCGGTGGCCAGTCGCCCAGCCGAGTTGCACGATCTGCTGGGCGATCTGGATTTCGCCGGTGGAGAAGTCGATGTCGATCCAGCGCAGGCCGATTGCTTCGCCGCGGCGCAGTCCGCAGTGCGCGATGAGCGCGTAAAGCGGATAGAGCGGTGGGACGCGGCGCGCGCGAGGAACGCAGTGGTCTGCGGCGCTGTCCAGACCATAACCGGGCCGGGGATCTGGCCGTCCTCGCGCCAGGCCGTGACGCGCGCGTCGGTCCACACCTTCGGCTTGGGGCGGCGCCCGGAGCGCAGGTTGACCAGTTTGGCCACGTTGACGGTGACCAACTGCTGCTTCTGGGCGTCGGTGAGTGCCGAGCGCAGGCAGGCACGGATGCGTTGGACGGTGGCGGGTCCCGCCGGACGGCGGAACGGCGGCATCGCGACCAACTTCGCGCGGGCTGCCTGGGCGGCGGCACGGTCCCCAGTGCGCCACGCCTGGCGTGCCTCGGCCTCCACAGCATGACGGGCGGCGTTGGTCGTCTCGATCGCCGCCGCGTCCTGCGCGATCCTGTCGAGGGCGGCTTGGACGTGGGCGGCGCGCAGCCGGTCGAGGCGGTGGTGGCCGATCGCAGGGATCAGGTACTGCGTGATCTGCTGGCGGTAGGAGCGGCGGGTGTTGGCTTTCAGGTCCTTCTTCGCGTCGATCCACTCGAGGAGGAACTGGCCCACGGTCAATACGGTGTCAATCGGAACGCCGACGGTGATACGGGCACGCACGTCCTGCGGGTCGGGCAGCGGCGCATGGGTGCGGATCGCCTCCTGGATCATGTCGGCGATCGTGGAGCGGGCGGCGCCCGGCACATCGGCCAGGTCGGCCAAGGCCAGCAGGTGCCGAGCCCGCCTGCTCTCGGCCGAGGCGACCGACCGCTGGATTGCCGTGGTGATCGCCGGCTACGCCCAACTGCGGCCCGCCGCATCCCTGGTGGCCGACCAGCCCCGGCCCTGGCAGCGCAAGACCGCGCCCGGCGTGTTGCCGACGCCGTGCCGGGTCCGGGCCGGTTTCCGTCGCTTCCGCGCGCGCCTGGGCGCCCCCGGCCGGCGCGGCGAAACCCACGCGGCCCGGCCCGGGACGCCCACGCGGGAGCAGGAACGCGCCGAAACCCCGCCGACCGGTCTACGACAAATCGGATATCACGCTCATGGCGAGTCTCGCGCGCAACGTTCCGCCGCCATGACAAGACGGTTATACAAACCCATCACCTCAGCGCGAAGTGCCAGGAGGCCATCCCAGACCTCAAATCTCAAGCTTAGCTCGGCACCAGCTGCCACTGTTGGTTGGTGCCGCCGTTGGCGGTCCATTGCACGACTTGGGCTCCGTCGCTGGTTGAGCGTCCGTACACGTCCGCGACCAGTCCGCTGTCATGGCTGACGATGGTGTAATACCCGTCGCCGGTGGGCTTGAGGTACCACTGCTGGTTTGTGCCGCCGTTGGCGGTCCACTGTTCCAGCTGTAAGCCCGCGGCCGAGGAGCCACCGTTGACGTCGAGCACCTTGCCGGTGGCCGTGTAGGTCAGGGTGTAGGCGCCGCCCGATGTAGTGGCGATGGTCCACGCGGCGCCGCCGGTCTGCTGGACGGCCTTGGCGCCGTCGGCGGTGGAGTTGCCGGCGATGGCGAGGGGCTTGCCGCTGTTGCGGTTGACGATGTGGTACGTGCCCGGCGTGGGGCCGCCGCTGGAGCCGCCGCTCAGGGTGAAGTACTCGGCCGCGTCGCTGAAGGTGGTGGTGCCGGACTTGCTCGTGGCCAGCACCAGGTAGATCCGCGAGCCGCTGGCCGGGGCGGTGAAGGTGACCTGTTGGGTGACGCGGGAGCCGAGCGGGATGGTGAGGGTGCTGGTGCCGGTGGCGATGACCGTGCCGGTGGGCTGGTCCAGGTGCGCCGTCCAGGTGAAGCCGACGGAGGTGCCGGCGAAGTCGTCGTTGAAGACGGTGATGTTCCTTGTCACGGTGCTGCCGTAGGCGTATGAGGGCACTGATGCGGCCAGCGGGAAGTCGCCGTTGGAGTTCGAGACGCCGGAGGCCGACCAGTAGGGCAGGTCCAGGGCGGCGATGGGGTTGAACGCGGCCTGGATCCGTTGGATCTGCGGGTTGCTCCAGGGATCGGTCAGGTTGTCGGCGCCGTAGATCGGGTGCCCGCCTTCTTCGGGGGTGAAGTCGGTGGATTTCACACCGGGCACGAACCCGGCCCAGGCGGACAGCAGCGTGTAGGGGCGCAGGTCGCTGGCGTCCTTGCCGCGCTTGGCGGCCGTGGAAGTGGCGAACCACTCAAAACCCTGCTTGTTGTTACAGGCGGGCCAGATGTACTCACCGTCGCCGGTGGGGCGGCCGGTCCCGGACCAGACCTGGTCGCCGTAGTGGCCGAAGCCGTCCAGGTAGTGCGGCACGAGGTTGAAGTTGGCGTACGTCATGTTCGGGTAGTGGTTCGGTGACGTGCCGACACCCGCGTCGACGCTGATCGGCCGGGTGCCGTCGTTGCCGTTCATCGCCGCGTACAGGTCCTGCTCGAACTGCTGGGAGTCGAAGGTGCTGCCGGTCGGCTCGTTGGCCTGGCTCCAGCGGATGACCGCGGGGTGGTTGCGGTCGCGCAGCACCAGTGCGCGGGCGTGATTGACCATGTTGTCGTGTCCGGCGACGAAGTCCTGGGTGTTGTTGGAGCCGCGGATGGCGGTCTCGTCGATGATCATCAGGCCCATCTCGTCGGCCACGTCGAGCATGTAGGGGCTGGCCGGCTCCTGGTGGATGCGCACCACGTTGTAGTTGAGCCGCTGGTAGTTGTCGACCGCCTGCGGCCAGCCGCCGTTGGTGCCCGACGGCGGCAGGAAGCCGGGCAACGTGTCGTAGGCGTCGCCCACGCCGCCGTTGTTGACCCGGTCGTAGTCGGCGCCCTGCAGGTTGTCGCCGCGCAGGTTCGCGCGGATGCCGTTGAGGTAGTAGTAGGAGCCGTTCTGGGTGAACTCCCGGAATCCGAACCGGTAGGTGGCGTCGCTGGTGTGGCCGTCGTCGGTGGATGCGTGCACGGATAGATCGTGCAGCTGGGCACGGTAGCCGGAGCGGTAGGGCACGTTCGGCCACCAGTAGGAGGTGGTGCCGAGGTTCCAGGCCACCGGACCGACCGTCACCTTGGCCGTCGAATGCGCGGCCACCGTGACGGTCGCGCTCGGCAGTGTCGGGTAGCTGAACGATGCGCCGTTGTCGGAGGCGAGCGAACCGGTCAGCGTCACCGAGCGCGAACTGCCCGAGGTGTTGGTCACCGACACGTCGTAGGTGAGGCTCTGGTTGGCCACCGAGGTACGCACGAACGCGTCGCTGACGTAGACCGCCGGATACACGCGCAGGAACGCGGAGCGGAAGATGCCCTGAGGGACCGCTTCGCACCAGTCGGCGGCGACAGGCACCAGATAGTTGCCGGACGAGCTCTTCAGCGCATTGCGGCCTTTGACGTCCACGCTGATCGTGTGTGTGCTGCCGGGCGTCACGTACGCGGTGATGTCGAACGTCGAGGGGGTGAAGGCGGTGGTCTGGGTGCCGACCACGCGTCCGTCCACCGACAGCGTCGCCTGGTGGTTCACCACGCCGAACTCGATCCACACCGACTGCGGCTGCCCCGAGTCCGGCACGGTGATGCTGCGCGAGTACACCGCCTCGCCCACGTTGGTGAAGCCCTGCTTGTACCAGCCGCCCCCGGGCACCATGATCGACGTCGTGCCCTGGCCGACCGGGGTGAAACTCCAAGACCCGGACAGGTCGACGGACGCGACGGCGGCGCCAGTCGCGGCGTAGCTGCGGGCAACGGCGTTCGCAGAGGCCGCAGAAGCCGCAGGGGCGAAGCGCGGCAGGCCGAACGCGGCGGCCGCACCCACGCCGGTGGCCACCAGCCGGCGACGCGTGAGCTGGTGCTGGTGCTCTGGGATCGAGTCCGAAGCGGGCATGGAACGAGCCTCCTACTGTAGGGTCCACTTCTGGTTACTGCCGCCGTTGCAGGTCCACAGCTCAAGCGGCGTGCCGTTGGCCGTCCCCGCGCCGGTGGCGTCAAGACAGAGCCCTGATTGGACTCCGGTGATGCTGCCGTCGGCGTGCACCGTCCATTGCTGGTTCTGCTGGCCGTTGCACGACCAGATGATCACCTTGGTGCCGGGGCTGGTGCCCCGCGCGTTCGCGTCGAGGCAGCTGGTGCCGAACACCTGCAACTGGCCGGTGGCGGTGTTCGTCCACTGCTGGCTGGTGCCGCCGGCGCAATCCGCCAACTGCACCTGGGTGCCGCCGGTCTGCGTCCCGCCGGGCACGGTCACGCAACGCCCCGAGCCGGTGCCGACGATCGCGACCGACGTGGGCGGCGGCGGGGTGCTGCCGCCCGAAGGCACGTACGGGCACTTGGGCTGGTAGGCGGAGATCGTGGACGGGTCCGGCAGCGTCGGGCACAGGAACTGTGTGTAGCGGGTGTCGCTGTCCACGAACACCTTGAGCCACGGGATGATCAGCTTCATCTCAATGTTGTTCGCGTGCGTGTAGTACACGTGGTCCGCTCCGGCGATCTGCGCGAAATCGCTCTGCGTCGAGGCCGGGAGCGTGCCATACAGGTTGCTGAGATACGACGGCGTGACGGTCCCGTCGTTCTGTCCGCCGACGATCAGCGTGGGCACCGTGTCAGTGGCCAGAGTCAGTCCCTGGCCGGGGAAGCCGGGAGCCAGCCCGATGGCCGCCCGCAGCTCGGGGTGCTGTTCGGCCTCCTCCATGGCCCCGGCTCCGCCCGCGGAGTGACCGAGCACGGAGAGCCGGGCCGGGTCGACCTCGCTCTTGACCGGGCTCTGGGTGGTCAGCCAGGTCAGCGCGGCCTGGAGTTCGGCGGCGCGCTGGCTGTCGCTGTCGGTGCGGGTGTTGGTCTCGGTGCAGATCACGACGAAGCCGAACGAGGAGAGCCAGGGGCCCATCCAGGCCTCCTCGGTGGAGCACAGCGCGCTGTACCCGGGCACGATCGCCAGTGCGCCCCAGGTGCCCTGGGTGGTGTCCGTCGGGTAGTAGACCACCCCGCCGCCGAACCCGTTGCCGGACGGAGCGCTGACCTGCGCGGTGGCGAACGGCCCGCGGGTCGCCTCGATCATCGCGATCGTCGGGTCCGGCCCACGCTGCGTCCCCGTCGCCTGTACCGCCGCAGCGCTCGCGCCCGACTCGGCCGGCCGGGCGACAGCCGGTCCGGCCGAGAACACCGCCGCGAGCAATGCCGCGCCAACCGCGGCCACGGCGACCACCAGCCGAATCGAGTGCCGCCGAAGCGCTGCCCCGGATTCCGTTCGTGCGCAGCCAATCGGCACCGCCGCCCACCTCTGCCACCGCATGACGCGACCTCCTCATGACTTGCGCAGCGTTCACGGTCCACGCGGTCGGGCGGGCGCACAGCCCGCCCAGAAGAGATGGGATGTGTACACGAGTTTGCCGGACCTCGTCGGTGAAGATGGCGGGGCATCGGCGAGCACGCAAGGATCGGCCATAGGTTCGCCGGGACCCGCTGAAGATCAGCCAGTCTTCGCGAAGTAGCTGACCATTGCCTTCCGAACCGATTCGACGGTCGGCTCCTGTGCGCCGCCGGTCGCCGCCCGGTGAAACTTTCCGCCCGGATAGGCACGGCGGTCCGATTGATCAGCCTCCTTGCCTCGTATGCCGCCAAGCACGGTTGGCATCCCATGTCCTCAGTTCCGGGGACGGCAGCAAGCCAGCTGGTGTGGGTGCAGATGCATGGCCGGTGCGTCCGTACTGGCCAGCAGCGAGGTCCCTCCAGAAGAAACGCACCCACCCACCAAAACCACGGGCAGCCGGGACACTTCCGGTGCGGTCGCGTTTGCGCGTGTGGGTCAGCCGGGTCGGATCAACCGTGGGGTCATTCGGTCGTCGGCTCGATCATTCGGGTGATGTCGTCTCGGAGGCCGTCGAGGTCGCATCCGACGTCGGCCAACACCTTGGCCGCGACGCCCTTACCCTCGCGGATGAGGCCGAGCAGGATGTGGCCGGTGCCGATGGATCCGTGCTGGAGGCGCTGCGCCTCGCGCAGTGACAGCTCCAGGACCTTCTTGGCCCGTGGGGTGAACGGAATGTGGCCGGTGGGAGGTTTGCGTCCGGTGGAATCGAGCGCGCCAGGTCCGAAGGCCGACTCGGTCGCCCGCCTGACCTCGTCCAGATCGATTCCGAGGGTGGCCAGCGCCTCGGGATCCAGTCCCTCGCCGCCGACGATCAACAGGATCCTGCGACGCAGGTCCGCGGCGCGCAGGCCGCGCTCGTCCAGCACCTGCGCGGCCGGGCCACGGCCCTCCACCAGCAGGCCGAGCAGGAGATGCTCGGTGCCGATGTAGTGGTGGCACAGCTTCCGGGCCTCGTCCTGGGCAAGCACGACGACCTGGCGCGCACCCTCGGTGAACCGTTCGAACATCGTCACCGCTCCTTTGTGAGAATTCGCCGGCCGCCGCCGTGCTTCTTGTGGACCGCCTGCCGACTCACGCCGAGGCAGACCGCGATCTCCTGCCACGACCAGCCGAGCGTGCGCGCGTGTTCTACCTGCAGCTTCTCGAGTCTTTCGGCGAGTTCGCGCAGTGCGCGCACCGCCCGCAGCCCGACCGCGGGGTCGCGGCTGCCCGCCTCCTGGGCGAGCTGTACTCCATCGCTCATGGTGTCAATGTAGGTTGACCAAGCCAAGCCGTCAACCTACATTGACGCCGTCAACGGCCTGCGCCCTGATACCCGGCCAGGTCGGCGAGAGCCGAATGTCAGGGAACGAGATACGGCACGCCGCGGATCCATCCTCCGGCGTCGGGGGCCTCCAGGGATGCGTCGACGAGTTCCACCGGATCGCCTTGCCGGATCCGGCCGCCGTGCGCGACCCAGCAGTTGAGCGCCATCGTGCCGTCGAATTCGCGGATGATCCGCCGCAGGACTTCGAGGTCCTGTCGCCCGGTGTCCGGGTCGATCGTGGTGACGACGCAGCGCCCGCGCAGCGAGTCGACGCCGAGCAGCGTCTCGCCGATGCGCAGCGCCCTGCCCGGCCAGTCACGTTCGGCAAGCCCGGGTACTGCCCCGATGACGATGTTGGGACGCAGCCGGCGTCCGTCGCGGCCGAGTGCGTCGATGCCGCCGTCCGTGGCCACGAGCAGCGGCAACACGTCGAAGCGTTCAGGGCCCGCGTGACAGGCCAGGTCGGCGTCCGCCCCGGCCACGAAGCGCACGAGGTCCGCCGATCGCGGGTCGTCCCAGGGCCGGCCGTTGATCAGGACGCGGCCCTCTTGGTCGGTCGTCCCGGCGAGTCCGAGCAGACCGTGGCGGGTGCGCGCGGTGAGCACCTGGTTGCGTCGCCGCACGTGAATCACACGGTCGCCGCCTAGACCGCCCGCAGTGAACTCGGCCTGCGTGAGCATCTCGCCGCGCAGCGACTTGACCGGGTACCTCCACAGTTGCTTGACGTACATGTCAGCCGTTTCGGTCGATGGGATCGGAAGCGAGGAGCCCTCGACCAGATGGCCGTGTGGGCGCGCACGCGGGTGGAGGGCGGGTGGAATCAGCGCCTTTCCGCCGGCTCGGCGGACGAAGGTCGCGCACGAGCGCAGTGCCCGCGCGGGCCTCATCACACCTGATGTTCCTTGCGGGGCACACAGCGCAGGCTGAGCACGATAATCGTGAGGAAGCACAACGCGACCAGCAGGGTGCTGACGCGCAGGCCGAGCAGCGAGTCTCGCATGGCGATCAGCGAGCCGAGCAGGGCGACGCCCATGGCCATGCCGACTTGGCGGGCGGTGAAACTCCCACCCGGCTGGGAACGCTCCGACATCGCCTGAACTCCGTCCGGCACCGCTGCCTACTCGGGCGCAACGTCACGCGACGGCGGCGGCCAGCACGTTGTAGACGTCGGGCGGCAGCACCGGCCGCGCCTGCTGGATCCGGGTCTCCAGGTCGGGCACCAGGTCCTGCCCGGCGAGATCGACGCGCAGCGTCGAGGGCCGTCGCGGCCAGCCGCCCGGCACCGCCATCTCCCGCAAGTCACCCGTCGCCCACGTGACCAGCTTCGGATCGTCCGCCGCCGCGGCCACAAGTGCGCCCGCCACCCTCAGCGCGGAATGCTGCCGCCGACAGAGCCGATACAGTGCACGCCGCGCGCCCGCCGGCCGCGCAGGATCACCCAGCAGGGCCAGCAGCTGAGCCGACTCAACCTGTAGACCCGCAGATTCGACGGCGGCGACCGCCGCACGCACCACCACCGGCACCGGGTCGGCCAGCAGCGGCGCGATCAACGCGAGGGTGGGCACGCCAAGCAGCCGCAACGCGGTCACCGCCGCCGCACGCACCTGCGGCACGCCGTCGGCCACGAACGGCTCGACCAAGTCACGGGCCATGTCGGCCCCGGCGTTGCCGTTCACGGCGGCCTCGGCCAGCCCGAGCACCGCACCCGGTTCCACACGCCCACCGCGCAGCAGGGCCCGGTAGCGTTCGAGCACGTCGATACCAGCCGTGCGGGCGGCGAACCGCGCCGTCGCCCGCACCATCGGGCTCGGATCCGCCAGATGCTCCGTCACCTGATCCGCCAGTCCCGCACGCAGCAACCCGGCCAGCGCGATGGCGCGCACATCCGCGCTGCGCGCCGCGGCGAGCCGGTGCAGGAACTCATGCCTCCCGCTCCACAGGGCCTCGCGGGCCGCCGTCTCCGCCAGCAGATCACGCGTCCTCGGATCGGACTCGGCCAGCGCGAGGTGCACCAGCTCCGGCAGCCGAAAGCGACCAGCCTGCGCCGCGACCACGCGCCGCAGCAGCGGCTGCGGGCCGGCGAGAAGCCGCGTGAACTGCTCGTCCGTCAAACGCGACAGGACCGCGTTCACCTGTGACAGTGCGAAATCCGCACGCGTACGCCCGACCAGACGCGCCGCCATCGGCCCGGCAAAACCCACATACCCAGGATCCCAGTGCAAAGCGAGCGCGAGCGCCGCACACGCGCGCTCACGCACCGGCCCCGCCCAGTCGGCAGTCCGCAACACCAGAAACGGCATCAGCTCCGGCACCGGCCGCACACCCATCGCCGCGACCGCTCGCTCACGCACCCACCCGTCCGCCGCCAGCGACGCGACCGCGAGCACCACCGGATCCAGGCATCCCCCGGCGGCGTCGAACCGGGCGCATGCCTGATCGACCCACGCCCCGCGACGCACCGGCAGGTAGCCGTAATAGTCACGGTGCCGGGCGATCCCGTCGAGGCGCAGCAGCAACGCCGGTTCCCGCGCGAGCGCAGCAAGCAGGACACCAGCGTCCTGAGTGCCCGACAGCGCGCACTCCACCAACACTGCGCCAAGCCGGTCGACATCGTCGGCCGACCCGGAGCGCGCGGCGGCAATCAGGGACGGAAGATCAGGAATCGGCTGGGCGACGGCAGGACGATCCGCAGCCGACGTCATCGCGGCAGCAGTATGGACGGTGGCGGCACGGGAACGCTTGAGCACCGCGCCATCGTGCCCGCAAACCCCACGCTCACGCACCACGATTACCGCCGCCCACCCTCATGCAACGACAGGACCACAACCGTGACGGCAAACCGGCGGCAGGCAACCGTCCCCCGAACCAGTGACCTCCGCCAGTTGCTCCAGCGCCTGACTGGATCGATCCTCGAAACAGATCACGGATACGGACGCGACGACCTACGGGAATCGAGTGATCGCAACACGTTTACCCGGGTAGTGTGCGAGCGATTGGCGAGCGTACGTCCGGAAGTTGGTTGGTACGGTGCGGCATCGCGTGGAAGATCGCGGGGCTGAGGGCCTTGCCTGTGGGCGTGGTGAACAGCAGTCCACACGGCGCCAGGGGTACGCGCTCTACGTGGTCTGTCAGCGCCTGCAGCGCGAGATCGGGCAGCGGGATGGTCCGCTGTGCCCTCAGCAGGTGCACCACACAGGTCTGCGTGACCGCCCGCGGCCAGACCGCCTCGATGGCGGCTCATCGAACCTGGCCGTGACATCAGTGTCCTGAGCGTCGGGGCTGGCCGTGTCGGCCGCTGGTATGGCGGGTAAAGTGTCCGCGGGGACGGCGCGTGGTGGCGCAGCGGGCTCGGGGTCGCTGGGTGGCTGGTTGCGGTAACCACTCCAGCGAGCACGCCGACGCGCGGATGCACCTACGCCAGGCGAGTGAAGCGTTCAGCGAACTCGGGGATTGGTGGGCGGCGGCGGAGTGCGAACTCCACCTCGGTCTGGTGCTTCAGGAACTCGGCGAGACGACCAGCGCCAACGCGCGGCTCTGGGCCGCGCGCGAAGCATTCGAAAAGTGCGGGGACGCGTTCAACTCGGCCGTGTGAGGGACGCGCTGGCCACGAACCCGCTGGGCGCGACGAAACGCACGATACGGCGCCGGCGCGCCCGGCGATCCCGGCCGCCGGCAACGAACGCCGCGTCCGGCTCCCGGCGCCTGGACGGGGGCGCAGGGCCGAGCGGGCAACGGTAGTCCGGGGACAAGGCCGATGCGCTGGCAGCCATCACTCGCGGGGACGATTCCGGCGCTGTGGTGTTGCGGGGAGCCGTGAACCGCCCCTGGATCACGGGGCGCATCAAGCGCATCGCCGCGCTGCCGGTCTCTTCGGACGGAAGCTGCGCAGCACCGGCTCGCCGAACATGTCCACCACCGGGCCGTCCACGTCGAAGTCTTCGAGGTGCACGAGGTGGTACTGGACGCCGAACCAGAGCGGCAGCAGCGGCAGCTCCCGGCAGACCACGGATTCCGCCTCCTGATACAGGGCGCGGCGCTCCTCCTCGTCGGCGGTGGCGCGGGCGGTCTGGATCAGTTCGTCGACCTGCGCGCTGCGGTAGCGGGTGAAGTTGTCCTCGCCGATCGACGCGGAGTGAAACAGCGGGTAGAGGAAGTTGTCCACTGACGGGTAGTCGATGGCCCAGGTCATCCGGAAGAGGGTGTCGGCGCCGCCGAGCCAGCGCAGGAACTCGGTCCACTGCATCGGCCGGGGCTCGATATGCCAGCCCAGGTTCTCGTTGAGCTGATCGACCACGGTCCGCACCCAGCGGTCGTGACCGAGTCCCGCGTTGTACGCGAACGCGGTGGTCACCGGCCTGATACCGCGGGCTTCGAGCAGAGCCCTGGCCGCGGCCGGGTCGTAGCGCACGCCGGTCAGATCCGCCGGCCCGGCACCGGCGAGCATGGGCGGCACGATCCGCTGCGCCAGCGGGCGGGTGCCGCTGAACTCGGCGTCGATCACGGCCTGCCGGTCCACCGCCAGCGCCACCGCCCGCCGCACGTGCGGGTCGTCGAACGGCGCCACGTCGGTCGGGAAACCGATGTACTGCATCAGCGCGCACGGGGTGCGCCGGAACCTCTCGCCGAGCGCCAGCGCCTGCGGGATCCGGGCCGGCGGTACCTTCACCACGTCGAGCCGGCCCTCGTGCCAGTGCCGGTACGCCTCCTCGAGTTCGTCGTAGATGCGGAACTCGAGCAGGTCCAGATGGCCGGCGCCGCCGTCCGGAAAGGCCTCGTCGGCCCCGTGGTAGCCGGCGAAGCGCTCAAGGGTCAGGCCGCGGCCGGGGACCCAGGGTTCGAGGATGCGGTACGGGCCGGTGCTCACCGGGTGCGTGCGGAAGAGCTCGGGGTCCTTCTCCGCGAGTTCTTCGGGCACCGCCGCGGTGACGCGGTGTCCGAAGACCGAGGCGACCTCGTGGAACGGGCGCACCAGGGTGACGCGCAGGGTGCGCTCGTCGAGGGCGACGACTCCGCTCAGCACCTGGGAGCGGTGCGATCGTACGTCCTCGTATCCTTCGACACAGGCGAGGTGGTAGGCGAGCTTGGAGCCGGTCGCCGGGCGCGCGACGCGCGACAGGGAGTAGACGTAGTCGGCGGCTGTGACTTCGCGGCCGTGGTGGAACAGGACGCCGGGGCGCAGGGTGAAGTCGATGGCGCGGCCGTCCGCCGAGACGGTCCAGGACTGCGCCGCCGCCGGGTGGGGCCGGCCGGTGGCCGGATCGTAGTCGACCAGCGGGTCGGCCAGGAAGCGCAGGAGCAGCGCGCCGTCGTGCTCGAAGCCGTTGCAGGGGTCGATCGAGGACGGCTCCCCGATGAAGACCCGGATCCGGCTGGGGCTTGGGGACACGGGGGTCTCCTCTCGCGTGGGTTCGAGGGGTTGCAGGACGAAGGTGGCGGGGTCGGCGAAGTGCGCCGCGAGCGCGAACAGCTCCTCCGGTGAGTCGGCCGCCGTCACCACCCGCAGCAGGTTGCTCGCGGTGCCGTCCGCCGAGTCGACGCTCTCGCCGGGGCGCACCACCTGATGCACCGTGGCCACGCCGGGGATCGCGGCCAGCTGCTCGGCTGACGGTCCGTCGAGCACGCGGTGGCGTCCGCCGGGAGGCTGCGCGGTGAGGTAGGCGGACCAGCGGCGATGTACGGGTCCGGTCTGCGGCGGCAGGCCGGCCGAGACCCTGGCCAGGTTGAGCGGGAGGTCGTAGCCCGCGGTGAGCAGCAACTGCTCCGGTACGCTGCCGCCGACCCGGCCGTTGACCTCGATCACTCGCGGTCCGTGCGCGGTGAGCTTGACCTCGGTGTGCGTGGCGCCGAAGCGGATGCCGAGCGCGGCGTGCGCCTGCCGCACGTGCTCGACCGCGGGCTCGTATTCGGCGGCGGGGCGCAGCGCGGGCAGGATGTGGCCGTTCTCCCGGAACGGCGGGGAGAGCGGCAGTTTGTCCGAGACCGCCAGCACGTGGAGTTCGCCCTCGACGACGAGCGCCTCCACGGACAGGTAGTCGCCGAGTGCGTCGTGGGCGAAGGCCGGGTCGCCGAGCAGTTCCTCCTCGAGCAGCAGCGCCGGGCGAAGATGGCCCACCCGCTTGTCGGCGTGCGCCAGGGCCCGGGCCCGCTCCCACAGGCCGGGCAGCCGCGCGGCGTGCGCCACCCGGAACGTGGCCAGGCTGCCCATGCCCACGGCGGGCTTGAGTACCGCGGGAAAGCGCGCCGACGCCATCGCGGCGGCCACGTCCGCTTCTTCGCGCAGCTCAAGCACGGCGGGGACGGGCAGCCCGGCGGCGCGCAGCATGGCCCGCTGGACGCTCTTGTCCTGCAGCGCGGTCAGCGCCGTCGGCGGGTTGGCCGCGAGACCGGCCGCGTAGGCGGCGCGCTGGGCCATGTGCACGACCCGTTCGCTGAACGCGACGACTCCGTCCACACCGCCGGCGCCGAGGATCTCGGCGAGGGCGGCCGGAACCTGCTCGGGCCCGGTGACCGAGGAGAGCCGGCCCGCCTGGGCCGTCACTGCGGCCAGCGCCTCGATCCGTCTCGCCCTGGCCGCCGGGGCCTCCACGTCGAGCCAGAGTGCGTCGACGGCGAAGTGGCGTAGCAGCGAGGGGAGGTAGAGCGAGGGGTGCGGGCCGCCGGGCGCGTCCACCACGAGGATGCGGCGGCGCGCGCCGGTGTCCGTACCCGGCCCGGTCTCGGTGCTCATCTGTGTGCTCCTTGTATTCGGTCGTCGGCGCCCGCCGGCGGATCGGATGCGGGGGCGAGGCCCAGGGACGTCAGCAGGGCGGCGCCGCGCTCGGCCGTGGCCGCCGCGGCCGCTTCGCGCAGTTCGGCCGGCCAGAGTACGGCGCCCCACAGCAGTGACGGCCGGCAACCGCGGGCGAGCTTGGCGCCGTACGTGCCGGTACCGAAGGAGTAGCGCGTGATGCCGTGCTCGATGCCCCAGCGGACAGGCTCGTAGTAGACGGCGTTGAAGTACGCGAAGTCCGCGGCCAGGGCCCCGTAGTCGAAGCCGGCCAGGCGCACGTGCAGGTGGTCGCCGTCGAGCAGGGCGAGGCTCACGCCGACCAGCCGCCCTTCGCGTTCGCACCGGAACACCAGGACGCGCTCCTCGACGCTCGCGTGCAGGTGCTCGTAGTCAGCGAGGATCGACGCGGTCGTACCGCCGGCGCCGTAGCGCCGGCGCAGGGCGAGCTGCAGCCGGGCCGTGTCCTCGTCGAGGGCGACTGTACCGGGCACGGCCCGGGTGAGGATGCCCGCTTCGAGGAACTGCTTGCGTTCCCGGCGTATCTTGTTGCGGCGCGGGCTCGGCAGCGTCGCGAGGTAGCCCTCGAAGTCGGGCCAGCCGCCGGCGAGCTGCATCTGGGCCGCCACCGGGAACGGCGCCGCGCACGCGTCGCCGAGCGCCTCGGCCACGTCCTGCGCGCTATCGCGGTCGCGCAGGTACAGGAAGCCCACCGTGTCGCAGCCTTCTTGCGCCGCGTGCTGCGCGACCGCCCGCACCAGCGCCCGGCGCAGCGCCGAGCGGGTGGCCGGGTCGGCGCCGGAGTCGGTCAGCAGGACGCAGTGCGCGCCCGAGACCGCGCCCACGGCGTTGGGAAACACCAGAGACTTCGCCGCGCGGAGGGGCTCCTTCGCGGCGTTGGAACCCGCGCTGCCCGGCGCGTCCCCGGCCGGGGGCGCAGGCAGCAGCGAGGACAGGTCGTAGAGCGAGAGCACGTTCTCGTCCGGCACGATCCGGTAGGTGGCCATGGCCACGGCCCGGCCGGCCGCGTCCTCGAGCACGACGTGACGTATCCGGCCGCCGGCGGAGGCCTCGCAGTACGCGAGCCAGTCCGGTTTGGCGTAGAGCACCTCACCGGCCAGCAGGGGCGCGACATCCGGCAGGTCCGCCGCCCGGTGGTAGAGCCGTGGTGTCGGCGTGCTGTCAAGGCCGGTCACGGCAGCTCCAAGGTTCCGCGGGCCAAGGTGAGCACCCGGCCGCCGAGCTCCACCGTGTGCGGCCCGGCTACCCGCAGGTGCAGATGGCTGCGCTGCTGCGGCGCGTCCGGACCCTGGATCGCGAGCAGGTCGCCGCGCACGCCGTGCCGGGCTTCCAGCCGGCCCACGTCCAGGACCGCGCCGCCGGTGGCGGAGTCCTCGGTGCCGGCCAGGGAGGTGGTGAACACCCGGACGCGGAGCACGCCCGCCGTGAGCGGTGCCGCGAGCACCAGGCCGTTGGTGCCGCTCGCCGCGCACAGGGCCAGTACGTCGGCCGGGTCGATCTGCAGTGCGTCCAGCTGCCCGGCGTCGGCGCAGCCGAGGTGCACCCGGCTGCGCGCCTGACGGACGATCACCGGCGGGCGGTGCGGATCGGGATCGGCGTGCACGAACTCAGGCCACCTCGCCTCTTCCAGGCGCGCTGGCGAGTCGGCTTCCTGCCGGGCCCAGCACACCTGGCCTTCCCGGTACACGTGCAGTTCCTCGCCTTCGACGTGCCGGACCGGGTGCGCGACACCTTCCGGCAGATCGAGCGCGACCACGGCGGCGAGCGAGGTCTGCACGCACTGGGCGAGTTCCTCCACCGGGGAGAAGGTGCGCATCAGGATCCTGCCGGAGGCGTCGTCGAGGACGAATCCGGTGTCCGGCACGTTCAGCGCCGCCGCGATGGCCGCCCGGTCGGCGTGCGGCGCGCCGGCCGGGCCGGGCGGCAGCACCGCCGTGTGGTTGCCGCCGCGGCCCTCGGCCGTGAACACCCGGCCCCACCACAGCGGCTGGACGGTGCCGGTCATACCTCCACCCGCTCGGCTGTGTGCCGGTCCTGAGCCGCCTCGGCCTGTCCGCCGAGTGCGGCGGCGAGCACCTCGACCGACAGGTCGAGGTCCGCGTCGGAGATGTTGAGCGGCGGCGTCCACTTGATCACCGCGCCGTCGGCTCCGCCGCGCAGAGCCAGCACGCCGGCTTCGCGCATCCGGCGCACCACGCCGCGGGTGAAGGCGCCGCGGTCGGTGTCAGGGGCCTGCGCCACGCGCACGCCCGTCATCAGGCCGCGGCCGATGGCCTCCAGCCGCACGCCGGGCACCTGCAGCGCGCGCACCGCGTCGACCAGCCGTTGGCCGGCGACCGCCGCCCGGGCCGGCATCTGCTGCGTCTGTAGGACGTCGAGCACGGCGACGCCGGCCGCGCACGCCACCGGGTTCGCGGAGAATGTGCTGGTCTGCCGCAGCGGGGCGAGCGCGCCGAGCAGTTCGCGCGGCCCGGCGACCGCGGCGACCGGCAGGCCGCCGCCGAGCGCCTTGCCCAGGACCACCAGGTCGGGCTGTACGTCCTCGTGGCAGAACCCGAACATCGCTCCGGTACGGCCGAAACCGGTGAAGATCTCGTCCAGGATCAGGAGCTGACCGCGCTCGGCGGTGTGCCGGCGCAGCTCGGTCAGCAGCCCGGGCGCGGCGGCTTGCATGCCGCCGGCCCCCTGCACCGTCTCCACGATCAGCCCGGCCACGTCCGCGCCGCCGAAGTCGGGGTGGTCCAGGATCTCCTGGCCGAAGCGGTGCCCGCGGCCCGGCGCGGCCCCCGGAGGCACGTGGCCCGGCGCGACCGGATACGGCAGCGAGAGCCCGGCCACCGGCACCTCGGTCACGTCTGCGCGGAAGGCCGCGTTCGCGGTCACCGTGAGCGCGCCGGAGGTCTTGCCGTGGTAGCCGCCGAGGAAGCCGAGCACCTGGCGCCGTCCGGTGGCCGCGCGCGCGACCTTGAGCACCGCCTCGACGGCCTCCGAACCCGTGGTACACCAAAGGATCATCGGGTCGGGCCAGGGCAGTACGGTGCACAGCCGTTCGGTCAGCCGGGCCCGGGCCGGGCAGCTGAACTGCCAACCGCCGTGGGCGAACTCGGCCAGCTGGGCCTGCATCGCGGCCAGGACCGCCGGGTGCGCGTGGCCGAGCGCGTGCACCCCGGAGCCCGCGGTCAGGTCCAGGTACTCGCGGCCGTCCTCGTCCCAGACCCTGGTGCCGCGGCCGCGGGTGAGCGCGACGCCGATGTCGTTGCCGATGGTGGCGGCCATGGACGGGCTCTCCCGTGCGGCCAGCACGCGCAGGGCCGGGGAGTGCGGGGCGGTGTCGAACCGATGCGTGGTCATACCCAGCCTCTTTCCCGCACCAGCGCGTCGACCCGCTCGACCAGCGCGTCGGTGACGATCCGGCCCTTCTTCGCCTCGGCCGCGGTGGGGTCGCCGAGCACCCCGCTCGGCACGTCCTCGCGCCGCAACCGCGCGACGTGGTGCGCCCGCTTGCTCACGTGCAGGTCGTCTCGGGTCAGTTCGCCCGCCGGCACCGTGCCCGGGGCGATCGCCTCGGTGCGTACCCGCTGCGGATACCAGTGCAGGAACACGGAGGTCAGGCCCTCGCCCGCGTGCGACTCGCTGGTGGAGCTGGAGACCTCGCGGATGACGTCGCTGACCAGTTGCGCCCACTCGACCACCACGACGTCGGTGCCGTGGCGCTCGGCCAGGTCGCGCGCGGCCAGGATCAGCGGCTCGTGGTTCTCGTCGTGGCCGTTGAGGATCAGCAGCCTGTTGCTGTACGGCACGGCGGTGCGGCCCATCGCGACCGCCTGACCGATCAGGATCTCGGCCGGAACCCGCTGGCCGCCGGGGAAGTCCTGGAAGGCGTGCAGCACGCCGGACCGGATGCTGCCGAGGATGATCGAACCGTGCCGTGCCGCGGAGATCTCCGCGAGTTTCTGCACCACCAGTGTGTCCGCGGCCAGCGGCAGGTGCGGACCGTGCTGCTCGGTGCTGCCCGCGACCAGGATCCAGTACGGGACGTGCGCGGCGGCCTGCTCGAACTCGCTCCACGCGAAGTCCTCGAGATAGGCGGGCCGGTGATACGGGTCGTTCATGCGAGTCGTCCTCCGTCGACGATCAGGGTCTGGCCGGTGAGATAGGAGTTGGTGTCGGACAGCAGGAACGCGATCACCTCGGCGATCTCCTCGGCCGCGGCAAGCCGGCCGACCGGGATCTGTTCGCGGTAGCGCGCCACGGCTTGCGGTGCGTCGGGCCACGCCGGGTTGGCTATCTTCCCCGGCGCGACGCAGTTGATCAGGACGTGCTGTGGCGCGAAGCGCACCGCGAAGCCGCGCACCAGCGCCTCCAGGCCCGCCTTCGCCACGGCGTAGGCCGCGCCCGCGGTGGTGCGGCCGGTGCGTGCGGCGGCCGAACCGATCAGCGCCACCCGGCCCGCGCCGGCCTCGGCCATGACCGGGGCGAAGGAGCGCAGCAGCAGGTAACAGCTCGTCAGGTTGACCTCGAGAACCTCCCGGAACTGCGCGAGCGGCACCAGTTCCTCGGCCACCGGCAGCCCGTCCGGGCCCTTCGGGGACCAACCCTGGCATAGGGCGAGCGCAGCCGGGGCGCCGCGTTCGGCCAGCAGTCGCGCGACGGCCGAGCCGACCGCCGCCTCGTCGGTCAGTTCGGTCTCGATCCAGGCCGTCCCCGGCCGGGTGGGTGCGACGCGGTCGAGCACGACCACCTCGTACCCGGCCGCGAGCAGCCGGTCGGACACGGCCGAGCCGAGGAACCCTGAGCCGCCGGCGACCACCGCGTAGCCGCGCCCGCCCGGCCGGCGGGCGGCGGGAACGTCGGGCGTCTCGGTCACCGGGCCTCGATCCGGGCGAACCGGGCGAGTTCGCCGAGCGCCGCGGGATTGGAGGTGGCCGCGGCGGCGACCCCGCGCAACTCGGTTCCGCCGCCGGCGAGCAGGGCGAGGACGAAGGCCGCGAACACCACCCGGTGGTCTGCGGGCAGTTCCAGTACCGGCGGGCCCTGCGGCGGGGTCGGCGTCACCTTGAGCCCGTCGGCGTTCGCCCGCGCCCGGACCCCGAAGGCGGTGAGCAGGTCGATGGTGGTGGCGATGCGGTCGGTGTCCTTGCCGCGCAGTTCGGCCGCGTCCGCGATCACCACCGGTCCGTCCGCCGTCGCCGCCAGCGCCGCGAGCAGTGGGAGTTCGTCGATGGCGCTCTGGATCAGCTGCGGCCCGCTTATCACGGTGCTGTTGAGCCGGCCGGTCCGGCTGACCCGGACGGTGCCGACCGGTTCCGGTCCGTCCGCGCCGCGCGGCTCGAGGTCCACCTTGGCGCCCATCGCCGCGACTGCCGCGAAGAATCCGGTGCGCCGCGGGTTGAGACAGACCTCGTGCAACGCGAGTTCGCGTCCGGGCGCAGCGGCCAAATGCAGCGCGGCCAGGAATGCGGCGGCCGAGGGGTCGCCGGGGATCGCGAGGTCGAAGGCCCGCGGCCGGGCGGGCAGCACCCGCAGCCGGGTCTCGCTCTCCTCGACCTGCACTCCGGTCCAGCGCAGCAGTCGCTCGGTGTGGTCGCGCGCCGCGGTGCGGCGGCGGATGATCACCGGTCCGGCGGCCGAGACGGCCGCGTACAGCAGCGCGGAGACGGGCTGGGCGGAGTGGGCCTGCACCGCGACCTCGCCGCCGTGCAGCCGTACGCCGTCGATCCGCACCGGCAGCCGGTCCGCGGCCTCGAGCTCGGTCAGGTGCGCGCCCAGTTGACGCAGGGGCCTGATGACCTCGCCCATGGGCCGTCCGCGCAGCGAGGCGTTCCCGGTGACCGTGTACCGGCCACGGCCGCCGGCCAGCAGCGCGAGCAGCAGCCGCGAACTGGTCGCGCTGTTGCCCGCGTCGAGATCGACGTCCCGCTCGGCGAACGCGGCCACGTCCCGGCCGGTGATCGTGACCGTTGCCGGTCCCTCGGGCCGCACCGCCACGCCGAGCCGGGTCAGGGCCCGTAGGTTGTTGCGGGTGTCGTGGCAGTCTGCGAGTCCACGGATCCGGGACGTCCCGTCGGCCAGTGCGGCGAGGATCGTCGCGCGCTGGGAGATCGCCTTGTCCGGATGCGGCGTCAGATCGGCCGGCCGGTGGGCGTCGTGGTGCGGCGCGCCGATGAAGACGCGGTCCGGTTGCGCGTCCGGCGGACCGAACACCTGCTCGGCGATCGTCTCGGCGGTGTTCATCGGCCACTCATCAGCTCGATGAGCTCATCGTCGTTCAAAGCCTGCACGGCCTCCTCTTGCACGGGCGGCTGCGGGATCGTCCCCGGGTGCCGTTCGGCGTAGGTGGCGTAGCGGTGCCGCTTACGCTGCAGCCCGAGGCTCTCCGAGGGAATGAACGTCTGTTCGGACACCAGCAGTGAGCCGTCGGCCACCGCCGCGTCCACCAGTTCCTGGCCCACGGCCGTGCGGGTCAGCAGGACCGAGGCCTTCTCGGTCAGCTCGCCCGACCGGCTGGTGCGGAAGATGTTGGGGTCGCCGTCCGCGATGGAGATGTCGGCCAGGCCGCTCCACCAGTCGGGGCAGGCCAGGCAGCGGAAGGTTTTGAACTTCTTGAAGTCGAGCACGAGTTCGTGGAAGGGCAGCGTGTGCCGCTCGCCCTCGCGGTCCCAGACGGTGAACTCGCCCGGGTAGGTGCCGGCCCGGTACTTCAGCTTGCCGACCTCGATCAGCGGCAGTCCAAGCCGGTTCTCGATCAGGTGCTCGGTGCCCTCCCGCTTGGTGTTCGAGGCGCAGCCGATCTCCAGGGTCAGTGCGATCTTGCGCAGCGCCGGCGGCGGCTCGGGCAGGTTGCGCATGCGCTGGACGGCCTCGATCTGGCAGGCCAGGCCGACCAGGCCGATCCGCTCGTACGGGGCGTCGCGCAGTTCCTGCAGGTTCGGCGTGATGCAGTAGGTCGCCTGCGCGCAGTCGATGATCTCCTGCGCGGTCTCGACCAGGCGGGCCACCGGCACCCAGGGACGCTCCTCGTCCCGGCCGATCACCAGTGCCGCGTCGATCCGCTCCTGTTCGAGGGCTGCGACCAGCAGCCCGGTGGCGGCGCCGCCGGCCGAGGCGGCCTGCCAGACGGCCGGCGCGCCCGCCCTGGCCTGATAGGTGTGCAGGAAGATACCGGTCCACCGCTCCTCGGCGGTGCGGGTGCGGCCGAACATGCGCTGCTCCGACTCGGGCACCGCGGTGTCCCGGCCCGGGCACACGTCTACACACAGGGTGCAGCTGCCGCAGGTCTCGTCGGTCAGGCCGGGGGCCGGCCGGGGGATCGTCTGGTCCGGACCGATGGTGAGGACGTTCTGAGGGCAGACCGCCGCGCAGGCTCCGCAGGAGGCGCACAGGTCCGCGTCGAGCACGGTCTGCTTGAGTTCGCTGAACATCGTGTTCCTGGTTTCGGGATAGAGGCTTTGCGTGGACGGGAGCGCCCCCTGGCGTGCGCGGGCGCTCGGTGGCGACGCTCGCCCGAAGGCGCTGTGGCGCTCGGCCGTACTCAGCGGTGCGGGGCGACGGTGGCCCGCAGTTGGTCGAGGTGGTCGTCGTCGTGGCCGGCCAGGACCGCGAGCAGCACTCGCACGGATTCGGCGCCGCGGTAGGAGAGCACGCCGCGGCGGTCGAAGTCCTCCCGGCTGAGCGAACGCGCCAGGGCGACGGTGTTGCGCCGCGCCGTGACGAACCGGTCGAGCGCGTCGTGGATCGGCTCGATGTCGAAGAACCGCGTCCAGGGCTCGGAGTCGTAGCCGAAGATCTCCGGTGTGTCCTCGGTCAGGATCGAGCGGATGCGCACGGCGTTGACCGCTTCGTTGTCGGCGAAGTGGTGCACGATCTGCAGCGCGCTCCATTCGCCCGGGGCCGGCGGCTCGGCCAGGCTCTGCGGCTCGGCCGAGGCGAGCAGGTCGCGGACGGTGGCGGGGGTCTCGGTGAGCAGGTCCAGGATGTCGCGGCCGCCGGCGAGCAGGCCGAAAGCGCGGCGTTGCCCGGGCGTGCAGCGTCCCTCGGCGACGGCCGCGGTGGCCCAGGCGCGTGCCTGGGGGTCTTCGGGCTGGTCGAAGAGGCGGTCCAGGACGTTGGCCCAGTCGAGTTCAGCCATGATCGAAACCTGCTTTCTCGGGCGGGGGCAGGGCAGGGCGACGGCCCGTCGCTTCCTTGCGGCGCGTCCGGCGGTGAACGGTGCGGATGGTGAGTGGGACCGGCCGTTCGGGTGAACGGATCGGGTGGATCAGCCGACGGGCACGGAGGGCATGTCGGCGGGTGTGCTGAACAGCCGGTCCCGTAGCGTCGCGGTGGCCAGCACGAACACGAGCAGGTAACAGACGGTGACGCCGCCGTAGAGCAGCGCCGTGCCGTGCACGCCGAGACCTTCGGTCAGCGGCCCGGACAACGGGATCAGCGCGATCGCGGTGAGCGAGATCGCGCACTCCTGGGTGATCGCCAGCCGGCCGAGGATGGCCGCCGAGGCGCGGGTCTGCAACAGCGTGTCGAGGCTGGTGGCCCCGAGCGCGGCGGCGATTCCCAGGAGGAGGAACGCGGCGCCGGCCACGGTCAGCGATCCGGACGCGGCCAGCAGCAGCAGCGCGCCGACCGCGATCGCGCAGGACACACCGACCAGCGCGGAACGCTGGCCGCCGATTCGCCGTACCAGCAGCACCGCCAGCAGCGCGCCGAGCGAGGCGCTGCCGTCGAGCACGGCCACGCCGAAGGACTTGCCGCCGAACGCCGCGTTCACCGGGGCCACCAGCACGGTGGCGAGCGAGGTGATCACGGCCGGCAGCGCGCCGAGGATCAGGTGCATGCGCAGTCCCGCGTTCGCGCTCAGTACGCGCCCGAGTTGGCGCCAGTTCTCCAGCAGCGAGACCCTGGCCCCGGCCGCGTCGCCGTCGACCGCCGTCGCGTCGTGCACGGCCACGCGCAGCATGGCGATCGTGGCCGTGCCGACGAAGAAGAGCGCGCCGACCACGCACACCACGCTGCCGACCGGCAGTACCGCGTAGAGGCCGGCCACCACGCCCATTCCGCTCAGCTGCGCCACCTGCAGCAACGCGAACCGCAGGGCGTTGACACGGGGCCGGGCCTCCACCGGGCTGACCAATCGGGCGAGGACGAAGCTGGCCGAGCGGTAGATCGGGCGGATGAACGCGGACAGCAGGAAGGCGATGATCAGCGCGAGCTCGCCGAAGCCGCCCCAGAGCAGGGCTCCGCCGACGAGCACCATCACGGCCCGGATCGTGTTGGAGGCCAACGCCACCCCGAGCACCCCGCGGCGGTCGAGGACGCTGCCGCCGACGGACTGGCCGACGAAGCCGAGGCCGTACTCGATGGCCACCAGGAAGCCGAAGGCGGAGGCGTTTCCGGTCTGGCGGTAGAGCGCGAGACCCGTCACCAGCGTGAATCCGCCCACACCGACGTTGGTGAGGAAGAAACCCAGGAGGTAGACGGTCACCGCGCGGGGCCGGCCGCCACGCACGATCAACCCTCGTCGACGCGGACGTGGAGGGTGGCCATCGCCTCGTCGCGCAACCGGACCGCGGCCTCGGCGTCCTCGGCCTTGACTCGGATACACGCCAGCCGGGAGTAGGAACTGCGCAGCCCGGACAGTTCGCCGCCGTCCTCGATCAGCCGGTGCACGAACTCCACGCCGGGCAGTTCGCCTGCCTGTTCGAGCCCGTCGATGCCGGCCAGCCGCCCGGAGTCGGGCGGAGCCAGGAAGCCGATGGCGCCGGCCGCGTGGTAGTGCGGCCGCTCGCGGCGGGAGGCGAGCTCGTCCAGCTCGGCCAGGTCCGCGCCGGCGATCTGGCGCAGCAGCAGGTCCGTGACGTCGATCCCGGTGGCCGCGGTGACGAGGTCGATGATCCAGTCGCCGGCCTGGCGCAGGTGCGTCTCGACCAGGAACGGCCCGTCCGTACCGAGGATGACCTCGGTGTGGGTGATCCCGCGCTCGACGCCGAGGGCGGTCAGGCAGGCCCGCACGTGCGCGAGGATGGCCTCCTGCGCGTCCGCGTCGATGCGCGCCGGCACGACGTGGCCGAGCTCGACCTTGGTGGTCTCGTCCTTCAACTTCTCGGTGACGGCGAAGACGTAGTGCGTGCCGCGGTGGGTGAGCGCCTCCACGCTGTATTCGGGGCCTTCGACGTACCGTTCGGCCATCGGTGTGGAGCGGTCCAGCCGCGGCGCGTCCCCGTCCGCGCCGTCCGCGCGCCGGAACGCGGTCTCGATGTCCTCGGCCGAGCGGATCACCGCGATGCCCGCGCTGGCGCGCCCCTCGCTGGGCTTGATCAGCAGCGGCGGCCCGACCTCGGCGAAGAAATCGGCCAGTTCGGCGACGTCCGCGACCTGACGGAACGGCACCTTCTCCACTCTGGCCGTGCGCAGCCGCTCGCGCATGGCGTTCTTGTCCACCGTCAGCCGGACCGTCTCGGTGCTGTGGAACTCCAGGCCCAGGTCCTCGGCGATCGCCGCGGCCTTGTCCTGGTCGATCTCGGCGAGCGCGGCGACGGTGTCGATCGCGTACTCGGCGTGCAGGAAACGGGCCGCGGCCAGCCACTTCTCCAGCGGGGAATCGTCGTGCACGACGACGACCGCCTTGTTGTCCCCGAGTTGGTGCACCCAGGGCAGCACTGTCGCCCGGCACAGCGCCACCGTGCTCAGCCCCTCGGAGACGGCGCGCAATCTGGGCTGCAGGTCAGATCCTCCTCCCACCAACAGGACGCGGCTCATCGCAAATCATCCCCGTTCGTGAAACGACGGCGAGGTGTGGGCTCACCGCCGTAGATGAACTCGTTCGCACAACGTTCTATCAGGATCCTGCACGACCGGGCGAGGGTCGGTCAATGCGCGGTCCGCATCGTGGGATGAGGGATGCGCGACACACCCCGGGTATATCAGAGGGCGTTTGATAAGAACTTTTCGTCTTGGTCTGTCGATCCCAAGGTCGCAGCCCTGGTCGAGAGTCTCGTGGTCGTACGCGAGCCCGCGATGGAACATCAATCAGCTGATATTTCTTCCCGCGACCCAGCGGCGCGGCACGGCGCCCACCGGGCGGACCATCTGCCCGAATGAAACGTTCTGACCGCACGCGATGTGGCCGGTTGCGGAACAGACCGGGACGAGGTTCGCGTCCTGGCACGCTGCTGTTGGCGGTTAAGACGGATGGTTGTATCTCAGGCCTGCACCGAGATCCCAGCCAGGTGTCGGAACCCTGGTTTAGCGTCGCCGTCGTGACCAGTCCCGATGCCTGCGCGACCGCCGTGGCGCCGCCCTTCACAGCCGATGCGGTCCGCGCCGCCTACGACGGCGCGGCCGCCCGCTACGCCGAGCTTTTCGCCGACTCGCTGCGCGACCATCCGGTGGAGCGCGGTCTGCTTGCGGCGTTCGCCGAACTCGTGCGCGCGAACGGGTGCGGGCCGGTGGCCGACCTCGGAATGGGCGCGGGTCAAGAGCCACGGGTTCGCAGGAGATGATGGGCGGCCACCGCTGAACAGCTCCAGCCCCGATCGCCCGCTCACCGAGAGCAACAACCAGAGCCCGGATCGATCACGCCGGGAGCATGCCCGACGCTCTCGCTCCCTCAGGCACCGATCCGGCCCGGCTGGACGCGCGCTGCCGGGTCGGCGTATAGGTGGCGCGGGGTCGCCCGGCAGCCGTCCCCCGGTCGCGACGCGGCGTGGCACCGCGAACGGCGTCTGTCACCACGACTGCCGGCACACGCGCCGCGTCCCAGCGGGGAGATGCTACTGTGGCCAAGCCGACAGTTCCGGTGACGCCTTCTTCTCAGCGGACCTCGTTCGTCCGTTCCGAATCCGACGAGCCCCGCCTCGGGGTGCGGATCTCTCGCGTCACGTGTACGGCTGTTGATTCTGGTTCGCCTTCCTGGCGCTGAAGCGCCACCGACAGGCCACGCGGTCGGGTTTTCACGGAGGGTCTGCTCCGCGTGAGGCCGGCCGCTCGTGCCATCGGGCCTCCGGCCGTCCGACCTCGATGCCCTGTGAGGTGTGTCGTCGATGGTTAATTACGGTTTTCTCAGTACCTATCCGCCCACTCAGTGTGGGCTGGCAACGTTCTGCGCGGCGCTGCTGCATCATCTGTCGAACCCGATGGCCGGCAGCCGATGCGGTGTCGTCCAGGTCGTCGACGGGGCCTACCAGACGATGCGGCAGGACGAGGCCGCATCGGTGATCACTGCGCGCCCGCTCACCGCGAGCCGCGCGGCCGAGGTGCTCAACCGCTATGACGTCCTGATCATTCAGCACGAATACGGCATCTATGGGGGTCTGGACGGCGAAGACGTGCTCGCCGTGCTCGATCGCGTGGATGTCCCGGTGATCGCCGTGCTGCACACGGTGCTGGCCTCCCCGACGCCGCATCAGCGGCTGGTGTTACAACGCGTCATCGACGCCTCGGACGCCGTCGTCGTCTTGTCCCAGACCGCTGCCGCCGCCCTCAAGGCCGGCTACCTGATCGACGAAGGACGTGTCAGCGTCATTCCGCACGGCGCCCCGATACTGGGACACCGCCGGCCAGGCCGGGCGAGCGGCCTGCACAGGCCGACGATCCTGACCTGGGGACTGATCGGACCCGGCAAGGGCATCGAGTGGGCTATCGCCGCGCTCAGCCACCTACGCGACCTGCACCCGGCTGCCCGGTACCTGGTGGCCGGCCAGACCCATCCGAAGGTGCTTGCCGATCAGGGCGAGGCCTATCGCGACGGGCTGCGCCGTCAGGCACGGACCGAGGGCGTCTCCGACCTGGTCGAGTTCGACCCGACGTACCGTGCGGTCGGATCGCTGATGAACATGGTGCGCCAGGCGGACGTCGTGCTGCTCCCCTATGACTCCACCCAGCAGGTCACCTCCGGCGTGCTCATCGAGGCGGTCGCGGCGCAACGCCCCGTGGTCGCCACCGGGTTCCCGCACGCCCGCGAGTTGCTCGGCGGCGGCGCCGGGCTCGTTGTGCCGCACCAGGACCCGCAGGCGATGGCCCACGCGATCCGCCGGGTCCTGACCGAGCCGGGTCTCGCCGAGGCGATGAAGGAGCGCTGCGCCAAGCTTGCCCCCGCCCTGACCTGGCCCTCGGTCGCCAACGACTATCGCGCACTGGCGAAATCGCTACTGGCCGCCCCGGTCACGGTCGCGCCGTGACCGAATCGAGCGCCGGACTGCTGGAGGCCGCATTCAGCCACCTGGGCCGGCTCAGCGATGACACCGGGCTGTTCGAACACGCCTGCTACGGCACGCCACGGCGCGAGCACGGCTACTGTCTGGACGATGTCGCCCGCGGCCTGGTCGTGCTGTGCCGCCAACCGCCCCCGTGGCACCTGGCCGGGCCCTTGGATCCGCTCGCCGAGCGGTACCTGGCCTTCGTGGTGCACGCCCAGAGCGCCGACGGCCGCTTCCACAACAGGCTCTCGTTCGACCGGCGCTGGCAGGATGCGCCCGGACTGGGCGACTGGTGGGGCCGGGCACTATGGGCGCTGGGCACCGCCGCAGCACGCTCACCGCTGCCGTGGGTGCGTGAACGCGCCGCGTACGCCTTCGGCTCCAGCGTCCAGCAACGCTCCCCCTGGCCACGTTCGATGGCCTTCGCGGCTCTGGGCGCTGCGGAGTTCCTGGTCGCGCACCCCGCGCACCAGGGCGCGATCAACCTGCTCACTGACGCGGCGAAGATGATCGAGCGACGCGAACCGGGTACGGACTGGCCATGGCCCGAGGACCGGCTCGGTTACGCCAACGCCGTCTTCCCCGAGGTACTCATCGCCGCGGGGCAGCTTCTCCTCGACGCCGAGGCCGGCTACCACGGCCTCGAACTGCTCGAGTGGCTGCTGTCCACCGAGAGCGCACCCGGCCATTTCTCGCCCACCGGGTCCCAGGGCTGGCGCGTGGGCCAGCCGCGGCCGGGCTTCGACCAGCAACCCCTCGAAGCCGCGGCTCTGGCCGACGCCTGCGCCAGGGCGTTCGAAGTGAGCCAGGACGCGCGGTGGATCGCAGGCGTCGAGCGCACAGTCGACTGGTTCCTCGGTGAGAACGACCAGCGAGTCGCGCTCTACGACCAAGGCAGCGGCGGCGGCTACGACGGCCTGCACCCGCAGGGCCACAGCGCCAACCAGGGCGCCGAGTCGACTCTGGCGCTGATCTCCACCCTGCAGCAGGGCATCAGGATCGCAGGGCGACGATGACCCCGCAGTCCGCCGACGCGACGGGCGCCGCCGACGCCCACGAACTGGTCACCCGTGCGCCTCAGCGCCTCACCCCCGATCCGGGCCGGGTGATCGCGAAGCTGTTCGTGCCCGGTGAGGAGGTGCCGGAACACGAGTCGCGCACCGCGCGGGTCATCGCGCGCGTGCTGGCCCTGGGCGACTCCGAGGCGGGCGCGGCCCTGTCCGCGACCCTCGCGTCCTTCGCCACACGCCATCGGGACCTGCGCGGCACCTTCGCGGACCATTTCGAGACCGTCGCGCACCGCATCCCGCGCGCCGTCGCGGTCTCCGGCCCGCGGCGCCTGCTGATCGGCTCCTACTTCACCCACGAATACGCGATCGAGGGCGCGGCGCTGTGCAATCCGTGCATGGTCGCCCATCCCGACCAAAGCGGCCTGGGCCCCGACCAAGTTCGATTCGTGCTCAGCGCCCGCGCGATCGGCGAGGGCCACCTGTCCTGCATCGAGCTGCGCACCGGGGTCGCCGGGCCGGGCGGGCGGATCGACCTGGACGCACCCGCCCCGTACGCAGGCCTCGGCCGGGTACGGCCGCCGCAATACGACCTGCGGCAGTTCGAGGCGGTGCTGTCCGCGACCGGCGATGACGACGAGGTCGCCGCCTTCCTGCACCGGCACCTGCCCCGCCGGTTCGCCGCCGCAGAACTCGAACAGACGCTGGAGCAGCTGCCCGCGCGGCTGACCGCTCGTCAGGGAACTCACCGCACCATCGAGCGCATCCGCTGGATCGCCGCGTCCACCTACGACCTCGAGTTCTCACCCGACACCGCGATCAGTGAACGCGTGCTGTGGCCCAACGCGCCGACCGAGCGCCACGGCATGGAGGACGCCAGGTTCGTGCGCTTCACCGATGACGACGGCACCAACTCGTACTACGCGACGTACACCGCGTTCGACGGCGCCTCGGTCACCCCGCAGCGCCTGCACACCACGGACTTCCGCAGGTTCCAGATCACCCAGCTCACCGGCCCGGCCGCGCTGAACAAGGGCATGGCGTTCTTTCCGCGCCGCGTCGGCGGGATGTACATGGCGCTCTCGCGCTGGGACCGGGAGAGCACGAGCATCGCGACCTCTCCGGACAACCAGACCTGGAGTGTCGGCGCCACCGTGCACGCCCCGGGCCGGGCGTGGGAACTCACCCAGGTCGGCAACTGCGGATCCCCGATCGAGACCGCGGACGGCTGGCTCGTGCTGACCCACGGCGTCGGCCCGATGCGCACCTACAGCATCGGCGCCCTCCTGCTGGACCTCGACCAGCCCGACCGGGTGCTGGCGAGCCTGCCCGAACCGCTGATGACGGCCGCGTCCGCGGAGCGCGACGGCTACGTTCCCAATGTCCTCTACTCCTGCGGAGCGATGCGCCACCGGGACACCCTCGTCATCCCCTACGGCACCAGCGACACCGCCATCGCCTTCGCCACCGTGTCGCTTCCCGCTCTGCTTGACCGGATGCGCCACACCCGAAGCGACGCAGCGAGCCGTGGCGGCACATGAACTCGGCGGCGGTGACCGCGAATCGGCAGGTCGGCCGGGTTGAGTTCGGGCCGTGTCCGGGCAGGTGGTGCTGGACCCTCATGCATCCGCTTGCGCTCTGCCTTGTTCCACAAGCCAGAAGTCCACTACTCAGCAGCCTGATCACGACCCGGTGTCACATACTGAGGTTCCCCTCGTAATGCGCAGTTCCCGACGTAGGATGATCTTGGTCGACCCGACCCCCTCCTATAGGAACTCCGCTCACGACTGAACGCATCAGGTGCATGGTCCGGCAGCAGACAGACAGCCGCTGGGAACTCCACGTTCACGCGGCACTCGGGATGGTGAAGTCGGGCGCGGAGTTTCGGCGCGATTGCGGTGCGGTCCGGCTGAGGCCTGTCATGGCGGTGCCCGTCGCGCCGCCCGGCCTTTCGAACGTCGAACGTCGGGTGCCGATGGCACCGAGGACGAGTACACCCTCGATCGGGGTGCCGATCCTCTGAAGCAGCAGCACGGCGCGGCGCATTTCGGCACACCTCGTCATCCCCGCCCGAACGACGAGCACGGCTGCGTCGGTGCGCAGCGCGGGCGCCGCGATGTCCGCGCCTTGGAGGACGGCGGGCGCATGGACGAGCACGAGATCGCTGGTTTGCGCGGCTTTGTCGACGAGTTCGGCGAATGGGCGTCCGCGCAGCAAGGCCGCGCCGGTTCGAGGGTCGGCGGGTGCGGCCGGCATCACAGTAAGCGTCGATGGTGCGGCCAGCCGCTCGGGCATGACGGGACTCGGGCCGGTGAGCACGCTTTGCAGGGAGAACTCCTCCGACTCGGGAAACTGTCGCGCCATCGCCGAACGGCTGAGCTGAGCATCGATGAGGGTCACGTGTTCGTGGCATTCGGCCAGCCCCAGGGCGAGCAGGGCTGCCCCCATGCAGCGGTCGTCAGCTCTGACCTCCGTGACCAGGAGCCTGCGGTGGTCGGTGCTGTGCGTCAGCGCGGTGAGTAGCGCGGCCGCTTCACCTGCGGCCTCGGCCACGCGCCTGCGCCGGTAGGCCGACCGTGCGCCGGAGCGGATCGAGCGGCGGGAGATGCCGGGGATCGCGGCGAGGATCGGCAGCCCGAGCTGTGCTTCGATCTGATCGGGCCACCGCAGCCGGTCGTCCAAACGGCGGCGCATCGACATCAGGCCCAAGCCCGCCATCAGTCCGAGCAGAGCGCCGATAGCGTCGTTGAGCAGTGGCAGCGGCGTCGCTGCCTCCGAGGGAACGGCGGCTTCGTCGAGTGTGTGCGCCGCGATGCGACCGGCCACGCCGAGCGGTTGCTTTGCCATCTCGAGGCTCAGGACGCGTGTGGCTGCATTGGCGATGTTCGCTGCGTCGGTCGGCTTGTGGGCCGTGGCGGTAAGGGTGAGGATCTGCATTCCGGGCTGAGAGTCGGCGCTGATGTGGTCGATGGCGAGCGCTGCCGGAACCCGCGCCTCGTTCGCGGTCGCCAGGGCCACTTCCCTGGTTTCGGCCAGACGCGCGATCGTCGGCATCAGCTGGCCGGCATCACCGGTGATCAAGACGGAGGCGTGTGCTTGATATGTGCGGGGGGTCAGCGCGGTCGCGACATGGGCTCCGCCGATTCCGGCGCACGCCGTCGCCAGAAGAACTGCGGCGGCTCGGTAGCCGGCGCGCAGGTTGGGGCTTGGGTCGAGGGTGCTCATCGGGCGTTCTCCTTCGGTGGCGCGCTGTTGGCCGGCGAATAGCCGGGCTCATGGGTGAATCCGGGTCGGTTGGTGCGCAGCGCTGCGTCGGGCCGGGCCAGCTCCCGCCAGACACCACACAAGGATTCTGCGATGTGCGACCAGCTGAATTCCGTTGTGGCTCGCTCTCGTGCGGTTTGCGCCAGCTTCGAGGCATGGGCGCGATCGTCCCGGATCCGGGCGAGGCGTTCGGCGAGTGCCACGTGGTCGCCTGCCGCGAAGATGTGGCCGGCCGGGCCGATGACGTGCGGAATGTCGCCGGTATCGCTGCCCACGACCGGGATTGCGCAGGCCATCGCTTCGACCAGGACGCGCCCGAACTGTTCGCGAAGCGGGATGCCGATCCACGGAACGAGGTTGCGCTGGATGACTTCCCGTGAAGGGAGTGCGAGGACGTCCATGCGGGAGAGCAGGGCGGGAAGCTCCGTGTGGTCGGCCCACTTCTCAAGTTCCACCCGTCCCGGCCGAAGTGCCGCCGCCTGCTCGATTTCGCCGCGCAGGCTGCCTTCACCGACCACGAGAAGGTGGCAGTCCAGCGCCTTCGTGGCTCGAAGAAGGTCGCCGATTCCCTTGTGGGGTTCGAGCCGGCCGACGAAACCGACCGTGAACGGCCGGGGTTCACCGCCGGGCTTGGGACGAAACAGTTCGGTGTCGACGCCGAGCGGCACGATCGTGGCGGGACCACGGTAGCCCTTGCTGCGCAGCACCTGCAGTGCCGAGGGGGTGATCGGTAGCGCGTGCGCGATCGCGTTGTAGGAGCGGCGTTCGAGGATGGGGAACGGAAAGGGCAACCGCATCACGACGTTCTGCGCCGCGTAGAGGGTGACTGGCACGCGCGGCCAGTGACGATCGCGTAGCCGGATCGCCTGTCGGGTCGAGAGGTAGGATGCCTCGCCGATGACGTGGACGACATCGGGGTGAGTCCGGCGGATGGTTCGCGCGCTGCCGGGGCGGAACATCACCGAGGCCATATGGCCGGTGCGGTCCTCGCCGAGCAGGTGCGGGGCGAGATGGAAGCAGAACTTTTCCTGACGGCCTGCCAGCTGCGCGAATGCCTCCGCGGTCAGTCGAGACACGTCCGCCGCGAGCACGGTGATCGTGACGTCTCCCTGATCGGTCAGTGCCTTGAACAGGTCTGTCCAGTGTTCCGTGCGTTTGCCGACGGCGGTGATCAGGATGTGCATGGGCGTCCTTCGGTGCTGACGGGGCCGGCCGTTCTGGCGATCCGGGCCACGTGTGTCCAGGCCCGGATACGGGGGTTGTCCTTTGCCTGCCGGGTGGGCTGGCGGGTTCTGGCGAGCGCGATTCCGAGCACGGCCCGAATGAGAACCAGCATTCGTACAATTCGGTATGTCTCGGGGTGGTGCCGGGCGAAGAAACGCAACTGGCTTTGATAGAGATGCGGCCAGATCCGCGACGGGTCGGAGCAGCTGGCGCCGCCGATGTGGACGGCTTCGACGGCCGGCACGTACAGCACGTGGGCGCCGCGCCGCCATGCCTGGAGGCAGAGTTCCTCGTCCTCGTAGTACATGAAGTAGCCCTCGTCCAGGCCGCCGATCTGCTTCAGAAGGCTGGTGCGTACTGCGAGGCACGCGCCGGAGAGCCAGTCCACGGCAACGGGGGGCCCGGGGTCATGGCAGGCGTCATAGACGTGGCGGCGCCGAGGACCGCACAGCAGCCGGCGCAGCCAAACGGGTAGGAGCCCACCGCCGAACCGGCTGGCCAGCACGGTGGTCCAGGTTTCGAACGGGTGTGCGCTGATGGCGATCGCGCCCCGAGGGTCGACGAGTCGCGGGCCGACGACACCGACATGGGGATGCACGCGAAGCATCATGATGAGGGCGCGCGCGGTCGCTGCCGGCATTGTGCAATCCGGGTTCACCAGCAGGAGGGTGTCGGTGTCGGTCTCGGCGAGCGCTTGGTTCACCGCGGCGGCGAATCCGACGTTGGCCCGGTTGACGGTGAGCCGGACTCCGGGGAAGCGATCTTCGATCAACGCGGTCGTACCGTCCGCGGATGCGTTGTCCACCACCCGTACGGTTAAGCCTGCCTCGGTCAGTGCGGTGAGGCACCCGGTGATCTGGGCCTCGGAGTTGTGGGTGACGATGATCGCAGTGGCCTGAGACTGGTTCATCGGGCACCTTCCAGGGCGTAGGACGAGGGCGCCTTGTTCTCCAGACGGGCGGTCAGAAGAGTCAGCGCGGGGAGCAGCCCGAGCTCCCAGTGCCCGTCGGTGGGACCCGCGAAGGCTGCCGAGGCGAGGAAACCACAGGTGAGGCAGGCGAAGGCCAAGCTGTGGCCGTCTGCGTGAGCCAGTCCCGCCCGTAACGCCCGAAGGAGCGGCCACAGCATCGCGACCAGCCCCATCAGGCCCATGTTCGCCAGAATCATGACGTAGAACACGTGATAGGTCGGCCCCACGTTGGTGACGGCGAAATCGGGCAGGTAGATGTCCGGGACGCTTTGCCCAAGGCCGCCGCCGAGTAACGGGCGGTGGTCGAAGACATTCAGACCCACGGCCGCCTCCGACGCCCGGTAGCCCGCGGACTGGTGCAACTCCTGGCCCACGAGCACCGCGCGCGCGTGGGCCCCGGCGCTCAGCAGGACGGCGTTCGCCGTGAGCAGTACTCCGGTGAGCGCCGCAACGCTCACGGCGCGGCGGATCGGGCCTTTCGCGCGGACGAACAGGACGAGCAGCGCCAGGCCGGTCGCCAGCCACATGGCGCGGTAGGCCGCGAGCGTGATGTCGGCGGCGAATCCGGCGATCAGCAGGACGATGCCCGCGCGCCGGACGCCACGCAGCCGGCTGGCCGTGACCAGGAGCGACGGGAGCACGAGGACCGAGAGCAGTCCGCCGTGTCGGCCGGGTTGGGTGAACTGCGACACGGCCAGCCCCCCGGCGAGCACGACATAGAGGATTCCCGCGGCGCGCAGTCGATACTCACTGGTGAGGGTGTGGGTGGCGAGGAAGAAATAGGCGGGTGCCACGGCGAGTTCGTACGCAGCGATGAAGATGTCGTGGCGTGCGTTGCCCAGAGTCAGGCCGTAACCGGCGGCGACCAGGACGATCCCGGCCAGGACCAGCATCGGGAGATCCACGATCGTGCGCACCGGTTCGTCTCCGGGAAGAGACAACATCCGGCGCGTGACAAGGGCGACGGCACCCGTCGCCAGCACGCCGGCGTGGACCTCCACGATGAAGGTGACGTGCCCGTCGCCCAGTGCCGGGATGATCGCGGTCGCGCCCACGAGCCCCACGGGGAGTACGGCCCACGGCCAGAACACGAAGGCGACGAGACACACCAGCGCACCGGCGGCCAGGAGGCCGAGGCGTCCAGGGGCCAGATCCGCGAACGCCGCGCCGGCGGCGCCCAGGATCGTCGCGACCAGGACGATGCGGTTTGTTCGGTCGTGGCGAATCACCGGGATCCCTCGAGTTCGGCCAGAAGCGCGCGTACCTGCGCTCCGCGGTGTGCCCAACTGTTGCGCGCCGCCGCGGTCTGCCGCCGCACTCGGGCAGCCGGGTCGTCAGGGAACTGAAGCGCGGTTTCGATGGCCGCGATGAACTCCGGCGGATCGGCCGCGAGCTGGACGAGCCCGGCCAGTTCGCGAAGCGCCGGCAGCGGTGTGGAGACGACGGGTTTGCCGAGCGCCAGGTATTCGTAGAGCTTCTTGGGATGAACGTAGTCGATCAGGCCGCCCACCCGGTAAGGGATGAGGCACACGTCGCAGGCGCGAAGGAATGCGGGCACCTCGTCAAAGGCGACAGGTCCCGGCAGGTGGACGTTGGACAGCCCTGCCAGTGGAGCGCGACCGGACCGGGTCGCCGGTCCGAACAGTACGAAGGTCCAGTCGGGCCGGGCGCGGGCCACCGCGGCCAACAGGTCCGCGTCGAACGCGCGGGAGTCGATCGCGCCCGCGTAGCCGAGCAGGGGCCTGCGAAAGTCCCGCAAGGCATCGCTGGCGGGCCCGTCCGGCGCGAACCGGACGGGGTCGCACCCGTTGGACACGACACGCGCTGGGCGGCGCGAGGCCGGCAGCCGCGCGGGCAACGCCGAAGAGGAGGCCAAAACGAGATCCGCCGCGTTGAGCACCCGGCGTAGGCCCATACGCTGATGCCTGCGATTCCAGGGGCGGGCCAGGGTCCAGTCCATATCCGTCGCGTCGTAGATCATGGCGCGCTCACCGAGTCGACCGGCGGTCCACGCGGCCAGGTCCTCGTCGATCCACAGCAATCGCTCGCCGGGATGCCGGCTCAGCCAACCGCGCAGGCGCGCGGCCGCGACACGGCGGTTGAGCTGGTTGGCCGGCGGCACGTGACGGCCGAGCGGCAGCACACTCGGTGGCCTCGCGCGCCACAGGGACGGCCCGACCTGTTCGACGGTCAGGCGCCACCGTGCGCGCTTTCCAGGCGGGTCCACGAAGAGAACTCGGCGCTCGCCTGCCAATTCGCGGGCCAGAGCGTGCTGTCTGTGATCCCCGGCCGACCAGGCCACGCCGCTGAACATGATCACCCAGCCGCGAGTTTCAGATCCGGCGGGCGGCCCACTGCCGGGAAGCGGCCCGACTTGGCCGCGTACGGCTGCGATCAGGTCTCTTAGGCCGAGTTGCCCGGGTCGGCGAAGTGCACGGCGGGCAAGTCGATCGATCACTACCAGAGCCCGGAAGAGGATGGTCTTTTGTGTTGACTGCGTCGCGTCCACATAGCGGATCAGGCCGCCCAGATGATGACGTGACCTGACACCCGGGTCGAGGAGCCGGGTCGAAGCGCCCAGGGTGTGGGTGACGACGGCGTGCGGCGTCATCCAAAGCTGCCAACCCGCTTCGGCCAGCGTTCGGGCCAGGAAGACGTCGTTGAAATAGATCGGGAAGCGTTCGTCGAGGATCCGTGCTTCGTCGAGCGCGCTGCGGCGCAGCAGCAGGCAGCTCGCCGAGGGCTGGGGAACCTGGCAGGGGCACGACCAGTTCTGATCGCTTATCAGGTACCTGTTCCACGCTCGGCGGAAGCCGGGCAGGTATCTCAGGGCGGTGGCGAGTGCGAGGGCACTGCGGAACGTCGGCAGATCCATGTAGTGCTGCTGGACGGAACCGTCCGGATTCAGATACAGCGGGGCGACCCCGGCTGCCCGCGGGTGGTCGTCGAGGAAGCGCACCAGCGTCTCGAGGGCGCCGGGGTTGAGCACGACGTCGCTGTTGAGCAGTAAGACCAGTCGGCCGCTCGCCGCGCTGTATCCCTGGTTGACCGCGGCGGCGAACCCGCGGTTGGTGTCATTGGCGATCAGCGTGAGGCCGCTGCGCGCCTTGAGCAAACCGGCCGACCCGTCCGTCGAGCCGTTGTCGACGACGATCGTCTCGCAACGCAGTGTGCCTGCGGCGGCGGGCAGCGACGCGAGGGAGCGTTCCGTCTCGGCCGAGGTGTTCCAGCTCACCAGCACTACGGAAACGTCGGGGCTGGTCACGGCTGCGCGGGCCCTTCGGGCAGTTGGGCCAGAAGCCGCACGTGGTCGCCGAGCGATGGATGGGTCGTGCGAGCGGATCCCCACGCGGACCGGTCGGCAACCATCGTGGAGATGCCGGGCCTGCTGAGTCGATGGCGCCGTCTCATGTAGTGCCGTGACGAGACGGTGTCGCAACGGCGCACCAGGAAGCCGCTGTCCTCGACGATCCGGGTCAGTGATCGGGGCGAGAAGTGCCAGCGGTGGCAACCGGGTTGCAGGTGCGCCCATGATGCGCCGGCGCGCGTGGCGGCGGCCGAAGCGATGTTCGGAACTTCCAGGGCGAGCCAGCCACCGGTGGTCAGCGCCTTTCGCGCCACGGCGAGGAACATCCGCGGTTCGTCTACGTGTTCGAGCACGTGGAAGGCGCAGACGGCCTCGACGGCACCGGCCGGTGCGGCGCTTTCGAAGTAGCCCTGGCGCACAGACACCCGAAGTTGTTCGCTCGCGTACCGCGCGCAGGTTTCGGACGGCTCGACTCCGCTGGCGGCAAGGCCGGCGTGCGTGGCGGCTTCGAGGAAGTAACCGCCTGCCGAGCCCGCTTCGAGAACCGACGCGGGGTGAGCCGTGCCGAGAAGCCACCGTAAGCGCAACGCGGCCTCGAAACGCCACTGCGCGGCGCGGGCGAAGTAGTCATGGTAATAGGCGCCGTCGAAGAGGTCTGGCTGTGCCTGGGCCGCGTACCGCGTCGCAGTTCGAGTGAATCCGCACCCCCGGCAGCGGCTTAGCACGCCGTCGGCTGCGGACTCTTCTCCCGCCGCCTGTCGGCACACCACACACTGGGCGGCGTCCTCTAGTTGAATGGTCATCGGTTTCTCCAAACCATCGCGGGGGCCACGATGCGACGTGGTGTCAACTGTGTGATGACTGCCCGGAGACGCGAGCGGTCGTTGCCGTCGAAATAGCGAAAGGCGGCGAGCAGGACGGCGGCGAGCAGGACGATGAGCCCGGTCTGCCACGCCACGGCAAGCGCGGCGCTGGTCCGGCCCGGCCCCCCGGGAAACCTTCCGGCGAGCGCCTCGGTGATCGCGCCCGCTATCGCCGCAGCCAAGGTCGGCGGCCACAATGCACAAAGCAACGGCCCGATAGGACGGTGTGAACTTCGGTGGAAATGCACGAAGAAGTAGCCGGTGGCGCCGACTGCGGCGAGCGTGGTTGACAACAGGACGCCGGAGGGTCCGATCAACCGCAACAACGGGTAGGTAAGCAGCAGGTTGAGCCCGGCGGCGAGCAGTCCGCTGCGGGTTTCACGCCCGGGGCGACCTTCGGCACGGGTGACCACCGCGGCCGCGCTGGCGCACACGGCCACGGCGCAGCCGGGGGCTAGGATCTCGACCGCCCGCGCGGCGGCGGGCATGGGGCGGGCGAGCCACAACCGCACGAGCGGGTAGGCCGAAACCATCAGCACTGCGGCGCCGGTCGTGGTGAACACGGCCAGATACCGGGTCATCGCGATATACAGCCGATCGAGGCGGTCCGGTTCCCGCGCGGCGCGCGAAGCCGCCGGGAACAACGCCGTCAGAATGATTCCCGTGGGCAGGCGCAGCTGGCCGACGAGCCGGCTGCCGATGTCGTACCCGGCCACCGCGGGGGGACCGAAGAAGAAAGTCAGGACGAGCCGGTCCATCTCGCTGTTGACAGCGCCGGCCACGTTGGCGAGCTGGATGCGCGAACCATACGCGAAGGCATAGGAGACATCGGCTCTCCTGATCTCTCGGAAGGTAGGCGCAAGCTCAGGAGCGCTCCGGCGCACTGAGCGGACGAACATCGCCGCGGCCAGTACGCTCGTGGTCGCCGTTGATGCGGCCAGGGCTACCAGGCCGCCGCCGAGTTCGACGACCCCGACCGCCAACGCGGCGCCTGCCACCGTACTGGCGGCGCTCGCCCGGGCGACCGCCGCATAGCTCTGAGTCCCTTCCAACACGGCCCGCCAGGGCATCGCGAGGCTGTCGACGAAGAATCCGGCCAACAGCAGGAGGAGCGCGCTACGCGCGGGCGACCCGAGAGACCCCAGGCGGCACAGATGCGCCAGCCACGGCCAGCAGATCGCGGTACAAGTCAGCGCCAGAGCACTCAGGCAGGCACCCCACGCAACACCCAGTCCGAGCACCGCGCGAGCCTGACGTCGGCAGCCCCCGTCGGCCACTCGGGCGACCTCTCTGATCTGGGCCGAGCCGAGTCCGAGGTCTGCGAGCCTGACGATGGCGACCATCCCCGCCAGCACTGCCCAGATTCCGTACGAGCGGGTGCCGAGCCGCGCGTACACCACGGGCAGTGATGCCATGCCGGCCAGGATGGATACGATGCGGGCCGCGAACAACCTGGCGCTGTTGCCGGCTACTCGGGAGGTGAGGGGCAGCGTCGCACTAGCCACGTGGGAAGCCCCGCACAAGGTCCAGCAGGGTCAGGAGAAGCAGCTTGAGGTCCATCCGCATCGACCGGCAGTTCATGTACAGCAGGTCGCAGCGCAGTTTCTCCTCCACGGTGGCCGAATAACCGCCGATAAGCTGCGCCAGTCCGGTGATCCCGGGCCTGATGAGGTGGCGTGTCCCGTAGTGCGGCAGCCGGTGGAAGCCCGCGATGAACTCCGGCCGTTCCGGGCGCGGACCCACCAGGCTCATCTCGCCGCGCAGAACGTTCCACAGTTGCGGCAGTTCGTCGAGCCGCAGCCGCCGCAGTGTCCGCCCTACGCCGGTCGTCCTCGGGTCGTGCGGTCCGGCCATCACCGGCCCGCTCTCCCGTTCTGCGTCCACGCGCATCGTGCGGAGCTTGACGAGCCGGAAGGTCCGGCCGCCCTCGCCGACCCGGTCCTGGACATAGAAGGGCGGACCACTCCAGCCGATGACTGCGCAGATCACCAGAACCACCGCGACCACCACGGGGGCGGCGGCCAGGACCAGCGTGATGTCCATCGCGCGCTTCACCAGACCTGCTGCCCGCCGCCGATCAGGCCAGCCGAGGCGCAGCCACGGCACGCCGCCGAACCGGTGCAGCCGCGCCGGGCCCAAGAGCCCATAGGCCGGCAGCGCCAGGACAAGCATCTGGACTCGGTGTTCAAAGCAGACCCTCATGATCGAGCTGTCCAGGCTTTCCAGCGGAACGGTGGACAGCAGCATCCGGGGCCGGTGTGCCGCGAGAACCTCTGCGACCTCGGCCGGTGCGGACCGATAGCCCAGATGAGCGATAACGTCGAGTTCGTGGCGCAGGCGCTCGCGGCAGGCATCGCCGAGAACCTCGTCTTCCAGAACCACCACGCGCGGTCGGCCGCCGCCGCGGCGGCCGGCGAGCCCCCGTACTGTTGCGCGAATGGTCGAGACATCCGACACCGCAGCGGCAGGAAGACGAACGGACGGCTGTTCAGCGCGCAGCCGTTGAGCAGCACTTGTCACCGCGCGGACCCGATCGCAACCAGTCCGGCCTGTGTGAGGTCGCGTAGCGCCGATGACAAAAGCGCTTCACCTACCATCGCTGACCATCCAACTTCGCTCCAAAGACGCGATCGAGCACTCAATGCATGATTCTGTCCTCGATAACGGCACAGATGGGTATCGACACGCCTAAATCGGCGGTATACCCACCACAGTGGACAGCCGCCCATGGGCACCTACGCTGGCGGGCGACTCTCGGAGAGCCGCACCAAGGGCCCAAACGTGTTAGCACGTTGTCGTATGTTTCACCTGAATGGCGGCCTAATCAGAAAGCTAAGGCATCCAAGGTGATTAAAAGGCAGTACATAATTGTCATGCCTGGCAAGTTCCAGTCCTGAAAGGACATACCCCGTGAGCCCAAACTCCGCAGCACGGTGGTCTAGTACTGCCGTCGTGGCGTGTGCCGCACTTCTGGCACTGGCAAATACCGACGCGGCGGCCACGATCATGCCGCCCGTCGCAGCCGTGCGGGCAGAGCCATACCCCCCAAGCCCGCCGCCTCCCACCGCTTCCCCCAGTTGCGGCTGTTCACCAACCGCCACCGCCTCCAGCATCCCCGGCACTCCACCGAGCAGGGCCCATACGGGCACCGGAGGATTGGCGAACACGGGGGCATACGTACTGTTGCCGGCCGTAGTCGGTACCACCGCTCTGGCCAGCGGTGGCGCCTTCATCATCACGCGGCGCCGACGACGCGCTTCGGGCTCCGCCGAACGGTGAGGCGACTGTCGCTGCGACGATTCGCGTGCAGCAAGCGAAAACTGATGCTAGGAAGCGCCGCACTGCTGGTCGTCGTAGTGATGAGCGCCGCAGGTTGGATAGCCGCTCGTACGGCGACCGTGCGCGCGCACCTGAGCGCGGCGCGCACGGCGGTCGACCGCCTTCAAACCGACCTGGCCAACGGAAACGCCGCCGATGCCAGAAATTCACTGAAAATCGCACAACGCGAAGCCGCTGACGCGGCCCGAGCCACATCAGATCCCGTATGGTGGCTGGCCGCGCGGCTGCCGTTCGCAGGCCGCCCGATCCGCACCATCCGCGGGCTCGCCCAAGCCGCGGACGGGTTGGCCAATCACATCCTGCCTGACCTGCTCGACGCCACCTCCACAGTGCAGGCGGAAAACCCCCGGAAAAACGGCCACCCACTGTCCGCCATCCTCACCGCTGCGAAGGCCGCAAGCGTTCCTCTGGGGGACGCGGACCGCAGGCTCAGGGCTGTGACATCCCAACTGGCCTCCCTGCCGGGGAACACCGGAAGCGCCGAGATCGACAATGCCCGCACCGCCCTCGCCGAGCGCGTCGGGCGTCTTGAGAAAACCGTCGCGACCACGTCGACGGCGGCACACCTGCTGGCGCCGATGCTCGGGGCCCAAGGCCCCAGGCGCTATTTCCTGGCGTTCCAGAACAATGCGGAGGCGCGAGGCACGGGAGGGCTCGTAGGTGCCTACGGCGTGATTGTCGCGGACAACGGACACCTGAGTTTCGCGCAACTCGGATCGGATGTCGACATCCGAATGGCGGCACGGCCCGTCGTGGATCTCGGCAAGCAATTCGCCGCGCTATACGGCGCCGACGACAGTGCCCAGCTCCTGGCGAATTCCAACCTCTCACCGAACTTCCCGTACGCTGCCCGAATCTGGACCGGCCTCTGGCAGCGCCAGACCGGCCAGCGACTCGACGGCGCGATCGCCACCGACCCGGTCGGTCTCGCCGACCTCCTCGCCGCCATCGGTCCGGTGACCCTGCCCGACGCGGAGCAACTGACCGCTGCGAACGCCGTCCAACTCACCGAGAAAACCGCCTATGCCCGTTTCCCGGACCCGGCCACACGTAAGCACTTCCTCATCGAAGTCGCCGGCGCCGTTGTGAATGCGCTGCTCAACGAACCTCACGACCCGACAACACTGTTGCGAGCCGTGGCGCGCACTGTCGAGGACGGACGCCTCAAGGTGTGGAGCAGCACGCCTGCCGAAGAACACATTCTCGCCGCCACGCCAGTCGGAGGCGCACTCCCGCAGACCCCGGGCCCATTCGTCGACCTCATCGTGAACAACGCATCCGGGACCAAGCTCGATTACTACCTCGATCGGTCCGTGGCGTACAGCCTCGGCTCATGCCACAACGGCCGCCGCATCAGCACCGTGCGGGTTACTTTGACGAATAACGCACCTCCCGCAGGCATCCCCGAGTACGGCGCATACCGGCTCGACGACCCTGGGCATCCGCACGTATGGGGCTCCAACGCCCTCTGGGTGTCGGTCTACGGCGCCATTGGCGCACAGCTGACCAGTGCGACCCTGGACGGCAGAACCGTCGCCATGTCCGTCAACGCCGAACTCGGACATCCCGTGTACGGCACCGGCATCGAGCTCAACCCTGGCCGGCCCCGCACTCTCGAGCTCAAGCTCACCGAGCCGATCTCAAACGCGCCTCCGGTGGTCGCGCAACAACCCCTCGCCCGTTCGCAGATCACCCGCGTCTACCGGCGGTCCTGCCAATGAAACGGGGCTGAACCGCTCCAGCCGCAGAAACCTATGGCCCGTCAGGCCGCCGTCCCCACCCACGAATTTCGGCACGGACCCGACTGTGGCATGACCTTGCGACCGAACATCCGCCTTGAGCAGCATCTCCTGGAACTCCTCGGCCGGGTCAGAGTCGAGCACGATGGCGCCGCCGGCCCCGATCTGCATCCGCCCGCCGGCGAACACCGCGGTGCGGATGGCGATGTTCAGATCCGCGGTGCCGTTGCAGGCCGGGAACCCGATCGCGCCGGAGAAGACGCCTCGGGCCGACGCCTCGAGTTCGTCGATGATCTCCATCGTGCGTTTCTTCGGCGCGCCGGTCATCGAGCCGCCGGGAAAGCACGCTTTCACGCAGGAGACCACGGTCTGCTCGTCGCGCAGCCGGCCGCGGACCGTGGAGACCAACTGGTGCACGGTCGCGTAGGTCTCGACCCGCATCAGTGCGGGCACGTGCACGCTGCCGGTGGATGAGCTCCTTCTCGAGGGCCGCCTTCTGCGCCGACTCGTCCACGGTCTGGGCCCAGGCGCCCACCGCCCGGTAGCCCTCTGCGGCGAACTGACGGATCGGAAGCCTCGGCTGGGCCGTCATAGCTGGTCTCCAAACGTAGCGCGATCGAGGCTTGGTGCGATCGACGCTGACGAGTGCGACATCGGCGCGTCCACCTCACGGTCGGGTAGCGGAGTAGTCCCACCACCCATGCTGAACTGGGAAGAGCCGCCGACACGCAGCGACCTGGGAACGGTCGCCGATGGATGCTCAGGTGGAGGTCGAGGCCTGACATGGATAGACACGGAAGGGCCCGCCGTCCGATGCGCCCAGTGGCTTTGGTAGCTTGTCCTGTTCTTGCGTCTCGCCGGGATTACGATTTTGGGGCTGATATACGGCATGTCCGGTTTCGTGTCATCCCTGCGTGACCGCACGCTCGCGACCGACTCGGCCGGGCGACGCAACTCGATCGGCTTCCTGCGGCTGACGTTCGCCTCGGCCGTCGTCGTCTCGCACTCGCGCGTGCTGGGCTTCGGACAACTCGACCCGGGCGAGGCGAGCACGCGACATCAGACCGACCTGGGCAAGCTCGCCGTATTCGGGTTCTTCGTCCTCTCCGGCTATCTGATCTCCGGCAGCGCGGTTCGCATCGGGCTCGGCCGCTACCTATGGCACCGATTCCTGCGGATCTTCCCCGGTCTGTGGGTCTGCCTGCTGCTCCTCGCCTTTGTCATGGCCCCGCTGGTCTGCCTGCACGAACGCGGCTCTCTGAGCGGTTTCTGGGTGCACCCGGGCGGTCCGTTCGACTTCGTGCGGGCGAACTGGTGGACCGGTTTACGGCAGCTGGGCATCTCCGATCTGCGGGTCAACCCAATCGTCGGCATCTTCGACGGGCCGCTGTGGTCGCTCGCCTACGAAATGCTCGGCTACCTCGCGATCGCCGCACTCGCCTTCAGCACGGTCCTTTCGCGGGCGCCACGACTGCTGCTCGTGCTGACCGCGACCGGCTGGCTGTACATCGTCCACTATCAGGTTCAGGCGCACACGTGGACCGGGGGGCACCCGGCCGGCGTGACCGTCACGCTGCCGCTGCTCGGCGCGCTGACCACCGGCAACATGGTCTATCTCGGTTTCATGTTCGCGTTCGGCGCGGCCGCGCAGCTCTACAAGGAACGCTTCAGTACGCACGGCGCCCTTGCCGTGATCGCCGCGCTCCTCTTCCTGCTCTCGGCCCGGATGGGCGGATTCTTCGTGCTCGGGCTGCCCGCGTACGGCTACCTCGTGCTGTGGGCCGCGATGCGGCTGCCGCGGCGATTCCAAACGGTCGGCCGAAAGCGCGATTACTCATATGGCCTGTACATTTACGCCTGGCCGGTGCAGGAACTGCTCACGATGCTCAACGTTCCCCGGTGGGGTCTGGTCGCCTACACCTGCCTGGCGCTTCTCGGCGGCCTGGCGCTGGCCGCGCTCTCCTGGCATCTGGTCGAACGCCCAGCGCTGCGACTCAAAGACTGGACGCCGGCATTCGCCCGCCGATGGCGTGAACGGCACGCCCAATTCGAGGATGTCGTGAACAGTGAACTGCCCGACATCGTCGGGCAGAGTCGATCCGAGCCAGCGCTTGACAGCAGCGCTTGATCGACGCTTCGGCTACGGGCGCAGCGGCGCCGGGCCGAGCGGCGTCCGCACGCGGGCCCTGCTTTAGCAGGCCGACGATTCAGCCACCGAAATCACCATCTTCCCTGCCGTCTCGCTCGTGGGCCCCGGACCGGATCCGCGCAACGCCCGTTACCGATTTCCGCGTACTTGAAGCCGAAGAGGAACGCACCAGCTTGCGCGAAGGTTCCGGGCACTACCTGGCAGGCGGCCTGGCACTTCCGTTCGGACCTTGACGAGACCGGATGTTTGCGCTAACAATTCTCCACGGCGTCCGCTCCGGCGAACCAGGCCGCAACTGTCCCGCCCCGAGTGTTCGGGCGGTTTCATGATCCACGCAATACGGTCCAATCAGGTCGAACTCCTGCGACGATGGCGTGCAGAGGGAGGGTGAACGGCGAGATGCGAGTCATCGACGGCGATCGGGCCCCGGTCATGGCCGACGTCGCACGGATCGCGGGTGTCTCGCACCAGACCGTCTCGCGCGTGCTCAACGACCACCCCAACGTGCGCCCGGCCACCCGGGACCGGGTGCTGGCCGCGATCCGCGAACTGGGCTACCGGCCCAACGCGGCCGCCCGCACGCTGGTCACCCGGCGCACCAACACGCTCGGCGTGATCAGCTTCAACACCACGCTCTACGGGCCGGCCTCGATGCTCTACGGCATCGAGCAGGCCGCCAAGCAGCACGACTACTTCGTCACCGTCGCCGCCCTGGCCGCACTCGACCGCCGCTCGGTGCTCGACGCGGTGGAGCGGCTGCGCGACCAGGCGGTCGAGGGCATCATCGTGATCGCCCCGCAGACCACCGCGGTCGGCGCGCTGGCGAACGTCCCCTCGGACGTGCCGCTGGTCGCGGTCGGCTGCGGCACCCACTCCGCGCTGGCCTCGGTGGCCGTGGACAACGAGGCCGGGGCCGAACGTGCCACCTCCTACCTGCTGGATCTCGGCCACCGCACCGTGCACCACCTGGCCGGCCCCGCCTCCTGGCTGGACGCGCAGGAACGCCAGATCGGCTGGCGGCGCACGCTCGAAGCCCACGGCGCGATCGTGCCCGAGCCGCTCAACGGCGGCGACTGGTCCGCGCGCACCGGCTTCGAACTGGGACAGCGCATCGCCCGCGACCCGGGGATCTCCGCCGTCTTCTGCGCCAACGACCACATGGCGCTCGGGCTGCTGCGCGCGTTGCAGCAGGCCGGCCGCCGCGTCCCCGAGGACGTGAGCATCATCGGGTTCGACGACATTCCGGAGGCTGAGTATTTCGGGCCACCGCTGACCACCGTGCGCCAGGACTTCGACGAACTGGGCCGACGCGCCCTTCGCTCGCTGATCCAGCTGATCGACGCCGACCAGCGCGGCATCCCGGCCGCCGCGCCGCACATCTCCATCGAGCCGGGCCTGGTGGTCCGCGCCTCCGCCACACGCCACACCGACTGAACGGCGATCCCACGAAGAGGTGTTTTCGATGACAAGGGTGCCCGATGGTTGTTAACGCTCACAACGAGCTTCACCACAGCAGCGACACCGACGACGACCACGCCGCCGGGGACAGTTTCGTGGTGGGTGTGGACTACGGCACGCTCTCCGGCCGCGCCCTGGTGGTTCGCGTCTCGGACGGCGCCGAGCTGGGCACCGCGGTGCACGAGTACGAGCACGGCGTGATCGACCACGTACTGCCCGGCGGCGGCGCGCTCCCGCCGGACTGGGCGCTTCAGTACCCTGACGACTACCGCGAGGTGCTGCGCCGCGCGGTGCCGGCCGCCGTCGCGGACGCCGGGATCGATCCGGCGCGGGTCGTCGGGATCGGTGTCGATTTCACCGCGTGCACCGTGCTGCCGACTCTCGCGGACGGCACCCCGCTGTGCGAGCTGGACGAGTTGCGCGACCGGCCGCACGCCTACGTCAAACTGTGGAAGCATCACGCCGCGCAGCCACACGCCGACCGTATCAATGCCCTGGCGCACAAGCGGCCCGAACCGTGGATCGCCCGCTACGGCGGCAAGATCTCCTCCGAGTGGGAGTACGCCAAGGGCCTGCAACTGCTGGAGGAGGACCCGCAGATCTACGCGCGCACCGAGCGCTGGATCGAGGCGGCCGACTGGATCACCTGGCAGCTGTGCGGCGCCGAGACCCGCAACGCCTGCACCGCCGGATACAAGGGCATCCTGCAGGACGGCGCCCGCCCGACGGCGGCATTCCTGTCCGCGCTCGCCCCCGATTTCGCCGACTTCAACGACAAACTCGACCTCGCCCCCGGCTCACCGGGCATCTCGCCGCTCGGTTCGCGGGCCGGAGGGCTCACCGCGCAGGCCGCCGCCTGGACCGGTCTGCGCGAGGGGATCGCGGTGTGCGTCGGGAACGTGGACGCGCACGTGACCGCCCCGGCCGCGCAGGCCATCGAGCCCGGCCAGATGGTCGCCATCATGGGCACCTCCACCTGCCACGTGATGAACGGCGGGCAACTCGCCGAGGTGCCCGGCATGTGCGGCGTGGTGGACGGCGGCATCATCGAGGGGTTGTGGGGCTACGAGGCCGGGCAAAGCGGCGTCGGGGACATCTTCGCCTGGTTCGCCGAGCAGTCCACACCCGGCCAGGTACGGGACGAGGCCGAGCGGCGCGGTATCTCCGTGCACGAACTGCTCACCGAGCAGGCCGCCGCGCAACCGGTCGGCGCGCACGGCCTGATCGCGCTGGACTGGCACAGCGGCAACCGCTCGGTCCTGGTGGACCACCACCTCTCCGGCGTGATCGCGGGCCTGACGCTCGGCACCAAGCCGCACGAGGTCTACCGCGCGCTGCTCGAGGCCACCGCCTTCGGCACCCGGGTGATCATCGACGCGTTCGAGGAGAGCGGCGTACCGGTCAACGAGTTCGTGGTCGCCGGCGGCCTGCTGCGCAACAGCTTCCTGATGCAGCTGTACGCCGACGTCACCCGCCGGCCGCTGAGCATCATCGGCTCCTCACAGGGCCCTGCGCTCGGCTCCGCCATCCACGCGGCCGTGGCCGCCGGCGCCTATCCGGACGTACCGACCGCGGCCAGGGCGATGGGTAAGATCCAGCGCGCCGCCTACACCCCCGACCCGAAGCGCGCCTCGGCCTACGACGCCCTCTACGCCGAGTACCTGCGCCTGCACGACTACTTCGGCCGGGGCGCCAACGAGGTACTGCACCGCCTGCGCGCGATCCGGCTCGCCGCACACGACGAGAACGGGGACTGACATGTCCGAGATACCCGGTTCCGGCCCAGGGCGCGCGGACATCGACGCGGCCGTCCGCGCCGAAATCGACAGGCTGCGCGCCGAGGTCTGTGCCCTGCACGCGCTGCTGCCGAGCAACGGCCTGGTCGCCTGGACCTCCGGGAACGTCTCGGCCCGGGTACCGGGCGCGGACCTGATGGTCATCAAGCCCAGCGGGCTGGACTACGAGGAGCTGACCCCCGAGTCGATGGTGTTGTGCGACCTGGACGGAAACGTCGTCGAGGGCGCCTACAAGCCGTCGAGCGACACCGGATCGCACGCCTACGTCTACCGGCACCGCCCCGAAGTCGGCGGTGTCGTGCACACGCACTCGACCTACGCGACCGCCTGGTCGGCGCGCGGCGAAGCGATCCCGTGCGTGATCACCGCGATGGCCGACGAGTTTGGCGGCGAGATCCCGGTCGGCCCGTTCGCGCTGATCGGCGACGAGGCGATCGGCAAAGGCATCATCGAGACGCTCGACGGGCACCGCTCCCCCGCCGTGCTGATGCGCAACCACGGGGTCTTCACCATCGGCAAGAACGCACGCGCCGCGGTCAAAGCCGCGGTGATGACCGAAGACGTGGCCCGCACCGTGCACCTGGCCCGCGCCTACGGCGAGCCGATCCCGATCCCGCGCGCCGACATCGACGCGCTGCACCACCGGTACACCCACGTCTACGGGCAGCAGCCCCCTGCGGACGGAGTCAACGAACAATGACGTCACTGGACGCCGCCCCCGATGCCGCGTACGAGGTCTGGTTCCTCACCGGCAGCCAGGGTCTTTACGGCGAGGAGACGCTTCGGCAGGTCGCCGAGCAGTCGCAGCGCATAGCTGAGACGCTCTCCGGCGCGCTGCGCGGCCTGGCCGGCCGGCCGCCGACACCGGTGCGGATCGTCTGGCTGCCCGTGCTGACCGACGCGGAGGCGATCCGCCGGGTGTGCCTGGAGGCGAACGCCGAGGACCGCTGCATCGGCCTGATCGCGTGGATGCACACCTTCTCGCCGGCGAAGATGTGGATCTCAGGGCTCGATGTCCTGCGTAAGCCGCTGCTGCACCTGCACACGCAGGCCAACGTGGCGCTGCCGTGGGCGACGATCGACATGGACTTCATGAACCTGAACCAGGCCGCGCACGGCGACCGCGAGTTCGGGTTCGTACAGACCAGGTTGGGCGTACCCCGCAAGACCGTGGCCGGGCACGCGAGTGATCCCACGGTGGCCGAGCGGGTGGCCGCATGGACGCGCGCCGCGACCGGACTGGCCGACATGCGAACCCTGAAGCTGGCCAGGTTCGGCGACAACATGCGCGACGTGGCGGTCACCGAGGGCGACAAGGTCGAGGCCCAGCTGCGCTTCGGCGTCTCGGTCAACACCTACGGCGTCAACGACCTGGTCGCCGTCGTCGATTCGATCTCTGATACGCGAATAGACGCCCTGGTCAAGGAGTACGAGGACAGCTACGAGGTCACCGCCGAACTGCGCTGCGGCGGCGAGCGGCACGCGTCGCTGCGCTACGCCGCGCGCGTCGAGCTGGGTCTGCGCGACTTCCTGACCTCCGGCGGCTTTCGCGCCTTCACCACCAATTTCGAGGACCTCGGCGGGCTGCGGCAACTGCCCGGCCTGGCGGTGCAGCGGTTGATGGCCGACGGCTACGGCTTCGGCGGCGAGGGGGACTGGAAGACCTCGCTGCTGCTGCGCACGCTGAAAGCCGCGTCCGCCGGACTGCCGGGCGGCACCTCGTTCATGGAGGACTACACCTACCACCTGGAGCCCGGCAGGGAGCTGATTCTCGGCGCGCACATGCTCGAGGTCTGCCCCTCCATCGCCGCGCGGACGCCGTCCTGCGAGATCCACCCGCTGGGCATCGGCGGGCGTGAGGACCCGGTGCGGCTGGTCTTCGACGCGCGTCCCGGCCCCGCGACGGTGGTGGGCCTGGCGGACCTCGGCGACCGCTTCCGCCTGGTGGCCAACGAGATCGACGTCGTGCCCGCGCTCGAACCGCTGCCGCGCCTTCCGGTCGCGCGCGCGGTGTGGTCGCCCCGACCGGACCTGCACACTTCCGCAGAAGCCTGGCTCACTGCGGGAGCTCCTCACCACACGGTGCTGACCGCGGCGCTCGGCGCCGAGGAGCTGCAAGACCTGGCCGAGATGCTCGGCGTCGAACTGCTCGTCATCGACGCCGGCACCACGATCCGCCAATTCACCAGGGAACTGCGATGGAACCAGGCGTACTACCGCCTGGCCCAGGGTTTGTGATCAATCGAGTGACAACACAGCACGCCAGAATCCCCGGCCGGGCCTTGCACAGGTGCGGCCGAGGTGGGGGCAACTCAACACCCCTTCGCACCACGAGCACATCCGCGTAGCCCACGGCTCAGCACGAGCTCGCACCACGCGACTTCAAGGGAGAAGTGAATGCTCAACAGACGTCATTTCCTGACAGGCACCGCCGCTGTCGCCGCCACCGGCGCGCTCGCCGCGTGCGCCAAGACTAACAACACCACTTCTGCCTCCTCCACCGGAGGCGCCGCCAAGACCCTCACCCTCGGCTTCTCGCAGGTCGGCTCGGAGAGCGGCTGGCGGGCCGCGAACACCCAGTCGGTCAAGGACGCGGCCGCGGCCGCCGGGATCAACCTCAAGTTCTCCGACGCCGAGCAGAAGCAGGAGAACCAGATCGCGGCGATCCGCTCCTACATCCAGCAGAAGGTCGACGTCATCTCCTTCTCGCCGGTGGTCGTCACCGGCTGGGACACCGTGCTGCAGGAGGCCAAGGCGGCCAAGATCCCGGTGATCCTGACCGACCGCTCGGTGGACGTCTCCGACCCGTCGCTGTACGTCACGCTCATCGGCTCGGACTTCGAGGCCGAGGGCGAGCGCGCCGCGCACCTGATGGAGCACGTCCTGCAGGGTCACACCGGCCCGGTGAACCTCGCGCAGCTGGAAGGGACGACCGGCTCGGCCCCCGCGATCGACCGGACCAAGGGCTTCGCGAAGGTGATGGCCGCCAGCGACCCCACCTGGAAGATCGTGGTCACCCAGACCGGCAACTTCACCCGGGACGGCGGCAAGCAGGTCATGGCGGCCTTCCTGCAGTCCCACCCCGAGATCAACGCGCTGTTCGCGCAGAACGACGACATGGCCCTCGGCGCCATCCAGGCGATCGAGGCGGCCGGCAAGAAGCCGGGCGTGGACATCAAGATCGTGTCCTGCGACGGCGTGCACGACGGCTTCGTGGCGATGACCCAGGGCAAGATCAACGCGATCGCCGAGTGCAACCCGCTGCTCGGCCCGCAGCTGATGGACGCCGCCAAGCAGGTCGCCGCGGGCAAGACCGACCTGCCCAAGTGGATCAAGACCAAGGAGAGCGACTTCACCCAGGACCAGGCGGCAGCCGCTCTGCCCACCCGCAAGTACTGAGCCCGACTCCGGCGCCGGGCGGGGCCGCACTCCCCGCCCGGCGCCGGCCAAGACACACGGAGGCGCGCTGCCATGGCAGAGCCACAACCCGTCCTGGAGATGACGGGTATCAGTAAACAGTTTCCCGGAGTCCGGGCTCTGTCAGGCGTCGACTTCCGCCTCCTGCCCGGCGAGATCCACGCCCTGCTGGGCGAGAACGGCGCCGGGAAGTCGACCCTCGTCAAGGTCCTCACCGGCGTGTACGAGCTCGACGAGGGCCGGATCTCGCTGAACGGCGCACCGGTCCGGTTCAGCAGCCCGCTGCAGTCGCAGCAGTCCGGGATCAGCACCGTGTACCAGGAGGTCAACCTCTGCCCGAACCTGACGGTCGCGGAGAACATCCTGCTGGGGCGTGAGCCGACGCGGCGCGGGGCGATCCGATGGCGCGAGCTGCGCCGCCGGGCCGCCGAGCTGGCCGCCCGGATAGGCCTCGAACTGGACGTCTCCGCCCCGCTCGGCGCCTACCCGCTCGCGATCCAGCAGTTGGTGGCGATCGTGCGCGCGGTCGGCATCGATGCCAAGGTGCTGATCCTGGACGAGCCGACCTCCAGCCTGGACCGGGACGAGGTCGAGCGCCTGTTCGGCGTGATGCGCCGGCTGAAGGCCGAGGGCGTGGCGATCCTGTTCGTCTCGCACTTCCTGGACCAGATCTACGAGGTCTGCGACCGTATGACGATCCTGCGCAACGGGCAGTTGGTCGGCGAGTACCCCGTCACCGAGCTGGACCAGGTGGCGCTGGTGCAGAAGATGATCGGCCGCGAGCTGGGCGAGCTGGAGGCGCTGACCGGGCACATCCGCCCGGCCGTGGGCGACCCGCTGGTCGAGACCAGGGGCCTGGGCCGCAAGGGCGCCATCGAGCCCTTCGACCTGTCCATCCACCGGGGCGAGGTGGTCGGCCTGGCCGGCCTGCTCGGCTCCGGCCGCACCGAATCGGCCCGGCTGCTGTTCGGGGCGGACGGGGCGGACAGCGGCGAGGTCCGGATCGAGGAGCGCAAGGTCTCACTCGACTCCCCCGTCGCGGCGATCGCCCACGGCATCGCGTTCTGCTCCGAGAACCGCAAGACCGAGGGGCTGGTACCGGACCTGACGGTACGGGAGAACATCATCCTGGCCTTGCAGGCGGCCCGCGGCTGGACCCGGCCGATCCCGGCGGCGCAGCGCGACGAGCTGGTGGCGAAGTACATCACGGCGCTGGATGTCAGGCCGGCCAATCCCGAGGCGAAGGTGGGCACCCTCAGCGGCGGCAACCAGCAGAAGGTGCTGCTGGCCCGTTGGCTGATCACGCAGCCGAAGCTGCTGATCCTGGACGAACCGACGCGGGGCATCGACGTGGGCGCGAAGGCCGAGATCCAGAAGCTGGTGGTGTCCCTGTCCGAGGAGGGCATGTCCCTGCTCTTCATCTCCGCCGAACTGGAGGAGGTGCTGCGGCTGAGCCACACCATCGGCGTGCTGCGCGACCGCAGGCTGGTGGCCCAGATCGCCAACGGCCCGGACGTGACCGCGGACCGCATCCTGGAGACGATCGCGAGCGGAGCGGGCACATGACGAACCTCGACTGGCGCGCCGCGACCCGGCACCGGCTGTTCTGGCCGGTGGCCGTGCTGGTGGCGCTGCTGCTGATCAACGTGCCGTTCACGCCCGGCTTCTTCGCGATCCACGTGCGGGCCGGGCACCTCTACGGCAGCCTCGTCAACATCCTGATCTTCAGCGCCCCGATCGTGCTGGTCGCCCTCGGGATGACCCTGGTCATCGCGACCGGGGGGATCGACCTGTCGGTGGGCGCGGTGCTGGCCATCGCGGGCGCGGCCAGTTGCCTGTACATCAGCAAGGAGACGGACCAGAACAGCCTGTCCGGCGTGCTGATCGCGGTGGCCATCGGTCTCGGCGCGGGACTGGTCTGCGGGGCGTGGAACGGCTGGCTGGTCGCGGGCCGCGGGGTACAGCCGATCGTGGCGACCCTGATCCTGATGGTGGCCGGGCGCGGCGTCGCCCAGCTGATCACCAGCGGCCAGATCATCACGATCAACAGCAACACCCCGTTCGGCGTCATCGGCGGATACTGGCTCGGCTTCCCGTTCTCGGTGCTGCTGATCGCCGTGATGGTCACGCTCGCCGTGGTGCTCACCCGGCGCACCGCCCTGGGCCTGCTGATCGAGTCGGTCGGCGGCAACGCGGAGGCCAGCCGGCTGGTCGGCATCCGTGCCCGCCGGATCAAGTTGATGGCGTACATTTTCTGCGGCCTGTGCGCGGCGCTGGCCGGGCTGATCAACAGCTCGAACCTGTCCGCCGCGGACAGCAACAACGCGGGGCTGTGGATCGAACTGGACGCCATCCTGGCCGTGGTCATCGGCGGCACCTCGCTGCTCGGCGGCCGGTTCTACCTCGGCGGCACGGTGATCGGCGCGCTGATCATCGAGACCCTGCAGAACACCATCTTCACGATCGGCGTGCCCACGCAGACCAACCTGGTGTTCAAGGCGGTCATGGTGATCTTCGTGTTCCTGTTGCAGTCCCCGGCCTTCCGGGCCAAGGTGTTCCGCCGCCGGGCCCGGCCGAGCGCCCCGGCCGTGGCCGACGCCGCCCCGCCCGCGACGCTGACGACCTCGGAGGTGGGCCGATGAGCGCCCTGCTGCGCGACAAGCGCCTGCCGGTCCTGGTGACCGCGATCCTGTTCATCGCCATGTTCGCCGGCGGCGCGTCCCGGTATCAGAACCAGAACTTCCTGTCGGTCCAGGTGATCGCGAACCTGTTCATCGACAACGGATACCTGCTGGTGGCCGCGATCGGGGCCACCTTCGTGATCCTGACCGGCGGGATCGACCTGTCGGTCGGCTCGATCGTCGGCTTCACCACCATGCTGACGGCCTGGCTGGTGCAACAGCAGCACTGGCCGGTCCTGGTCGTGATCCCGCTGGTCCTGGCGGTCGGCTGCCTCGGCGGCTACCTGATGGGCTACGTGATCCACTACTTCGAGATCCAGCCGTTCATCGTCACGCTGGCCGGACTCTTCCTGTTTCGCGGGCTGTGCCTGGTGATCAGCAAGGAGTCGATCTCGATCGACGACAGGACGATCTCGAAGCTGGCGCTCTACCAGGTGCAACTGCCCGGCGGGACCTTCCTGTCGCTGGGCGCGGTGACCTCGCTGGTGTTCCTCGCGGCCGCCGCGTTCGTGCTGCACTACACGACGTTCGGCCGGCGGGTGTACGCGATCGGCGGCAACGAGCAGTCCGCGCTGCTGATGGGCGTGCCGGTGGCGCGCACCAAGGTGGCGGTCTACACGATCAGCGGGTTCTGCTCGGCGCTGGCCGGGCTGTTGTTCACCCTCTACATCCAGTCCGGTGACCCGCTGCACGCGGTGGGCTTGGAGCTGGACGCCATCGCCGCCGTGGTCATCGGCGGCACGCTGCTGACCGGCGGCGCCGGCTACGTGGTCGGCACCATGCTCGGAGTGCTCGTGATCGGCCTGATCAAGACGATCATCAGCTACGAGGGGACGCTCAGCTCCTGGTGGATCAAGGTGCTGACGGGCGCCCTGCTGCTGGCCTTCATCCTGCTGCAGCGGGTCATCGGTTCTCGCGGCCGCGCCGCACCATTACCGGCGCGCTGACCGGCACGCGGGGGATGGGCGCCTTGCCCATCCCCCACCGACCTTTCCGAGAGCCCGGCCGTGGTTGTCATCCGCCGGGCATCGAATCCGATCGTTCCCCGCCCAGCTGGAAATGCCAGATCACGATGGTGGGCACGTGGAACGCGGCCTTGGCCGCCTCAGGAATCCAGTCGATCAGCTCCCAGCTCACCTGCGGGACGTCCGGGGCGGGGATGACCCTGGGGACCCCGGCCAATGCCGATGCCGGGGGATTGGTGCGCGGCAGTTCGGCGCAGTGACGCACCTGGAAGCCGGCGGGCAGCGCCGCGGCGAGGAATTCGCTGAGCGGGCGATGGTACTCGGTGAAGATCGAGGGGCGACCGTCCGGGCCGGGCGCGCGGGCGAGCGTGGGCCGCAGATAGGACAGCGCCACGTGGGGATCCGAGATGACCAGGTGGCCGCCGGGCCGCAGGACCCGCGCGAACTCGGCGAACACCGGGACCAGGTCCGGCAGGTGGCACAGCGCCAGGGCGCAGACGGCCAGGTCGAGCGACCGGTCCGGCAGCGGCATCGAGGTCAGTTCGGCGCGGTGGAAGGTGGCGCCGGGCGCTTTCCGCTCGGCGATGGCGAGCATCTCGGGCGACGCGTCGACACCGACGACCCGGTGTCCGCGCTCGGCCAGGTGGGCCGCGTGCCGGCCGGTGCCGCAGGCCGCGTCGAGGGCGTCGCCGATCGGCAGGCGGTCCAGGATCGCGTGGACGAACGGCTCCTCGTACTCGATCATCGAGTTCGGCTCGTCGTAGACGGGCGCCCATTCGCGGTAGACCTCGGCGGTGGAGATGCCGCCGGGGGTCGCCTCGACACCCGGGGACGCGGCGAGCGCCGGGTCGGCAAGCAGGGTCCGGATCTCGGTAATGCGAGCCTCGACGAAGGCCCGGTCGCCGGTTCCCTCCCGCAGCGCCTGCAGCAGGGCCGCGCCTTCGAGTCCGAGCAGGTACCCCAGAGGGCTCAAATAGGTCACGCCAGGACGCTATGAGGCGCGAATCGCGGCGGACAAACCATTTTCACGCCGGCCCACGCAGCCAGCATCACGGCGGCCAGCATTACGGCGGGTAGAACGCGTTCCGAGTACGGGTCATGGTTCGTCTTGATCCGAAACCGGACGGCCGCATCAGCGGCCCCTGATATGCTACTTGATCTTGTACTCGCCATGGGGGATTCCCAACTCCCACACCGCTTCGAAGGCGCCGGCACACAACTGCGCGACCTGCGGGTCCGTCGTCAGTTCATTGCCGGCCCAGGCGCCGTCCCCGGTGGAATGGTTGAACAGCACCGTCACCCCGTCGAAGATCCAGCAGTCGTTGCCGGGCAGCGCCAGGCCAGAGGAACCGCGGGGGTCGGCAAGACGTCCCTCGCCCTGCGATGGGCTCACCGCATCCGCAGCCGGTATCCCGACGGTCAGCTGTATGCCAGACCGTATTCGGAGCCGCTGAACGCAGCATTCATGCGCCCACAGAATCGAAGTCAGAACCCTAAGCTGGTGTGGCTTCGCGTTCACTGAGAACCTGAGGCGGTCGCTTCGCCGGGTTCGGCGGCGCGCTCAGTCGGCGCGTCGTCCGACGCGCAGCACGCTGAGATAACGGCGCGCCGCCCGGTCGCCCATCCGCGTGCGGATGCGCTCCGCGATGGCGTCGAGCAGGGGTTCACGAACGTCGCGGTCGAGTCCGCGGTACAACGACGTCGACCGCAGGAGATCGGCGAAGCCGTCCCCATCGAACCGCTGAACGGTCGGGTACCAGAACACGATCGTCGGGCCGAACAAGCCCGCGGGAGCGTCGGCAAGACCCCAACCCGAGTCGGTCGCGCGCACGTCGTCCTCAAGCGGCGGGTGACCCCAGCCGGGGTTGCCCGGGCAGAACCGCTCGTGGAGGTCGGCGGTCTCGGCGTATACCTCCGGCTCCCCCGGCCGGCGGACGACGACGTTGCCGAGCAGCGCCAACCAGCCCCCGGGACGCAGCACGTCGTGCGCCCGCCGCCAGCCGATCGACGGGTCGACCCAGTGCCACGACGACGCGGCCACGAGGACATCGAAGCGCGCGCCGCGCTCGTCCCACTCCTCGAACGCCGACGTCTCGACTTCGACGTTGCGGAAGGCCGCCATCCGGCGGCGAGCGAGCGCGGCCATTTCCTCGCCCTGTTCGACGGCGGTCACCGCGCATCCGAGCGCCGCCAGCGACCGCGTCGCCTGACCGGTGCCGCAGCCCACTTCCAGCAGCGACGAACTCTCGTCGGTCCCGGTGATGGCGACAAAGTCGGCGAACAGCTCGTCGGGGTAACCCGGGCGGACGCGGTCGTAGAGCTCCGGAACGTCGTTGAACACCCGACCGAGGTCGCGTCGATTCGGGCGCATCTTCGGATCACCAGTCACGAGATCACAGGCTACGAGGCGTGTGCCGGGGACTCCACGGGTTAACGGCCGCTGTTCGGCGCCCGTCGCGGGTCGCCGCGGGTCGCCGCGGGTCGCCGCGGGCGTACGCTCCGAAGAGATCCCGACGCACGAGGAGCCGCACGGTCATGGCCACGCAGATGCTCGAGACTCCCGAAGTCGACCTCGTCTACGACGTGCACGGCCCGCTGCCGACCGCCGACGCGCGCCCGCCGCTGGTCATGATCGGCCAACCGATGGATGCCGGCGGCTTCAGCGCGCTGGCGTCGCACTTCCCCGAGCGCACCGTGGTCACCTACGACCCGCGCGGCCTCGGCCGCAGCGTCCGCAAGGACGGACGCGTCGACCATTTGCCGACGACCCAGGCGGCCGACGTGCACGCCCTGATCGAGGCACTCGGCGCAGGCCCGGTAGAGATGTTCGCCAGCAGCGGCGGCGCGGTGACGGCGCTCGCGCTGGTGGCCGCGCATCCGCAGGACGTGCTCACCCTGGTGGCACACGAGCCGCCACTCATCGCGATCCTGCCGGACGCCTCGGCGGCCATGCGCGCCCGGGCCCGCGTGCGGGACGCTTACCAGGACAGGGGCTCGGGCGCGGGCATGGCGGCCTTCATCGCGATGACTTCGTGGCGGGGCGAATTCACCGACGACTACTTCGCCCGGCCCGCGCCGGACCCCGCCGCGTTCGGGCTGCCGAGCGTGAACGACGGCTCGCGGGACGACCCGCTGCTGTCCGACCGGTCCTGGGCCGTCAGCGACTACCGGCCCGATGTCGACGCGCTGACCTCGGCGCCTACACGAATCGTGATCGCAGTCGGCGAGGAGTCCGCGGACGTGGTCACCGGGCGCACCTCGGTGGCGGTGGCCGAGTTGCTCGGCCGGCGGGCGACGGTGTTCCCGAGCCACCACGGCGGCTTCATCGGTGGCGAATCCGCCTATGCCGGGAAGCCCGAGCTCTTCGCACAAAGGCTGCGCGAGGTACTGGACGACACCCGCTGAGGTCGTCCGTCCCCAGTCCCCAGTCCCCAGTCCCGATAGTCCCGCGTCGCGCCGTCACCGTTATTGCGGCGCCCGCGCTGTCAGGCAGGCACCGCCACCGCCAAGGTGCGCGCCCGCGCGGCCAGGCGGCGCAGCGACACCAGGTGCAGCGCCGACGCAAGCGGTACGCCGGTCGTCGGAACAAGCGCGAGCGGAAGCAGGCTCAGGTTCAGCGCCGCGCAGAACGTCACCGCAGCCTTCGGCGCCGAGGGCTTCGACGCGGCGGCCGTGACCGAGTTCGGCGTGCACGCGGGCGGTCGCGGACCCGGGTGCCCATATCGGGTGCGGCGCCTGGCCGTCACCTTCGACCGGCCGTTCGGCTTCGTCGCCGTGCACCGCGGCAGCGCGCTGGTGCTGGCCTGCGGCCGGATCGAAGAACCCGGCCGCGGTGGCCGCGGCGGCACCGTTGATCTCGCTGAATCGGGGTGGTACTCGTCGGACACGCCGTAGTGCGCAGGACGGCGGACGAGTGGCGGCAGAACTCAAAGGGCTAATTCGCGCGCGGTGGACCGCTCCCCGGCGCCCGCCCAACGTCAGGGTCCGCCCGCGGACGGGCGGAACCGGCCCGAGGAGATTTCGCGCAGCATTCCGGGATTGAGCACGACGAGGGAAAGCGGCCCGGTCGCGATCACGCCGTGAGCGCGCAGGATGCGCAGCGCCTTCGCCACGGCCTCGCGGGTGGCTCCGACCGCCGCGGCCAGATCGTGCTGCCGCAACTGCAACTCGAGAGCCACTCCCCCGCGCCCGGGGACGCCCACGTGTTCCACCAGCTCGCCGAGATAGGCCGCCAGCCGCTGCAACACCGTCTCGGTGGCCAGCGACATGCGCTCCCCGTCCGACGCGCGCAGTCGCGAGCCGAGATGCTTGATGACCAGCGCCGTCACGCGCGGCCTTGCCGCGATGAACCCGCGGAACGCGTCGCCCGAGACCACCACGGCTTCCATCGGGCCGAGCGCGGTCACGGTGGCGCTGCGCGGATTCGGGTCCAGCACCGACAGATCACCGACCAGGTCGCCGCTGCCGCGCAGCGCGAGGATCACCCGCTGGCCGTACCGGTTGGACGAGGAAACGCTCGCCCAGCCGTCGACGATGGCCACGACGAAATCCCCCGTCTCCCCCTCAAGCAGTACCGTCTCCGACGCCGCGTATGATTTCGAAGATCCCAGAGCCAACAGCGCCGCGCGCTCGACGGTCCCGAGCGCGTCGAGGAATGTCTGACCATTTCCTATGATTCCCATTATCCCACCCCTGACGATCGCCGCACACGACCCTGGAGCCCAGTGCCGACTTCGTGGGCTGGTCGCGGCGCCGGAACAGTATTTTTTCACACACCACCCGATTGTCAGGGCACCGTTATAGAGTCGTAACTACGGCATCGAACTCTCTTTCGGAAATTGCCCGCCACAAGCTCGTGGAAGATCTTTCCAGGTCTGAGATCCCTGTGTAAATAATTACAGCGCTCCGCTCCCTCCCGCCCGATTCTGGTGTGCAACATCCGCGGCAGGGGGGAATCGCAATGAGCGACGCACTGCACCAACTGGTGGTCTGCGCCGACATCGAACGCTCAGGCTCGATCCGTGACACCGCCAGGCCAGCCGTCCGGGAGGGCCTGCATTCCCTATTTATCAGTTCCCTGACGAAAGTCGGCGTCGGGCCGCTGCTTTACCACAAGGAGGATCGCGGCGACGGCGTGCTGGTGCTCGTCGAGCCGAGCGTCCCGAAGGCGCGGCTGCTCGGTCGCTGGATCCTCGAAATCAACGAACAGTTGCGCGAGCTGAACCAGGACCGGCGCCGACCGGTCCGGCTGCGGCTCGGACTGCACTGCGGCGAGGTGCGCCGCGACGGTGCGGGCGTCTCCGGCAAGGCGATCGACCTCACCTTCCGCCTGACCGACTCGGACGTCGCGCGCGAGACGCTGGCCGAGGCGCCGGACGCGACCCTCGTCGTGATCGTGAGCGACTGGCTCTTCACCGACGTCGTCGCGGGCGGCGGCCCGTACATCGAGTCGCGCGGCTACCGGCGAGTGCGGGTGACCGGGCGATCGGTCGATGCAGACGCATGGGTCTACGTGCCACGCATCGGCGTGCCGACGGGAGATGCCGGCAACGCGAAAGAGAGCGCGAAAGACAACGCGAAAGAGAGCGCGAAAGAGGCGAAGCCGGGGACCGAGGCCGGGACCGAGCGCGAGCCCGACGGCGCTCGACCGGTCGAGACCGACGCGCCCGCAGAACCCGCCTGCGCGCAGGCCGCCGCGGGAACCGTGGCGGACGAGCGGCGCACCATCAACACAGAGGTCTACAACAAGATCGGCCGGATCGACCGCGTGGCAGTACTCGGCGTCGTGAAGAACTCCTCGATCAGGGCCGCGGACGATGAGTGACGAGCCGATCGAGCCCGCGGACGAGGAGCGGCATCCCGCAGCGCCGCATGACGCCGCCGAGCCGGCCGCCGCCAAGGCGGATCAGCCCTCGAATTCGAATTCGGCCGAGTCCGCGCCGCCGGACCAGCAGTCCACCGCGGAGCGCGAAGAGGCCGAACGGGTCGAGCAGTTCCGCAGCGCGCAGGAATCGCTCTTCGCCGAGGAAGACGCCGACGTGCGCTCGGCGCGGCGGGAACGCAGGGCGGCCGCCGGGAACTTCCGCAGCGTCCGCAGCGAGTCGTACACGGAAATCGGCCACGCCGTCATCGAAGAGGCTTACTTCGGCGGCGGCGCGGCGCGGCGGCCAGCCACGGCCCAAGGTCCGGTGCCCGCGGATGAGCTGCGGGAACTGTGCGAGGTCTTCGCCAGGACGCCGCGACACGACGTTCTCCTGAGCGAACTGCGCAGACGCAGGATCCTGGTACTGCACGGCCAGCAGGGCACCGGGCGGCAGTCGACGGCGCTTTTCCTGCTCAGCGAGCTCACCGGCGGTAAGGTGCACCGGCTGGAGCCCACCGCGGACCTCGCGCAACTGACCGCGAAGTCGGTCGCGCAGAACGTCGGCTACCTGCTCGAACCGGCGACGAACGGCACCGCGCCGGAGACGACCGTGATGCACCTGGACCGGCTGGCCGCCCTGGCCGCCGAGTGCGGGGCCCATTTCGTGCTCGTCGTCGAGGCGGTCGGCGCCACCGAGGCGCTCGCGCGCAGTCGCTACGGCTTCGCCAATCCGGATGCGCCCACCGCGGACGTCATCGACCGCCACCTGCGCCACCTGCTCGCCGCCGAGAGCGAGCAGGCCAGGAACCTGATACGAGCCGAGGCGCGCGACCCGCGGGCGCTGGACGCGCTCGGGCTGGAGGAACTGCGCCCCGGCGAGGCGGCGCAGCTGGCCGAGCTGCTCGCGTCGCGGCACCGCGCGCAGATCACCGGCGATCAACTGTTGGCGGGGTGCCGCACGTTCGTCCCCGACCTCGTGCGCTCCTGGTTCGCCGACCTGGAGGGCCGCCCCGACGCGCGCCGCAACCTGGCCGCGCTGCGCGCAGCGGCATTCCGCATCGCGCTCGCGGTATACAACAGCGCCTCCTACGACGTGGTCGCCGAAGCCGCCGAACTGCTCGCCTGGGAGCTGGCCCTGACCGCCGACCCGGAGGCCGCGCCGGGACGCCCGCTCGCCGACGACGACCTCGCGACGCGGCTCGCCGGCGCGCGGGCCCGGATGGGCACGGGCACCGAGCAACTGGCCCAGTGCGCGGTGCCCGTGCGCACCGCCGCGTTCCAGGGCGAGCGGCTCTCCGGCGCCGTCCTGGTGCACGTATGGGAGCGCCACCACAACCTGCGCGGACCGATTCTGCGGTGGCTGCGGCTGCTCGGCCAGGAGCGGCGCACCGTGATCTGGATGCGCGCCGCCGTCGCCGCCGGGCTGCTGGCCTCCCGCGACCTGCCCTACGCGTGCCACGAACTGATCGCGCCGATGGGCTCCGCGCAGTCGGCCCGCAGCCAGCTGTTCGCGGCCACCGCGCTGGATCAGGCCGCGAAGGACGAAACGGCGCGGCCCGCCGTCCGTTCGCTGGTGCGCGAGTGGGGGCGAAACGGCCCGCCCGCCGCGCGCGCCACCGCCGCATTCGTGCACGGATACGGCCGGGTGGCCGGCTCCGTGTCCGACTCGATGCGTGAACTGCGCCGGATCGGCACCGCGCACAAGGGCCGATACACCGCCGTCGCCAGCTACAACGTGGTCCAGCTGCTCGGCGCGGCCGAGCCCGCCACGGTGCTCGGCCTGCTGGTGGGCTGGCTCGGGGAGAGCCGCCGCGAGGTGGTGGACCTGGCGCTGGTCTCGGTGCTGCGGATGGCGGTGAGCCGCACCGGCGACGTCTGGGACGAGGAGGTGGCGCCCGGACTCGCGCCGCACGAGAAGTGGCCGCTCGCGCTCGGCCTGGTGGCCGCCGATCCCGCGCTGACCGAGCCGCTCGCCGACGCCGTGTGGGCGGCGCTGCGCACCGGACGGTCCACCGCGGCAGCGACAAAGGCGGTAGGCGGCTGGATGCGGCGGGCGGGCCGCGACGAGGCGCTGGCCGACGCCCTGGTCGGCTTCCTGCCCCAGCTGATCAACGACCAGGACGACCTCGACCGCCTCGCCCATCTCGTGGACGAGCTCTACCAAGACCCCGACGACCCGCTCGCGGCCCCGGTGACCGATCGGCTCGACGACACGCTGCGACAGGAGAGGGAGAAGATCTGATGGATCCTCAAGCGCCCGGCCGGGACTCCGGCCAGTCCGCGCTCGACCCGACCGTCGGGCCGCTGCTCGTGCCCCAGGATCCGGCCGCTCCCCGGCCGGTGCGCCCCGGGATCGCCTCGGTGCTGATGTATGGCAAGGGAGTCGTGCGGGTCAGGTGGCCGGACGGCCGGCTGACCGGCGGCGGCAAGCCGCTGCGGCGGCCCGTGGCGATCCAGGACGTGGATCTGGGCCGCCACATCTCCACGTTCGCCGCGGACCTGCCGGCCGCCGGCGTACTGCATTTCTCCGCCGACATCGACATCGAATGGCGGGCGGTGGACCCGCTGCTGGTGGTGAACACGAGCACGGACAACGTGGTGGTCGCGCTGCGGCCCAGGCTGTTGCAGTGGCTCGATCCGATCTCGTCGCGGTACGCGATCGACACGCCGGTCGAGGCCCAGCACGCGGTCCGCGAGTGGTGCCAGTCCGCCGCGGCATCCCGGCTCGGGGAGGACCTCGGGCTGGAGACGCGGATCTACGTGCGCCTCAAGGCGAACGCCAAGGCGGTGGCCATCGAGGAAATGGTCCTGGAGAAGGTCGGCGCCGTGCAGGCGGACGCGGTCACCTCGGACGACCTGGTGCGCAAGGTGGGCATTTACAGCAGGCTCATCGAGGGCGGCCAGCTGAACCAGGCCGCGCTGCAGATCGCCCAGAGCCCGGGCGAGATCTCGAACGTGATCGGGGCGCTGTGGGACCAGAGCGCGGCCAGCCGCCAGGAGACGGTGAACCTGATCAAGATCCTGATCTCCTCGGGCGCGATCCAGCCGCACCAGATCGCCGGCCAGGCCAAGGCCGCGCTGTCGTGGATGGAGACCTCCACGGCCGCGCTCATCGGCCCGGGGCCGCGGCACATCGAGCCGGTCGCCCCGCCGCAACTGGTCAACGACCGCTTCGAGCGGCGCGCGCTGGAAGGCACACGCGGCGAGCGTCCCGGTGAGGCGGCCCGGCCGGCGATGCGCGACCGGTGGCGGCAGAGCCCCGAGCCGTCCGCGCGGGACGAGTACAACGACGCGGACCGGCAGCCGCGCCGCCGGCGGAACTCCGAGCCGGCGTACCGCGAGCCGGCTTATGAGGAACCGGGCTACGAGAACCCGGCGCACAAGGAACCGCGCCACGAGGAACCGGCACAGGAGGAATCGGTGTACGACGAGCCGACGTATGACAGGCCGTCGTACGACGAGCGCGCGGATTCGAACCCCGGGCGCCAGGAGCAGGACACGACGTATCAGCCCACGTATCAGACCGGGCGTCGCGAAACGAGTCAGGCCAGGTATCAGCGCTCAAGGTATGAGGAGCCTGATGAAGACGGGCGGACCCACGACGAGCGGACCCACGACGAGCCCGCGTACGAGGGTCAGCAGCCCTCCGGCTACGGGCGCACGAGCGGGCGCGTGCCCCTCCGGGACGAGCCGGAACGGCCACACCGGCGCCCGAGCCGCGAGGCGGCGTGGCGCCAGGACGAGCCGGCCGACGAGCCGGCCGACGAGCCGGCCGACGAGGTCCGCCACACCAGCTCCCGCACGGCGCAGACATCGGCGGCCGACTCGTCCTCGGCGTCCTGGCAGAGCAGCGGCTACTTCGACGACGAGGACTGATGATGCCGCGCCGGTCGCACGTTCCAAGGAAGGGAAGCGTCATGCAGTCCAGCGACGCCGCTCCGCGCGGCATGGCCCCGACAGACACAAGCAGCGCTCGACGCCGCGACCGCGGACGCAGGCACGTGCGCGGGCGCGGGCCGGCGGCGCTGGCCGCGTCGCTGCTGCTGAGCTTGAGCGCCTTCGCCACTCCGGCCGCCGCCACCGCGACCGGCGCGAGCGCCGGGCTCGGCACCCTGGCCGCCGACGCCTCGACGGCCCCGCAGCCGATCGACTTCGTCGTGCTGGTGGACGAGTCCGGCAGCATCACCCCGAGCGAGATGAACGACGAACGGGCGGCGGCCTCGCTGCTGACCCAGAGCGAGATCGCGCAGGACTCCAAAGCCGCGGTCATCGGGTTCGGCAGCTCCAACCAGACCGGGCAGTCGCCGGTGGACATGGTCTGCCCGCTCACCCCGCTGGACAGCTCCGGACGCCAGCTGCTGAGCGGCTGCGTCGGCCAGCTGCACAAGCGCACCACGAGCCAGGGCCCTGATACCGACTTCCCGAACGCGATCCAGCAGGCCCTCGACACGCTCGGCTCGGCGCAGGACAGCGCGACGAAGCTGATCTTCATGCTGACCGACGGGCAACTGGACGTACGCAACAGCCCGCAGTACGGCTCGGACCCCGAACATCGGCAGGCCAACGCCGAGTCGGCGCTGGCCGAGAAGCTCCAGTCCGCGGCGCAGGCGAAGGTGGAGATCTGGCCGCTCGGCTTCGGCCCGGACGTGGACGGCGCGCAGCTGTCCAGGATCGCGGCGGGCGCCTACACCGGACAGGGCCTCTGCTCCGGCAACGCCACCGCCAGGCCGGTCATGCACGTGGTCGGCGGCTCCTCGGACGTCTTCAATACCCTGCTTCAGGCGTTCGCCGGTGCACGCTGCGGCAACGGGGTGTTCGGCGGTGGTGGAAAGCTGCCGAATCCCGGTTCGCTCGACCTGAACGTGACCATCCCTCCGGTCGCCTCCACCGGCTCCCTCGTCGTGATCAAGCGGGATCCGCACGTCGTCGTCAGCTACTACGACCCTCAGAACCGTGAGGTACCGCAGCAGGGGACGGCCTTCGGCTCCACGTTCCAGGACAGCGGCCAGAACAGCGCCGTGGAGGCCCTGCGCATCTCCGATCCGCTGCCCGGCACCTGGCGCATCCACGTGACCGCACCCGCGGGCTACGGCGGCGAACAGGTGATGTCGGCGGTGATCTGGCAGGGGATCCTGCACTCCTTCATCACCGTCAGCCCGCCCGCGCCGTACGCCGGGCAGGCCGTGGTCGTCCGGGTGCACCTCCAGACCAGGGCCGGGGTGGTCCTGTACAGCGCGGACCAACTCGCCGGAATCGGCGTCTCCGCGACGCTGGCCGGCACCGGCCTGAGCGCGCAGACCATCCGGCTCGCCGACGACGGGAACCCGCCGGACAAGAGCGCGCACGACGGCGAGTTCACCGGCAGGCTGACCATCCCGGCGAACGCGAGCGGCTCGCTGACGCTGACCGGGAACGTGACCGGCCAGGGCGTCGTCGGCGACCAGCGGCCGACCTTCCTCACCGTCGCGAAAGGCGCCGCGCTGCTGACCGGCACCGCGACCATCGACGAGCACCAGGTCACGCCCGGAGGCACCGCGTCCGGGACCTTCGAGGCGCACAACATGGACGGCAAGGCGCACGTGCTGCGGCTCACTCTCAGCGGCCTGAGCTCGGGCGCGCAGGCGAGCGTCTCCCCGGCGACGATCACCGTGCCGGCCGCGTCACAGCAGACGTATTCGTTCAGGATCGCCTTCGGTTCCGGCACGCCGCAGGGCTTCCAGCCCGGCGAGCTCGACGTGACCGACACGACCACCGGCCTGCCCGTCGACGCGCCGCCGATCGACGTGACGATCGTGCCGCCGCCGACCTGGTGGAGCACGTGGGGCTGGGCTGTCGAGACGGCGGCCGTGATCGTCCTGGCGGCGATCGCGGCGGCGGCGCTGCTGGCACGCAGCCGCCGAGAGCAGGCGAAGCTGGGCGGCATCCGGCTCGTTCTGTATCGCGGCGACGAGGTGCTGAACGAGCTGCGCCCGATGCCGTCCGAGCGCGAGGTCGGATTCGTGGTCGCGGGTGCGGGCGGGGCGAATCCGACCTTGCGCAGGCAGGCGCACGCCCCGCGCTGGGTGTTGCGCCGGACGAAGCGGGGCGCCGTGTTGCAGCTGCGTCCGCCGACCGGCAAGCCGACCGAGCTGCAGACCAGACGGCGCACGCCCCTCGGCGACGGGCTCGAACTCGCCGTCACCGAGCCGGCACCCCCACCGGCTCCGCCGGTGCCGGGCCGCAGAAAGCACACACCCACGCCCACGCCGACTCCCAGCCTCCCGTCCAAAGACTTCTGAGCCGCGACGACAAGTAATCGAAAAGGGGTGAGTCGTCATGAAGATCTACCAACCCATGATGTTCGTCGGGCTCGGCGGGACCGGCTGTCTCGTCGGCACCGAGCTGGAGCGCCGCCTGCGCGACACGCTGTGCGGGCCGGACGGGACGCTGTTCAGCCAGCAGACCGACGGGCGCGTCCAGCCGTATCAGCTTCCTTCCTGCCTCCAGTTCGTGTACGCGGACTTCAGCGAGGGGCAGCTCAACCGGCTGCCGTACCGGCAGGTCGACGAGTCGCTGCGGGCGGCGTACTCGCGCACGTCGCAGGCCACGCAGGCGCTGCTGCCCAGGTTCGACAGCTCGATCGAGGTCACCGCGCGGCTGCGTAACGCGCTACCCGGCGCGGTACGCGCGTGGCTGCCGCCGAGCGAGTCCGAGCCCTCCATCGCCCCGCTCTCCGACGGCGCCGGGCAGCTGCCCACGGTCGGGCGGGCCTGCATGTTCGAGGCGATCAGGACCGACCTGACCTCCGCGGTCAAGCCGATCCGCGACGCGATCTCGGCGATCGTCAACTCCGGGGCCGAACTGCGCACCCTCGGCGGCAACCAGCGCACCCAGAGCTGCGACGTGTTCGTGGCCTTCTCCGTCGCGGGCGGGACCGGGGCCGGGATCTTCTACGACTACCTGCACCTGATCGCGAACGAGTTCGACCGCTACAACCTGCGGGTGCGCATCTACCCGCTGGTGATGATGCCCTCGGCGTTCGCCGACATCCACCAGAACAACCGGCCCGCGGAACTGAACGCGGGCCGGGCGCTGGTGGACCTGTTCCGCCTGGTCGACAGCCAGAACAGCCCGCGCAGCGAGGACGACTTCGACGACGCGGCGGGCGCGCGCACCGAGGTCTTCTACTCGAACGAGGGCCGGATCGAGAAGATCAGCATGCGGCCTTCCACGGCGCAGACCGCGTTCCTGTTCAGCAAGACCGCCGGCATCGGGCGCAACGACCTGCACCGCTCGGTGGTCTCGATGGTCATGTCGCTGATCGGCACCGAGCCCGGCAACAGCAGCCAGAAGAACACCTCCGACGACCAGCCGCAGTCGTTCGCCGACAACTTCATCAACGGCGCGACGAAGCGGGCGAGCGTGTCCGCGACCGGGATCGGGCGCCGCGGCGTGTCCACCGGGCTGGTCGCCTCGATGACGGTGCCCGCGGACGAGCTGGCCGAGATCATGGCGGCCCGGCTGCTGTCCACGGCGGTGGCCCAGCTCGACGAGCGGGCCAGGCGGGACGCGAACGGCAATCGGGAGCTGATCCGCAAGCTGTTCGCCGAGTCCGGGGTCGAGGCGCTGTGGAACCGGGCGCCCGAGGAGTTCGACGAGCCGGAGCCGGTGCGCGGCGCGGCGAACATCGTGCAGGCGCTGGCAGTGCGGCGCACCGACATGCAGAACGCGCTGGACCGGCTTGAGCGCCGGCTGGAGAAGCTGGTGCCCTCGCTGGCCCGCGAGTTCAACCCCACCGACGGGACGCAGAGCCTGCTCGGCCAGGCCAAGGGGATCGACCCGTTCCGGGTGTACTGGCTGTGCGCCGGCAGCCCGGACGCCTCCGAACCGGTCGCCCGCGAGGGCTTCGCCGGCATGGTGCGGGTCCGGCGGCGCGAGCCCGAGCGCCCGCCCGGCGTGGACGTGGAGCCGCCGCAGGCCCGGGCGATCAGGAACAGGATGCTCGGCGGCCGGCTGCCCTGGACCGACGCGGACGTGCGCGGCTCGCTGGAGGACCAGAACGCCTGGTACGACTGGCGCACCCGCGCGGCCTGGCACCGGCAGTGGAACGAGAACGCCGCCCGCTGGAGCAGGACCCTGACGAGCTACGAGCGGTACGTGGCCGCCGTGCGGCAGGCGTTCCTCGACTTCATCCCCGCGGAGCAGCAGTTCTCCGAGAAGCGCACTCAGGACCTGTACCGCAGGCGCACCGCGGTCTCCTACCTGTTGCCGCCGCAGAGCGATCTGACCAGTTTCTTCGAGCAGGTCAAGCAGCGGCTGCTGCGCTCGCGCGAGCTGCGCGAGATGGACGACGCCGGCGACCTGCTCGCCGCGCTCGTCGACGCGCCGATGTGGCAGAACGTGCAACGCGTCGCCATCGAACGCGGCCCGGTCCAGGCGGTGGCCCTGATCCGCCGGTACCTCAAGCAGTGCATCCTGTCCCTGTTCGCCGAGCCGGGCGAGCGCGACGAGCAGCCGCTGCTGCCGAAGCTCGGCGCGGTGCTGGAGGCCGCCGCGACCGGCGACCCGGGCTACCTCGGCGAGCGGGAGATGGTGCGCTACCGCAACACCATCAGCGCCCTGCTGCCGTTCGGCTTCGAGCCCCAGGGCAGCGGCCCCCTCAAGGTCCTGATCGTGGTGCCGAAGACCAACGCGGACGCCCAGGTGGAGAAGTTCCTGCGGGACAACCTGGTGCTGCCGCCCGAGGCCGAGATCACCTTCAGCACGGCCGACACCGAGTCGATCACGGTGGTGATGTTCCGCAGCGGGATGAGCCTGACCGACGTGCCCGAAGTGCGGCACGTGCTGCAGGTCTGGGCGGACGCCGCGGCCCAGGACCGGTTCGAGGACCACCTGGCCTGGCGCCAGCGGCTCGGCTGGCGGGACGACTCCCTGGCCGGCACGCCGAGGGAGCGGCGCGACATCATGCACGTGCTGCTCTGCGCGATGTGGAACGACCAGATCAAGGTGCTGCGAGGCCCGCAGGAGAACCCTGAGCGCATCCGGATCAGCCTGCCGGAGAAGGACGGCGGGTCGATGGTGCTCGACCTGGAGCAGTACGGCTCCGGGATCTCCAGCTGGGCCGCCGTGCTGCGCGCCTACGAAGGCTGGGCGCTGCGCGACGAGGGCTCCAGCGCGCGGGAGTTCTGCGAGCGGCTGCTGCGGCAGACCATCCCCGCGGGCATGGACGCCTCCGGGAACGGGCCCTCGGAGCTCTTCCGCTTGTTCACCGACGAGATCGCCCCGCGGCAGGCGGCGCTGCTCAACGACTTCGCCGCGGAGGCCGACGGCGAGGAGGAGGAGGACCTGGAGTGGCTGCGGCGGCTGCGCGACTTCTGGTTCCAGACCTACGAGGCGGCGATGGACCGCAAGGTGCCCCGGGCCAATCAGCCCGCGACGACGCTGCGCAAGCTGGCCGCGCGCTGGGAGGGCACCGGGGAGGGCGCCGAATACCGCGAGTTGCACCGACCCGGCGCGCGCGCCGGCCGGGGCCGCTACGACGACGACGCTGCGGTGAACGGCCGGCCGGCCCGCGCCCCGCAGCCGCGACGCAGCAGCAGCAGCAGCAGGGAGGAGCATGAGCCGGACCGGGACCGGGACCGGGAGCCGGACCGGGACCGGGAGCCGGACCGGGACCGGGACCGGGAGCCGGACCGGGACCGGGACCGGGACCGGGAGCGGCCGTCGGCCGGCTTCCCCGACGAGGGCTTCGACGAGTTCGCGCGGCAGCTGGGCACCGAACGGCGCCGGCGGCGCGACTTCGGTGACGACTCCGACGGCGAGCGCTACGGGGCGGAGGGCGAATCGTGACCCCGACGCTGAGGGCGCCGAGCAGCCACGTTGTCGTCCGGATCGACCTGCGCGGCGACGCCCAGGCGGCGCTTGACCGCGTGCCGCTCGACCGCTTGGTCGCCGACGAGCTGCGCAGCCAGGGACTGGATGTGGCCGACAGCAGCCGGGCGCTGGTCATCGGCGACGCGGGCGGCCTGCCGGAGCAGATCGCGGCCTACCAGCGCGTCCGCGCCATGCCCGGCTTCAACAGGATGCTGTTTCTGCTGTTCGGGGAACCGCCGGGCGACCGGCACGGGACCGACCACGACCCGTGGGTGCTGCTCCATCCGCCCTTGCCGACCGAGCCCGGCGCCGCCGGGGTCGTGTGGGCCGGCAGCATCCGCGGGATCGGCTGGCGGCCCGGCCGCAGCGACGTGCTCACCCACACCGGGGACGAGGACGACCCGCTGGCCGCCGACGCGCTGATCGAGGTGCTGACGCTGCCCGCGGTCTTCGACGCGGTGCTCGGCCAGCTGGGCCGGCTGCCGATGCCGGTCGCCGGGCTCGGGCTGCGCCTGATCGTGCACGACGTGCCGGACTCGGACGTGCGCCGCGCGCTGTGGCAGGCGGGCCTGCAACTGTCGGGCGCGGACGGCTCGTTCTCGGACGAGCGCAACTCCCGGGAACCGGTCGCGACCGGACAGGGCGGCGCAGTGCTGGAGCTGCTGATCGGGACCAGGGCGGTCGAGAAGATCACCTTCGATGACTGCGTCAAGCCGCACAGCCGGCTGCGCGGGCTCGACGAGGACTGCGCGGCGGCGCTCGCCGAGGTCGAGTACGCGGCCACGCAGCTGCGCCGGCCCGCCACGCTGTTCTTCGGGACCCGGGGCACGCCTGCGGTCGCGGCGCTCGCCGAGGCCGCGGCCGCGCTGACACGGTATCGGGCGGCGTTGGAGGACGCCCTGGTCGAGGTGGACGGCTCGATGGGTTTGGAGCCCGCCGCGCGGGCGCACCTGGACGGGCTCGACGTACATATCCCCGAGGTGCCCCAGCTGACCGGGCGCCGGACCGACGCGGCGCTTCGCGACGAGGTGCTGGCCTGTCTCGACCGCCGGGTGCCGTTGAGCGACATCGCGGCGCACCTGGCGGATCTGGACGGCCGTATCGCACCGGTCGGCAGCGCGGCCCGGGTGGACGACCTGGAACGGGTCTGTCCCACCGAACTGCTCGAAGGCATGGCCGGGCCGCGGACCTTCCCGATCCGGGCGGCCGGCGGCGCGCGGGCGGCCGGTGGCGCGCTGTGCGGGCTGCTGGCCGGCCTGTGGCCGCACGTCGGGCCGGTCGCCGGTCCCATCACCGCGATGCTCGGCGCGTCCGGCGTGGCGCTGGCCGCGCGCCGTTCGCCCGAGCGCGGCGACGGCGAACCGGTGCGGTCCACGGACACGGTTCGTCACGCGGCGGCCGGCCTGGCCGGAGCCGCGGCCGGGATCGCGGTCGGCTTCTCGGCCGAGCCGCCGAAGTGGATCGGGATCGCCGGCCTGCTCGCGGCGCTCGGGCTGACGCTGTTTCTCGCCTTGCGCGGATGGGCCGCGGCGGTCGCCACCTGGCGCCGGGCCGCGCGCATCGACGACGCGCACGCCGCGCTGGATGGCCTGCGCGGCGTGCTGCGGCGGGCCGTGCTGACCGACTGGCTGCTGGCGGACCCGAAATACCAGGCGGCCAATCGGGCGCGGGCGCTCGGTGCGCTGCTGCGGTGCCTCGCGGACGGCCTGGAGAGCGCCGTGGAGCAGATCGGGCAGGAAAAGCACGAGGAACGACGCGTCCTGAGCACCTGGAGCGGATCCGGCCGTCATCCGGCGTCGGGCGGGGACGGCGACGGCACCGAGTGGGACGACGACGACGGTCAGGCCGGGCGGTCGGCGGCCGACGAAGGCAACGAACTGCGCGAGCTGCTGCTCGGCGATCTGGCCGACCTGACCGCGGACCTCGTGCTCGGCTATCTGCCGCGGGTCGCGCTCGACACCGAGTTGGTGGAACGCCTCCCGATCGAGGAGGACGTGCGCGACGCGGTGGCCCGGCTGCGCAGGCACCAGGCGCGCGACGGCATCGCCGAGCCGCCGCCGTTCACCAGGCGTTCGAGCGCCCGGCCCGACACGATCCGACTGGCCGGCGTGGATCCGGCCCGCATCAGGCAGGCGATCGCCGTCGGCGATGACTCCCCTGATATCAGGCAGCTGTGTACCCGTGACCAGTTGCGCATGCTCAACCGGGAGCCCGGCGCGTCGCTGTGGGTCCGGTTCGCGCATCGTTCCCTCCAACGCACCGAGCAGCAGGGTGCCGCGGGCTCGCGCAACGGCGGCGGCATGGGCCTGCTGGCCGACTCGCGAGACGCCGCCGAGCGGCCGGAGGACCGCACGGCGTGGCTCTCGTCGAGCCGCTTCGCCGGGGCGCTGCGGCTGACCCCGTTGCAGTTCGGCGCCGCCAGGGTGGCGAGGGCTGCGGCAGCGCGCCCGGGAACGGAGGTCCGGTGACTGTGACCCGCCAGAGCGGCGCGGGCTCCGATCCGCTCGGGTTCCTCGCGCCGGCCGGTTTCCCGGTGCTGCACAAGGCCGTCTTCGGGACGGACACCGCGGTGACCGGCTCACCGCAGGTGGTGCGCTCGATCGTGTTGGGCCAGGGCTGGACGGTGCAGCAGCGCAGGCTGCCGGCCCGGCATGCCGATCCGGCGCTGCGGGCCGCGATCGAGGAGGAGGTGCGCGCCGCCCTCACCCTGGTGCGCCGCTACGGCGAGGAGAGGTATCCCGCGGCACTGCCCCGGCTCGTCGGCTACGACATCGAGGCCGAGGAGCCCTTCGTCCTCTACGAGCGGATGGCCGGCCGGCCGCTGTCCGAGACGGTCGGCCGGTTCACGGTCAAGCAACGCAGGCTGCTGGCCCAGGGGCTGATCGGCGCGCTGCGGCTGCTGGAGGGAGCCGGGCTGGTGCACCGGGCGGTGACACCTGAAAACGTGCTCTGGGACGGTATCTCGGTGCGGCTGTGCAGCCTCGGCGCGGCCGTCGCGGCGGGGGTGCCCCGGATCGCCGCGGGCGACGCGCCGTGGGCCTCGCCGGAACAGTTGGCGGGGGTCGGGACCACCGAGTCGCGCGACGACGTCTGGAGCGCGGCGCAAGTGCTCTACCACACGGCGACCGGAAGGCCGGTCAACCCTGCCGGGCCGCCCAGGCTGCTCAGCGCCGACCCCGCGCTCAGCGCGCTGCTCGCCGGCGCCTTCTCGGCCCGCGCGCAGGAGCGCCCGCAGCTGTCGAAACTGCTGGGCAGGCTCAACTGCCGCGATCCGCTGCTCGACGCGCCGGAGCGGACCGATCCGCTGGCGGCGGGACGCCGCGCCTTCGACGCCCTCATGGCACGTAAGACCTCTGATGCCAATCCGGCGCCGTCGGTCCCGGGCCCGGCCCGGCGCGGCTGGTTCCAGCGCAGGGCACGCGAGATCCCGCGGCCGGCAGCGGAAACCGGGCCGTCGGGGTCGGGGCCGTCGTCGGGGTCTGAGTCGGGCTCGGGCATCCTGTGCCCGTACTGCCTCGACACCCTCCGTTTCGACCCGGCGGCCCTCTTCACGCGCAACTACCGGATGCAGTTCGAGCCGGTCGATCTGAGCTCTGATCTCAATGGCGTGCGAAACCAGGATGCCGTCCGGACGCTGTTCCAGGCGTGCACGAACACCAGCGGGCTTCGGCCGCACTACCTGCCCGCGCAGTATCTGGCGCACGGCCGCCCGCTGACGGTCGCGCTGGTCGGCGCGTCGGGCGCCGGCAAGACCCATCTGCTGGCCGCGATGATCAGCGAGATCGACGCCGGGGCGCTGAAGCCTTACGGCATCGATGTGCAGTCGGCGAACGCCGAGTGGCACAACGATTTCATGCGCCGCCGGATCAATCCGCTGCGCGCCGGCGAGCTGCTGCCCAGCACGCCGGAGACGCAGTTCGCGGAGTTCGAGGACGCGCTGCTGTTCACCCGGCACGGCGTGACGCGCCCGGTGGCCTTCTTCGACCTGTCCGGGGAGAACCTGGTCAGGTCCGACGCGACGCTGCGGTTCCTGGCGGGCATCGACGCGCTGGTGTTCGTGATCGATCCGGTTCGCGCGCTGCGGCTGCCGCAGGCGCAGGCGGAGCGGGCCAGGCTGGGGCTCGGGGAGGCGCTGGCGAGCGATCCGACCTTCGGCACGGTACTCGACCGGGTGCCCCGCAGGGACGGCCGGATCGAACTGCCGACCGCAGTGGCGATCAGCAAGTGCGACCTGTTGCGTTTCGAGTCGCCGGTGGACCGGTGGCTGCGCGGGCGGCCGGACGGCGGGGACGAGCGGACCAGCGCGTCGAGCCGGATGAACGAGAACCGCGACGCCTACGCCTTCCTCAGCATGCACGCCGAGCGGCCCTGGCTGCGCCCCGCGGTCGATTGCGCCAACTGCACGCTGCACTTCGTCTCCGCCACCGGCGGGCCGGTCCGGGAGGGCTCGCCGATGCGCGCCATCCGCTCGGCCCGGGTGCTGGAACCGCTTCTCTCAGTGCTCGAAACGTGCGGCTTGCTCGACGCGCCGCGCCCCGCCCCGGAGAGTGCGACGTGAACGGGAACGCGAGCGGCCGGACCCAGCGGCTCGACCAGATCGTCTTCCGCTGGGACTCACGCAACGCCGCCGAGAACGGCGGCTACGGCCCGGCGGCCTACTCCTGCGATCCGCTGGACGCGCGGGCGATCCACGAGCAGGTCAGGATCGCGCTGCGCCCTGACGAACCGCAGCCGCGCAGGAGTGTGGGCCGGCTGTCGCTGTCGGACGGCCGCGCGCTGGCCTTCCGGCGCGTGCCCGGCAGCGACTCGAGCGGGCGGCCGAGCCCGGTGTGCCACGCGGTGGTCGGCGGCGGCGCGCTGCTGGACCCCATGCGCTGCCTGGCTCTGCGGCACTGGCGCTGGCCGTCCGAGCGTGTCTCGTCCGAGCAGGTCGGGCGGGTTCTGCAGCCGATCGACGCCGACTCGGTGCGCATCGAGGCGCGCAACGAGCACGACGCGCTCACCCGGGGGCTGCACGACGATCTCGCGCAATTCGAGTTCACCGCGCTCCTCGCGGCGGTGCTCAAGCACCCGCGGGCCCGGCTGCTGGTGCTGGAGCGGGATCTGGCCGCCGAGCCCACGGCCCTGGCTTACGGGCTCGCCGAGTTGTTCGGCCGGTTCCTTCCAGAACCCTGGAACTTCTCCAGTTTCGAAACCCGGGACAGCGGCGTGTATCAGCTCGCTTTCACTCCGACCTGGCCGCAGGGCGCGACCGAGGCGCCGGACCTGATCCGGGTGGATCTGCACAGCCCGGATTTGGATCCGCGCATCGTACCGGTGGCGAGACAGGTGGCCGCCTTGCACGCCTGCCGCGACGACAAGGGCGTCGAGGCGCTGTCGAAGGCGGCCGAGGGCGCGGGCTTTCCGGACTTCGACCGGCTGGAGCGCATCCTGCAGGGGCAGCGCGCCCCGGTCCGGCTGCGGCCATCGCGAACGCCGCGCGAACGTCCGGACGGCACCCAGACGGCGGTCGGCGTCGCGCCACCCGCACCAGTGCCGCCAGCGCCGTTGCCACCAACTTCAGTGCCGCCCGCGCCGGCGAGACGTGTGCCTGTGGCGCCCGCGCCGGTGACGCGCGTACCGGTGATGCCCTTGTCCACCGGGCCGACCAGACCTTCGCCGACCACCCCTGCGGCCAGGCCGTCTGTCCCGAGATCGACGCAACCGAGCGTGCCGGCGCCGCTGCCGCAGCAGCCACAGTCGCAGCAGCAGCAACAGCAACAGCAACAGCAACAGCCAAGGGCAACCGCGCGCGAACTCAGCTGGCTCCAGCAGACCTCTCCCCGCCGGCTTTTCCCGCTGCTCCCGACGGCGCTGCGGGTGCGTAGTCTGATGCGCCGCCCGCAGCCGATGCCGAGCTCGGCGGAATTGCTGGACGCCCTGCGGCTCGGCGGCACCGAGGTGGTGGGCCTCGAACAGTCACTCGCGCGCTGCGACGACCTCACCCTGGTCGACCTGATCGACTGGGAGGACCCGCAGCCGGCGGCACACCTCGTCCTCAGGCGGTTGTGGTCGAGCCGCCCGCAGCGCACGGCCCGCCGCCGGACCAGGCTGGCGCTGCGTGTCCTGGACACGCTCGCGGTGCTCGAAGACCAGCCGCGGCGTTCGTGCGAACCGCGGCTCGACCTGGCCGAGGCGCTGTTCAACGTCGCGGTGCGGCCCGATGCGCGCAGCCGCGAGGTCCGGGAACGCCTCACCGGTTTCTTCCGCGACGCGTGGAGCGCCGACTCGTTCTTCGGACGGGACCTGATGTACCGGGTCGTCGATGAAGACAAGCCGCTCGGGATTCCCGAGCAGGCTTACCGGGCGCTCGTGAGTCTCCAGGCCGCGGCGCTGGGCGGCGTCGGCGCCGCAACGGCGCCCAGGACGGCGCGTGCCGTCGCGCCGACCGCTCCCGTGCCGTCGTCCCGGCCGTCGGCCGCGCGGACCGCCCTGCTCGTCGGCGGCGCGCTCGTCGCGATCGGGATCGCGATAGCGCTCGGGATGATCCTGCGCCGCTGAACCACCCCCGCAACCCGCGGCCGCGCCGGCGCCCGTGCGCCGAGACGAAGGCGGCACCCGTCCCGCGCGGCCGCCCGAACCAGACCACTGAACCGAGAAGTCCCAGGAAGGACGACGATAGCCTTGACTCCGCCCACCGAATCCCAACCGCGCCCGTCCGACTTCGCGATGTTCGACTCACTGCGCTCGGCGGGCACGCTGCGCACCTTCGAAAGCTCGTCGTACCTGTTCCGGCAGGGTGAGAGCGGAGACAGCATCCTGCTGATCGACAGCGGCCACGTGAAGATCGTGGCCGACGGGGCGGACGGGGCGACGGCGCTGCTGGGCGTGCGCGGACCCGGCGAGTTGGTCGGCGAGTTCGCCGCGGTCACCAGCCGCAGCAGGTCGGCCAGCGTCATCGCGCTGGAGCCGGTGCGCGGCTACACCCTCGACAGCGGCAGCTTCCTGCGATTGATCGGCGAGAACCAGACGCGGATGCTCGGCCTGATCCGCACCGTGATCGACAAGCTCGGCGAGTCCGACCGGTGGCGGGTCGAGTTCGGCAGCCTGACCGTGCGGCGGCGGATCGCCAAGATGTTGGTGAAGCTGGCCGACGAGACGTACCGCGACGAGTCGGGCGTCTATGTCATCCCGCTCTCCCAGAAGGATCTGGCGGCCGCGGTCGGTTCCTCACGCGAGGCGTGCGCCAAGGCGCTTTACGGTTTCCGTAGCGCTCAGTTGGTGGCGACGGGGCTGCGCGGCGTCAGGGTGCTGGACCTGGAACGCCTGCGGCAGATCGCCGAATCCCCCGAGCGGCCCGCGACGGCGCGCCGCGGCGCGAATCGCCCGGCCCCGCGGGCGGATCCCGAGTGAAGCGCGGCGCCTTCGCCGCAGGCGCCCGGCCGGAGCCGTCCATGGTTGTTAGATTGGCTGGAGCGGACGGACGACACGCGGGGAGAGGCAGCGCATGCCGCACGACGAAGACGCGCGCACGGGCGCCGGCGCGGGCACGAGGGAAGACGCGGGCACGAGGGGAGACACGGGGGAAGAAGCGACTGCCGTGTACGCGAGCGCGGCGCAGTCGGAGGCATGGAACGGGGCATCCGGGCAGCACTGGGTCGAGTACCGCGACCGTCACGAGGCCCAGTTGCGCAACTTCCTGCCGCCTCTGTTGGCCGCGGCGGACATCGCGGCCGGCGAGCACGTCCTGGATGTCGGGTGCGGGTGCGGGTGTACGACGCTGCACGCCGCGCGGGCGGCCGCGGACGGTCACGCGCTCGGGGTGGACCTGTCCGAGCCGATGCTGGCCGAAGCGCGGCGCCGGGCCGCCGCCGAGGGGGTCGCGAACGTCGCGTTCGAGCAGGCGGACGCGCAGCTGCGGCCCTTCGCGCCGGGCGCCTTCGACGTGATGGTCAGCCGTCTCGGCGTGATGTTCTTCGCCGACCCGCGGGCCGCTTTCGGGAACGTCGCCCGCGCCCTGCGACCGGGCGGGAGACTGGCCTTCCTGTGTTGGCAGCCGGTCGCCGTCAACGGCTTCGTCTCGGTTCCGCACCGGGCGCTGTCCGCTCACATCACCGTGCCGAACCGGGACACACCCGGCGAGCCGGGCCCCTTCTCCCTGGCCGACCCGGACGAAGTGCGCGGCCTGCTGACGTCCGCGGGATGCGATGGCGTCGATATCAGCGCCGTGGCTGAGCCGATGTGGATCGGCACGGACGTCGAGGACGCCGTCGCGTACCACCTGACCTCGCCGAGCAGCCGCACCGCGTTCGCCGGGGTCGACGAGCAGACGCGGGAGCGCGCGATCGACGCGCTGCGCGAAGAACTGGGTGCGCACCGCACGCCCAGGGGCGTCGAGCTCGAAGGCCGCGCCTGGTTGGTCACCGCGCGCAAACCCTGACCGGACGCCATCCCGATTCGCGCGGGCGCGCGCGGCGCGCTCCGGTCGCCGCAGCCCGGGGCCGTAGGGTTTGGTAATACCCCCTGGGGGTATGGAGGCCGCCGAACGAGAGCCGGCTTCCACGGGAGGTTGCGATGCACGCGATCGGGCACGCGCTGCGGATCACCGGGGCGATGACTTGGGAGATCGCCTGGGCCCTGATCCTCGGCTTCCTGCTGTCCGCGATCGTGCAGGCGCTGGTGCGCAAGGCGACGATCGTGCGCTGGCTCGGCGACGACCGGCCGCGCACCCTGGCGCTGGCCTCGGGCCTGGGCGCGGCCTCGTCCTCCTGCTCGTACGCGGCCGTCGCGCTGGCGCGCTCGCTGTTTCGCAAGGGCGCGAACTTCACCGCCGCCATGGCCTTCGAGGTGGCGTCCACCAACCTGGTGGTGGAACTGGGGATCATCCTCGCGCTGCTGATGGGCTGGCAGTTCACGGCCGCGGAGTTCGCCGGCGGACCGGTCATGATCGCCCTGCTCGCCGTGCTGTTCCGGTTCCTGCTGCCCGACCGGCTGCTGCGCGAGGCGCGCCACCAGGCCGATCGCGGGCTGGCCGGCTCGATGGAGGGCCACGCGGCGATGGACATGTCCGTCACGGGCGACGCGCCGTTGCGGCGGCGCATGCTCTCCTCCCGCGGCCTGACCTGCGTCTCCCACATCTTCGTGATGGAGTGGGCGGCGATCCTGCGCGACCTGGTCGGCGGGCTGCTGATCGCCGGGGCGATCGCGGCGTGGGTGCCCGACTCGTTCTGGCAGCACTTCTTCCTGACCGGACACCCGCTGGCGGCGAAGCTGTGGGGGCCGCTGATCGGCCCGCTCGTCGCGATGATCAGCTTCGTGTGCTCCATCGGCAACGTGCCGCTGGCGGTGGTTCTGTGGAAGGGCGGGATCAGCTTCGGCGGGGTGGTCGCCTTCATCTTCGCCGATCTGCTGATCGTGCCGATCCTCAACATTTACCGCAAGTACTACGGCGCGCGGATGGCGCTGTTCCTCCTCGGCACGTTCTACGCGGCCATGGCCGCCGCGGGTTACGTGATCGAGCTGCTGTTCGGCGGCCTGGGGCTCATCCCGGACCAGCACGCCGCGACCCTGCCCACCATGGGCGTGAGCTGGAACTACACGACCTGGTTGAACATCGTCTTCCTCATGCTGGCGGCCGTGCTGGTGACCCGGTTCCTGCGGACCGGGGGCCGGCAGATGCTGGCGATGATGGATGGCGCGCCCGAGGAGTCGCACGACCACATGGCACACGAGCACGGCGGCACGACGTAGAGCCGTATACCGCATAGCCGTATACCGTAGGGGGGTATATTGGTAAGTGCTGCGCCGAGCGGACGAGCGAACGCAGGAGGCGGTCATGGAAGGGCACGGCTACTCGGGCCACAGGGACGACTACCTCAAGCGGCTGCGCCGGATCGAGGGCCAGGTGCGCGGGTTGCAGCGGATGGTCGACGAGGACAAGTACTGCATCGACATCCTCACGCAGATCTCCGCGGTCAACCGGGCCTTGGAGTCAGTGGCGCTCAAACTCCTGGAAGAACACATCGGGCACTGCGTCGCCGGCGCGGTCCTCGAGGGCCCCGAGGCCGCCGAGGCGAAGGTCAAGGAAGCCAGCGAGGCGATCGCCCGGCTGGTGCGTTCGTGACGCGGCCGGTCGCGACGGCGGCGGCCGTGAGCCGTGATCTGATGAAAGGGAGAGCTATGACCACCGAGTTGAACATCTTCGACATCAGCGAGAGCGGGGCCGGCGGCTGCGGCTGCGGCGGGTGCGGCTGCGCCGACCAGGCTGAGGGTTCGGCGGACACCGTCGAGACCGCCCACGGGCATACCGCGGACACTGCCGCGAAGGGAAGCACCATGTCACATGAGACGCCGACGACGGTGACAGCCACCTACACCGTGTCCGGGATGACGTGCGGGCACTGCGTCGCCTCGGTCACCGAGGAGGTCGGCGCGATCGAGGGCGTGACCGGGGTGGAGGTGGATCTCGCCGACGGCAAGGTGACCGTCACCTCCGCGGCCGCGCTGGCCGACGCGGCGGTGCGGGCCGCCGTCGAGGAGGCCGGGTACGAGGTCGTCGGCTGACGCGGCCGGGGCGGGCCGCGCGGTGCGAGCAGCCCGCCGCTTTTCAGTCCTCTGTCGCGTCCTGCGACGTGGGATCCGGTGTGGCCGGCGTCCATACGGCGGTCAAGCCATCGCGTCGCCCGATGCGTTCGAGGCGCGCGCGGAGGCCGTCCTCGATGCGTCGCAGTGCGGTCTCGTCCTGGGCCTCGGCAGTGAGCACCAGTTCATCGTCGGCGGCCCGTAGCACGCAACGGCCCCAGCCGAAATCGATGACCCCTTCCGTGTCCGAGGATTCGGCGCGCAGCACCTTGGGCGGCCCTCCGCCTTCGTCTTCGCCTTCGCCGCCGCTGTGGGCGCGGTGGCGGCGTCGGTGCAGGGCGGTCAGGTGCATCTTGCTGCCGTGGTCACACAACTGGGTGAGATAGCGGCTCGCGCGGGGAGTGCGGACACGCGCCTCGGACACGGGCACGGCAACCAGTCCTTTCGTTTGTGTTCGAGCGAATACGGATACGGATACCGGCGCGGACACGGACACGGCTAGGGATCAGGTTCGGGTGCACGCGACGAGCCATGCGGCCACGCCCTCGGGGAACGGGTTGGCCGCGCACATGGTCGCTTCCAGGCGGTCCAGGACCCACCCCTCGGCGAACCAGGATCCGATTTCCCGCCGCGACCGGCGGTGCGGCACGCCGGAGCCGGCGGGCTGCCGCTCGCTGTAGCACAGCGCGAAGAAACGGCCGCCCGGATCGAGGATCCGGCGCACGGCGTCCAGATAGACGCCGCGGTCGGCTGCGCTCAGAGCGTGCAGGCACAACGAGTCCAGAACCGTGTCGAAGCTCTCGCCGAGCTCGGCCAGCCGCAACGCGTCGTGTTGGCGGAAGCGCGCCGCGAGGCCCCGCGCGCACGCTTTCCGCTCGGCCGCCCGCACTGCGCCTGCATCCAGGTCGATCCCGGTCGCCGTCATGCCCCGGGCCGCGGCCATCAGCGTGTGTTCCCCGGTTCCGCAGCCTACGTCCAGCACCCGCCCGCGGATCTCGCCCTGCTTGGCGAGCGCGGCGAAGGCCGGCTGCGGCCGGCCGATGTCCCACGGCGGCGTGCCGGCGTGCAGCTCCTCGAACCGGTTCCGGCCACCCGGCGCGGGCAGTCGTGCCATCGGCGAACTCCCTGGTCTCACCTCGGTAGCGCGATCAGGCCCCAGTTTTGCAATACACTCTGTCATAGTCAAGTCAGTATGTATCCAGTGGGCCAACTCGTATCATCGGCTCATGCCGAAGCTGTGGAACGAGACGATCGCGGCGCACCGGGACGCGGTGCGCGAGGCGACGCTCGACGCCACCGCCGCCTTGGTCGCCGAGCGCGGACTCACCGGCGTGACGATGTCCGAGATCGCCAAGCACAGCGGAATCGGCCGCGCCACGCTCTACAAGTACTTTCCGGACATCGAGTCGATCCTCGCCGCATGGCACCAGCGGCACGTCGACGAGCACCTGCGCCGGCTCGCCGGGATCAGCGAACAGCAGGCGGAACCGGGCCGACGGCTTGAGGCCGTCCTGCGCGCGTACGCGGTTCTTTCGCGGGAACGGCGCGAGGAGAGCGAACTGGCCTCGCACCTGCACCGGGCGGACCACGCCGTCCGCGCCCACCAGCACCTGCACCAGTTCATCAGTGCCCTGATCACAGCGGCGGCCGAGCGGGGCGAGGTGCGCGGCGACGTACCCGCCGGCGAACTCGCCGCCTACTGCCTGCACGCGCTGGGCGCCGCCACCGAGGCGCGCAGTAACGCCGCGCTCGACCGGATCGTCACCGTGACGCTGTCCGGTCTGCGCCCGGCGTGAGCGCCCCCGACGACAATCGCCGGGCTGTCGCGGCGTCTCGCGGTGTCGCGGTGTCGCGGTCTCGCCTTCTCGCGGCGTCTCGCGGCCTCGAACGTACCGGGCCACGGCGCCCCGGTGCCGCGCGATAGCCGCGCTCTGCGGCAGGATGGATGGGTCGCCAATCCAGGGATCCGCTTCACGTTCGATCAGGAGTCGCCATGACGGACCGCGGGGACGTCCCAGCGCCCGAAGCGCCGGCCGCGCAGACGCCATCGGCCACGCTCTTCGCTGCGCAGCGCCTGCATGACGCGCGCGAGGCCGCCGCGCGGGCCGGATTCGACGCGCTGCTGGTGTGCCCCAGCGCGGACCTGCGCTACCTCACCGGCTACGACGCTCTGCCGTTGGAACGGCTGACCTGCCTGCTGCTGCCGGTGCGCGGAGAACCCCGTCTGATCGTGCCCGCGCTGGAGGAACCCGCCGCGGCCGCGTCCCCGGCCGGCGCCTCGGGCCTGGAGATCGTCGCGTGGAACGAGACCGACGACCCGTACGCGATCGCGGCGGCCTGCCTGCCGGGGGCCGCCCGCGTCGGCTTGGACAACCACATGTGGGTGGAGAAGGCCGACGGGTTCCGCAGGGCCATGCCGGACGCGCGACAGGACCTGGCCGGAGCAGTGCTCAGCGGGCTGCGACTGCGCAAGAACGCGGCGGAGGCGCAGGCGCTGCGCCGGGCGGGCGCCGCGATCGACGAGGTGCACTCCCGCATGGGCGAGTTCTTGCGCGTCGGGCGCACGGAGCGGCAGGTCGGACGGGACATCGCGGACGCGATCATCGCGGCGGGGCACGCGCGGGTCGATTTCGTGATCGTGGCGTCCGGGCCGAACGGCGCGAGCCCGCATCATGAGGTCTCGGACCGGGTCATCGAAGCCGGGGATCCGGTCGTGGTCGACATCGGCGGCACGACACGCGACGGCTACTGTTCTGACTCGACCCGCGTCTACGCGCTCGGCGAGCCGCACACGGACTTCCGCGCGATGTACGAAGTGCTGTTGCGGGCCCAGCGGGCACAGGTCGAGGCAGTGCGTCCAGGGATCACCGCAGAGCAACTCGACGCCGTGGGGCGTGATCTGATCGCGGCGGCCGGATACGGCGACCGATTCGTCCACCGGACCGGCCACGGCATCGGCATGGAAACGCATGAGGAGCCGTACATCGTGGCCGGCAGCGCGCGGCCGCTGGAGCCGGGCATGGCGTTCTCCGTCGAACCGGGCATCTACCTTCCGGGCCGCTTCGGGGCCCGGATCGAGGACATCGTGCTGTGCACGGAGAACGGCGGCGAACGGCTGAACCTCACCGATCGGGAGCTGGCCGTCCTGCCGGTGTGACACCAGAGCGCTACGCGACATAACGCAACACGCCGCGGCACGGCACGGCACGGGCCCATGAGCGCGGCATGGGCCGGCACACCTTGGGCCCGGCACGCAGCGGGCCGGCCGCACCGGCCCTCGGCATGGTCGTCGGCCCGGTTGTCCGCAGCCGACGGAACGCGGCGTGATCACGCGGACCGGGTTCTGATACGCCCGTGCCCACGGCCTTGCCCACGGCCGGGCCGAGAGACGCCGCCGGCTCGGCGAAGCATTCGACAGCACTCAGACAACACACGGTCCTGTTGCGCAACCGCACCGGCCTGCCGGTCACGCACCGAGGCGGCACTTCGCCACTCCTGCAAGAGCTAGTAAAGATTCACCAGTCATCCGTCTAGATATTGCGCCCGGATGTCGAGAAGGTTACTTTCCTCCTTACCCCTCGCTCCTCCCACCCACGCGCGACGCCATCCATGCGGCCCACGGCCGGCCTCGTGCCGAAAGGAGCACCACCTTGTCCCAGCCCGATTCCCCCATCCGCCCGCCGCGCCGGGTGCAGCGCGCCGCCGCCCTCGTCAGCGGCGCCGCGCTGCTGGCCGGCGGCGCCATCGCGCTCACCATCCCGGCCGCGCAAGCCGCCGCCACCGGCGGCAGCGGCGCCAGCCTGCCGTACGTCGAGGTGCAGGCCGAGAACTCCAGCACCAACGGAACCGTCATCGGCCCCAGCTACACCCAAGGCCAACTCGCCGACGAGGCGTCGTACCGCAAAGCCGTGACACTCCAGGGCACCGGCAAGTACGTCACGTTCACCACGCCGGTCGCCACCAACTCGATCGACTTCCGGTACAGCATCCCCGACACCTCGGGCGGCTCCGTTTACACCGCGCCGCTCTCGCTCTACATCAACGGCACCAAGCAGCCCGACTTCACCCTCACCAACGCCTACAGCTGGTACTACGGCAGCTACCCCTTCACCAACTCCCCGGGTGGCAACCCGCACCACTTCTACGACGAGGTGCACCGGCTCTTCCCGACCACCTACCAGGCCGGCACCACCTTCACCCTCCAGGTCGACCCGCAGGACACCGCGTCCTCCTACACGATCGACTTCGCCGACTTCGAGAACGTCGGCTCGCCGCCGGCCCAGCCGTCCGGCTCGGTCTCGGTGACCAGCGAGGGCGCCGACGCCAGCGGCGTCAACGACTCGACCAACGCCTTCAACGCCGCGATCAGCGCCGCCGGGTCGGGCGGCACGGTGTGGATCCCGCCGGGTACCTACAACATCCCGGGCCACGTCAGCGTCAACAACGTGACGATCGCGGGCGCCGGCATGTGGTACTCCACCATCGCGGGCACCGCCCCCGGCTTCTACGGCAACTCGGCACCCAATCCGAGCACGAACGTGCACCTGCGGGACTTCGCGATCTCCGGCAACGTGCAAGAACGCTGCGACGGCTGCCAGGTCAACGGGATCGGCGGCGCGATGAGCAGTTCCTCCGTCTCGAACGTGTGGATCGAGCACATGAAGGTCGGCGCCTGGATGGACGGCCCGATGAACGGCCTGACCTTCAGCGGCATGCGGATCCGGGACACCACCGCGGACGGCGTCAACTTCCACGGCGGCGTCACCGGCTCCACCGTCACCAACAGCGACCTGCGCAACACCGGTGACGACGGCATCGCCACCTGGGCCGACTCCGCCATCGGCGCCGACGCCAACGACACGATCTCCGACAACACGGTCCAGCTGCAGATGCTGGCCAACGGAATCGCCATCTACGGCGGCCACGACAACACCGTCTCCGGCAACCTGGTGCAGGACACCGGCATCACCCAGGGCGGCGGCATCCACGTCGGGCAGCGCTTCAGCTCGACCCCCGTCGGCACCACCACGATCCAGAACAATACCCTGATCCGCAACGGCGACCTCGACCCGAACTGGCAGTTCGGCGTCGGCTCGCTGTGGTTCGACGGCAGCCAGGGCGCCATCACCGGACCGATCAACGTGAGCAACGCGCTGATCGAGCAGAGCCCTTACGAAGCGATTCAGTGGGTTGAGGGCACCATCAGCGGGGTGAATCTCGACAACGTCACCATCGCCGGAACCGGCACCTTCGCCCTGCAGGAGCAGACCGGCGGCGCCGCGTCGTTCACCAACGTCGCCGCGACCGGCGTGGCGCAGGCCAACGCGGGCAACCCGCCGAGCTACAGCTGTGAGGGCTCGAGCTTCGCGATCACCGACGGCGGCGGCGACTCCGGCATCAGCCCGACCCAGTGCAACGGCTGGCCGGCCCCGGTGTACCCGCCGTACCCGGCCACCGGAGTCACCGCCAGCCCGAACTCGCTGAACTTCGGCTCGCAGACCACCGGCACCACGAGCGTCGCGCAGACCGTGACGGTCTCCAACCCGACCGGTTCGGCCGCGCCCGTCTCGTCGATCTCCGTCAGCGGCGATTTCGCGCAGAGCGACAACTGCGGATCGTCGATCGCCGCGAACGGTTCCTGCGCGGTGAGCGTGACGTTCAAGCCGACCGCGACGGGTACGCGAAGTGGAACCCTGACGGTCACCGCCGGGGGCGTCACCAACACCGTGAGCCTCTCCGGCACCGGCACCGCACCCGGCCCGGTCCTGAACGCCAACCCCGCGAGCCTGACCTTCGCCGGCACGCTCGTCGGCTCGTCCTCGGCCGCGCAGTCGGTGACGGTCACCAACTCCGGCACCGCCTCGGCGAGCGTCTCCGCGGTCTCCGTGACCGGCGACTTCAGCCAGACCGACAACTGCGCGACGGTCGCGGTCAGCGCATCCTGCACCGTGTCGGTCACCTTCAGGCCGACGGCCGGCGGCACCCGCACCGGCACGCTGACCGTCACGAGTAACGCCAACAACAGCCCGACCACGGTGGCGCTCAGCGGCAGCGCGATCGACGGCAACACCGACATCGCAGCCGGAAAGCCTGCGTCGGCCAGTTCGGGCAACGGGCAGTACGTGCCGGCGAACATGACCGACGCCGACCCCTCCACCTACTGGGAGAGCGCCAACGGCTCCTTCCCGCAGTGGGCCCAGGTGGACCTCGGCCAGAACTACAGCGTCAATAAGCTGATCCTCAGGCTGCCGCCGTCCACGGCCTGGGGCGCGCGGACGCAGACGCTCTCGGTGCTCGGCTCCACGGACGGCTCGAACTTCTCGACCATCGTGGGCTCGGCCGGGTACTCCTTCGACCCGAACGCCAACAACAACACCGTCACCATCACCTTCGGCGCGGCGAACGCCCGTTACGTACGGGTCAACATCACCGGCAACACCGGCTGGGCGGCCGGTCAGCTTTCTGACTTCGAGGTCTTCCCCAGCGGCGGCGGCTCGTCCGGCCCGGCGCTGGCGGTCAGCCCGTCGAGCCTGAGCTTCGGAAACCAGAGCGTCGGCTCGACCACCGGCACGCAGGCGGTCACGGTGAGCAACAGCGGGGCGGCGGCGGCCTCGGTCTCGTCGATCTCGACCAGCGGCGACTTCGCGCAGAGCAACAACTGCGGCGGTTCCATCGCGGCCGGCTCGTCGTGCACCGTGAACGTCACCTTCACCCCGACCGCGACCGGATCACGCACCGGCACACTGAGCATCGCGAGCAACGCCCCGGGCAGCCCGGCCACCGTCGCCCTGTCCGGCAGCGGTGTGAGTTCGAACACGAACCTCGCGCTGAACCAGCCGGCCTCGGCCAGCGGGTACACGCAGACCTACGCGCCCGCGAACGCCGTGGACGGCAACACCGGCAGCTACTGGGAGAGCACTGACAACGCGTTCCCGCAGTGGCTGCAGGTGGATCTGGGCTCGACGAAGTCGGTCGGCCGGATCGTGCTCGACCTGCCGCCCTCCAGCGCCTGGGGCACCCGCACACAGACGCTCTCCGTGCTGGGCAGCACCGACGGGTCCACGTTCAACACCATCGTCGGGTCGGCGGGCTACACCTTCAACCCGGCGAGCGGGAACACCGTCACCATCACCTTCAACGTGACCAGCACCCGGTTCGTGCGGCTGAACTTCACCGCCGACACCGGCTGGCCGGCCGGGCAGGTCTCCGAGTTCCAGATCTTCGGCAGCTGATACGGGACCAGACCCCGCACGCGCCATGAGAACGGCTGCCGCCGAGTACGAGCTCGCACCTCGTACTCGGCGGCAGCCGGCTTCGCGATGATCCGGCGCCGCGTCAGCTGACCGGACGGGCAGGGCGCCAGTCGCGCACGCGCCGCAGGATCGAACCCTCTGCGGAGCTCTCGGCCGGTTCGGCCGGGACGGCTGCCGTCTTCGGCGCGACGCTCGCCTTCGCCGCGGGCTTCGGGTTCTCTTCCGCCGGCGCGGGGGCGGGGGCGCGCCGCCGGGCCCGCGCGTCGCGGCGGAACCGGCCCAGTTCCCGGCGCAGCGCCACATCCCGGCGCAGCCCGTCGGCGAGCATCATGAACCCGAGCATCGCCACCGCCCCGATCACCAGCCCGGCCAGGTAGAGCCGGCCGGCCGAGCCGTGCAAGTGGTACCCGAAGAGCGTGAAGCCGCCGGCCAGCTGATGCTCGCTTCCGGTGTTCGCCGCGATCCCGGCCGCGCCAACGGTGACCGCGGCGGCGAGAAGCAGCAGTCCTACGACGAGCATGACCCGCCTCCTATTCCTTCCTGACTCCCGACAACAGGCACGTGCCCACTACACAGGTACGCGTCCACGCCGGACGGCATGAGGGGCCGTACTCTCCTCACCGGCGGGGCGATCCCCAGTACCCGCGAGCGCCGTGAACATTCGCCGCACCCGCACCCGCAACCGCACCCGCAACCGCAACCGCGGACCGGCCGCGGCCGGTAACAGTGATCACCGCCGACGCATGTTTTCCATCCGGCCGGGTACAGACGGCTCCCCCCGATCTACGCACCGTGTCGTGCGCCGGAAAGGCCGCGCCCGAAGACGCAGCGCACGCGCGGGTATGGGCGGGGCAGCGAGGAGGAGAACCGTGTCAATAGTCGCCGAGTCCCCTGCCGGCAGTCCCGCGTCGCCCATCGTCGCCCACGGCGGCGGCCGTCGGCCGGCCGGCCAGCCGACGCATCGTCTGGAGCTGCGGCTGCGGTCCGAAGGGGACCACATCGTGGTGAGTATCTGGGGCGAGCTGTACACCGGCCGCCTGCAGGAGCTGACCCGGCTGCTGGACGCCCAGGTGCGCGCCGGGCGAACCCGCGTGCTGCTCGACCTTTCCCGGCTCTACGACCTGGACACGGACGCGATCTCGGTGCTGACCCGCTGGCGCAGCACGCTCGCCTCGGCCGGCGGCTGTCTGCACCTGGCCGCGCCGCGCCCCTGGGTACGCCGCCTGCTCGAGCACATGTGCCTTCGCGGCACCTTCCAGGTGTTCCCCACGGTTCTCGAAGCGCTCGGCGAACCGTGCGCCGCGGCGCCGCCGGCGTCCGCCGCGTGATCCCGGTATTCGACCGAAGTCGTCGCGGCACACGAGCGAGAGGGCCGGTCCCCAGCGGGACCGGCCCTCTCGCCGTATCGACTCGGCGCACCATCGGCGCCCTGCCGACAAAGCCGCACCGTCAACCGTGCGATATCAGCGGCCTCACAGCCGGCGCCAGCGCGCCTCGCCCCAGGAGTAGAGGCCGAACGCGGCCAGTCCGACGGCCATCAGGATCAGCAGCAGCGGCCCGTACGACGCGGCCGCGAAGGAACGCAGCGTGGCGTCCACTCCCTTGGCCTGCTTGGGATCGAAGGTGACCGCCGCGTCGAGCATGAACCCGCCGACCGCCGCGAAGACCACGCCGCGCGCGACGTTGCCGATCGTGCCCAGGCGCAGCACCCACCGCCGCTTGCCGGCGCTCATCGAGCCGAGCATCAGATCCTTGGCGAACTTGCGCGTCACGCCGCGCCACACCAGCGCCAGGCCGCCGACGATCAGCGCGATGCCGACCAGGGCGACCAGCACGACTCCGCCGGGATGCGCCATGGTGCGCGCGGTGAAGTCCTGCGAGGCCTGATTCGTGGAGCCGTTGGACTTGTGCGTCAACACAAAAGTGAGGGTGCTGATGCAGGCCAGCGTGTAGACGACGACCCGGAACAGCGAGGCCGCGCGCGAGCCGGCCGCCTTCTTACCGCTGCCGCCGGACGCCGTGGGAAAAGCGGCCTCGGACAACCGCCACAGCGCCATGCCGCCGAACCCGACCACCAGGAACCACAGCAGCACCGATCCGAGCGGTTTGCTCGCGATCAGCTCCAGCGCGCCGGTGCGGTCCGCCTCAAGCGCCTTGTGCTGCAGGGCGATCAGCAGCGTGATCCAGCCGATCAGCAGGTACACGACGCCGCGGGCAACGAATCCGGCGCGCCCGAGGGCCCGCACCGAGTCGCTGCGCGCCATCCGACGTGCCGAATACCCGCGTGTATGCGAGCTCACGGCCATCTGCCGCTCCTTCCGCCTTAATGATCAACCATCGGATATCCGACAGGGCCGTGTGCCCTGACGCCCGGCGGGTAAACGGCGACGACCTCAGGGCAGGCGGTTCCAGCAGCTTCAGGGCTCCAGCAGCTTCAGGGCTCCAGCAGCTTCAGGGGAGGCGAACATGCAGGCTCGTCCGCTCCGGTCCACCGGCGGCGCGGGGAGATTCTCAGGGATCGACAGAAGGCTGATGGGGGTGGTCACGCCCGCGAAGTCCGCGACGCTCGACCAGATACTGCCGCGCCTGGGACGCGCTGCCGACCACAGCAAACTGTGGTTGGCGCTGTCCGCCGGGATGGCGGCCACGCCCGACCGCGGCGCGCGCAGGGCCTCGCTGCGTGCGCTGGCCGCAGTCGGCCTGGCCAGCGGCGCCGCGAACCTGGTCGGCAAAACCCTGATCAGCAGGCAGCGCCCGGCGCTCGTGGACATCCCGCTGATCAGGCAACTGCGACGGATGCCGGACAGCTCCTCGTTCCCCTCCGGGCACGCGGCCTCGGCGGCGGCCTTCGCCACCGGCGTGGCCCTGGAGAGCAAGTATCCGGCGGTACCGGTCGCGGCGCTGGCGACCGGCGTCGCCGCCTCCCGCGTGGTCACCGGGGCACACTACCCGACCGATGTGGTCGCCGGAGCCGCGATCGGCGTGGCCGCCGGGCTGCTCACCACGCACTGGTGGCCGCTCATCGAGCCGGAGCCGGCGCAGGCCCCGCCCGCCGGGTACGAAGCTCCCGCGCTGGACACCGGCGATGGCCTGGTCGTGGTGGTCAACACGGCGGCGCGGGCCGGCGGCGAGCAACTGGCCGAGCAGATCAGGCAACTGCTGCCCGAGGCCGAGGTCGTCGTCGCCGAGGAGGGCGCGGACGTACCCTGCCAACTGGAGCGCGCCGCGAAACGGGCCAAGGTGCTCGGCGCGGCCGGCGGCGACGGCACGATCAACACCGCGGTCGGCGTGGCACTGCGCGCCGATGTGCCGTTGCTGGTGATACCCGCCGGCACCCTCAACCACTTCACCCGCGACCTCGGCGTCGAGTCGTTGGACGACGCTGTCGGCGCACTGCGACGCGGCGAAGCGGTCGCGGTGGACGTCGGCACCGTGGGCGAACGCGTATTCGTCAACACATTCAGCATCGGCGCGTACGTCGACCTCGTCCACGCGCGCGAGCACCACGAGCGCAGGCTGGGCAAGTGGCCGGCCGTCCTCGTCGGCGCGGTGTCGGTGTTGCGCGACGGCAAGCCGGTCACGTGCCGCGTGGACGGCGTGGAGCGGCGGATGTGGCTGCTGTTCGCGGGCAACTGCCGCTACCAGCCGGCCGGGCTCGCCCCCTCCCGCCGGGCCCGCCTGGAGGACGGTGATCTGGACATCCGCATCGTCGACGCGGCCAAGCCGCTGGCCCGCGCGCGCCTGCTCGCCGCGCTCGCCACCGGAACATTGGCCACCAGCCGCGTCTACCAGTACCGCGCCGCGACAACGCTGCGCCTGAGCGGCGTCGGCCGGCCGTTGCGGTATTGCGTGGACGGCGAGGCGGCCGGCTCCGGGACAGAGCTCGAAGTCGAGAAGCGAGCGCGCTCGCTCGTCGTCTACCGGCCGGCTCGGGCCCACTGATATCAGGGCTCTGAAAAACACCGCGCAGCCCTGCCGTCGTCCGCGCTCTGGGCTCTCGGCTCTCGGCTCTCGGCGTCCGGACGGCCCGGCCGCCCCGGCCGCGCCGTTTCGTCGAGCCCGACGTCGGCCCGCACCGTTTCACCCCGCCCGACGGCGGGGAGGCGAGGGCCGTGTCAGCACAACCAAGAACCGGCAGTCCCCAGCCCGGCCCGCCCCGGCCCGCACGCGCCCCGAACCCGGCCGACTACCGCTGGCGGGCGCTGGCCGTGTGCCTGGTCGCCGGTTTCATGACGATGCTGGACGTGAGCATCGTCAACGTGGCGCTGCCCTCCCTCAAGGCCGGGCTGCACGCCTCATCCGACGACCTGCAGTGGGTGCTGTCGGGGTACGCGCTGGCCTTCGGTCTGGTGCTGGTTCCGGCCGGGCGGCTCGGCGACATCCACGGGCGCCGGGCCGCGTTCATGACCGGCCTGGCCGCCTTCACCCTGACCAGCGCCGCCGCCGGCCTGGCCACCGGGCCGGGTTGGCTGGTTGCGGCCCGCTTCGCCCAGGGGCTGGCCAGCGGGGTGCTCAACCCGCAGGTCGCCGGGCTGATCCAGCAACTGTTCCAGGGCCGGGAGCGCGGCCGCGCCTTCGGCATGCTCGGCGCGGTGATCGGGATCTCCACGGCGCTGGGCCCGCTGCTGGGCGGCCTGCTGATCGCGGCCGGCGGTCCCACCGACGGCTGGCGCTGGGTGTTCTACGTCAACGTCCCGATCGGCTTGGCCGCGCTGCCCGCGGCGTACCGACTGCTGCCGAGCCTGCATGAGATCCGCGAGCACGAGCGCGCCGGGGGGCGCGCACAGGGGCGAACCTCCGGAGCCGCGCGTCCCGAGGGCCTGGACCCGGTCGGCGTGCTGCTGCTGGCCGCGGGCGTCGTGGCAATGCTGCTGCCGCTGGTCGAGGAACAGCAGTGGCACAGCCGGCTCAAGTGGCTGCTGTTGCCGCTCGCGGCGCTGTTCCTCGCCGCCTTCGTGCCGTGGGAGCGGCGCAGGCAGGGGCGCGCCGGGGCGCTGGTGGACCTCACCCTGTTCCGCTTGCGCTCGTACAGTCTCGGCTCGGCGATCGCCCTGGTGTACTTCGCCGGGTTCACCGCGATCTTCTTCATCTTCACCCTGTACGTGCAGGCCGGGCTCGGCTACAGCGCCTTGCTCGCGGGCGCGGCGATAACGCCGTTCGCGGTGGGTTCCGGGATCGCCTCGGCGCTCGGCGGCAGGGTGGTGACCAGGTTCGGGCGGCCGCTGATCGCCGCCGGGCTGCTCCTGGTCGGCCTCGGCCTCGGCGCGACGCTGCTGGCGGTGCACCTGGTGCCGGGCCGGGAGGTGGGCTGGGTGACCCTGGGTCCGCTGGCGGTGGCCGGTCTCGGCAGCGGCCTGGTGATCGCGCCGAACCAGGCGATCACGCTTTCCGAGGTGCCGGTGCGGGACGCGGGCAGCGCCGCCGGGGTACTGCAGACCGGGCAGCGCATCGGCTCGGCGGTCGGCATCGCGGTGGTGGGCTCGGTGTTCTTCGCGGCGCTCGGCCCGGCCTCGGCAGGCGCGGCCGGCGCGGCCGGCGGCGGCGTCCCGCACGATCCGGCCCGCTGGGCCCACGCCTTCCAGCGCGGCCTGGTCGTCGCGATCGCGTTGGTGGCCCTGGCACTGCTGGTCGCCCTGTACGACGTGGCCGCGACCCACCGGCGCGACGCTGACGCGGCCGCCGACCACAGCGACGACGCGCCCGCCGCCGCACGCGGTTGAGCGGATACTGCGCGCCGCAGCGGGTACCGCGAGCCGTTCACACGCCGGACCGGCATCGCGGAGGGGCCGTATGAGAGATCTGGAACGTCCCGGAGAAGTGGAAGGCGACCTGATCGTGGGCCTGCCTCCGGCGGCCGGCCCGCCGCCCGACCGGACCCAGGCGATCCTCGACGCGGCCAAGCAGGTCGGCTCGCTGCTCAAGGCGGCGGGCCACCGGTTCGCGCTGGCGGGTGGTGTCGCAGCGTACGCACACGGCGTCCCGATGAGCACGCGCGTTCTGGTTCCGAGCACGGCATGACGAGCGGCGGGGTTCGCGTGCGGAACGTCGCGCAGCCGCTGCTGCGCCGCGCGTTCGCCCTCTTCCACGTCAAGGACGGGCCCGAGCCGCGGACGGCCGCGGGCGCTTCCTGATCGGTCACACGTACTCGCAGTCGGTCACACGTACTCGCAGTCGGTCACACGTACTTGGTGATGTCCGCGACCGTGAAGCCCTGCGCCTGGATGTGCTTGTAGAGGTTGATCATCATCTGCACCATGGTCTCGCCCTTGAGCTGGGCCGGGCCGCGGAAGTGGGCCAGGATGATGTCGCCGGGGCGCAGCAGGTGCGAGGCGGTCTGGTACTGCATGTCGTGTATCTCCATCGACTCCTTCCACATCATCAGGCCCTTGAGTCCGGCCTGCCGGACCGCGCCGACCGTGGTCGCGTTGTAGTTGCCGCCCGGCGCCCGGAAGATGTAGGGCGCCACCCCGTACTCCTTGCCCAGCTTCTGCTGCTGCCCGGCGATCTCGTCGAGTTGCTGCTGCGCGGACAGGCGCGGCATGTCGAGGGGATGGTTCACGGTGTGGTTCTGAATGGAGACGAACCCGGTCTGGTACAGCTTCTCGAAGTACGCGTAGTCGTCCCGGATCAGGGTGTCGGCGAGGCTGACCGTGATCGGGATCTGGAAGTCCCTGACCATCTGGATGAACGCGGGGTCCTTCTCTATGCCGTCGTCGATCGTGACGAACACGACCTTGTCGCCCGTCGGCACCTTGGAGAACACCGCCGGGTGCTCGGCGCTCAGCGCGATCGGCTTGGCCGTGGGAGCCGGCGGGACCGCGGCGAAGGGCTTGAGTCCCTGATAGCGCCGGCTGATCAGCTCGGCGTCCACGCCGCCCGCGGTGGCGCTCGCACTCGCGCTCACGCTCGCACCGGTAGCCTGCGTGCCGATCGGCTCCGCGCTGTCCGCCGCGGCGCCGGCCGCCGGCCCGGAGCCGCCCTGGCAGGCCGCGGCGAACGAACCAAGGACGGCCAGGCCCGCGGCGCCGCCCATGAACCGGCGGCGGGATACGGGCGTGCGCGCCGCCGCGGTCTTCGCTTCAGTTTCCATCACGCTTCTGGAGACGCCCATCGCTGAAGATCAGCTGCAGGAAAGGTGAAGATCTTCTTCAGGAGACGCGCGGTTTCGGCACGGCTCGTGGATATCGGCGGCGCGACTATTCCTCGCCGAGAAATGCCTCGATCGCGTCGGTCACGGCCTGCGGGTCCTCGACCGGGCACTCGTGCCCGGTGTCCAGCAGCTTGACCGTGGCGTTCGGGCAGTTGGCCGCGATCCGCTGCACCTGCGCCGGAGGGAACTGGATGTCGTGCCGGCCGTGCACGATGAGAACCGGTGCCCGGATGTCGCCCACCTGGTCCAGCACGTCGAAATCGCGCATCGCGTCGTAGCACGACATCACCACGTGCCGGGGCGTGGCCTGGGAGGCGGCCACATACTGCCGGATGAGCTCCTTCGGATACCCGGGCTTGAACGCGCGCTGGATGTTGATCGCGACGAAGCTGTTGTACGGCACCAGTTTCGAGGCGGCGATCACCGCGCCCCGGCTTCGGCTGTACACCATCCTGCTGACCGTGCCGACCAGCACCATCCGCTCGACGCGGTCCGGCTCGGCGAGGGCGAGCTTCTGCGCGATCATGCCGCCCATCGAGTGCCCGACCGGGATGAAACGCCCCACGCCACGGGCGTCCAGCAGCCGGCGTACATCGTCGGCGAGGCCGTCGATGCTGTACTGCCCGGCCGGCTTGTCGCTCTCGCCGTGCCCGCGCAGGTCGAGCCGCAGGACCCGGCGGGTCCGGGCGAAGTGCTCGAACTGGTGGTCCCACCGGTGCCGGTTCGCCGTCCAGCCGTGGATGAACACCAGCGGCGTACGCTCGCCGGCGCCCGCCTCTTCGTAGGCGATGCTGACGCCGTCCACGTCGAAGCGCGACGGCTGGGTCGTACTGTCGGCATCCGTCACGGCGGGCTCCTTCGCCTGGGTGCGCACGCGGCTGCGTGAACGCGGCGCGATCATAGCGCCGATCGGGGCGCGCGACGATGGTTCGGCTACTCGCGCGCGAGCCGGCGTCAGGCGACCCGTGCCGCGACGGCGAAGAACCGGTGCTCCGCGTCGTCGTAGCGGGTCAGCCTCCAGCCGCTGTCGGTGAGGCCGCGGGCGAGAACGTGTTCGGCGAGCGGCTCGTCGGGGCGCAGGACGCGTCCGTGACGGGCGGCGAGCGCCGCGCGCCCGGTGGGATGGAACAGCACCAGGTGCCCGTCGGCGCGGGTCACCCTGGCCAACTCGCTCAGGCCCCCGCGCGCGTCGTTGAGATGGTTGATCAGTCCCGCGGCGAAGATCAGGTCCGCGCTCGCGTCCGCGAGCGGCAGCCGGTGCGCGTCCGCGAGCAGCAGGGCCGTAGCACTCAGGTCGCGACCCGCGGCGCGGACCGCGTCCAGCATCTGCGGCGTCACGTCGAGCCCGATCACCCGGCCGGACGAGCCGACCGCCGCGCGCAGCGCCGGCAGGGCGCGGCCCGTTCCGCAGCCCAGATCGAGCGCTGTGCCGCCGACCGGAGGGCCGGCCTCGGCGATGGCTGCGGCGTAGGCGGGCATGTCGTCGCCGAACCTGGTGTCCCAGGTCGCGGCGCGCACGGCGAAGAACGCCTGGTTCTCGGCGACGTACCAGTGCTCGGGAACGCCGGCTCGGCCGGTGACGGCGCGCACGACCGGCCAGTGCGGGTCGGCCAGGTCGACCACGATCTCGGCCGCCGGACGCGGGCCCCGGCGCTCTTTGTCGCGGGCCGGGCCGCCGGGCGCGCGCAGCCGGACGGCGAGATCCCATCGGCCGGCCGGAGGGTGTTCGCGCCAGTGAGTTCCTTCGGCGACCGCGACCGTGTCCGTGGTGCGCTCGGCCCGCCAGGCGTCCTCGTCGGCCGCCGGATTCCGCGATGTCAACCGGATGCACGGCCGGCCTGTCGAGCGCAGTGCCCGCGCGAGCCGGTCGGCGACGTGCGCGGCGTGCTCGCCTTCGACGACGACGCCGGCGGCCCGCGCGGGCAGGGCCCCGGTCAGCGCGCCGAGGACCGTCTCCCATCGCTCGTGCTGCGCCTCGGTCAGGTCCTGCCAGTCGGGGAACATACTTTCCATCATGCAAGTACCAGCCGCGGCGCTCAATACGAGCGGCAGCTGCCCACCGGTTGGGCTTGTCTTTCTTGCTCCTGCGAGGAGTAGCGAGCGGGGTGGGCCGCGCATTCGCCCGACACGTTAGTGCTAACCGCCCGGGGCTGGAAGGATGCACTTCGGCGGCACTGCGCGCCGAAACTTTCGGCACACGACGGGCATGGGGAGACAACACGACATGAACAGGACCACGTGCAAGGGCGCGCAGCGGTCCGGTGCACCACGGCGATGGCTGTACGCGCTGTGCGCGGCTTCGATGCTGTTGTCCGTCGCCGCCTGCGGGGGCGGCAGCGCGGGCCCGGGCACGAACGGAACCGGCGTGTCGATCGGTCTGACCGCGATACCGTCACCGGTCGCGCCTACCGACTCGTTCACCCCGTCGCCGAGTCCCTCGCCGTCGCCGGTGGATCCGGGCACGTTGCCGCAGACGCACGTGCTGCCGCACCCCGACGACCCGGTGTTCCAGGCCGGGGTGCAGGATCTCTGGCAGGCGATCGTGCAGGACGATCCGTCGATCGCGCTGCCGTTCTTCTTCCCGAAGGGCGCGTACCTCCAGGTGAAGGCGATCTCGAATCCGCTGGCCGACTATCAGAGCCGGCTGATCGCCTGGTACGGCCTCGACATCCACGCCGCGCACGCGCTGCTCGGTTCGCACTCCTCGTCGGCCCGGTTCGTCAAGGTGACGGTGCCGACCAGCCAGGCCGAGTGGATCAGGCCGGGCGTCGAGTACAACAAGGGCTCTTACTACCGGTTGTACGGCACGCGGCTGACATATCGGATCAACGGGGTGACCAAGTCCTTCGGCATCTTCTCGCTGATCTCGTGGCGCGGCGAGTGGTACTGCGTGCACCTCGGCCCGGCGGTGCGCTCGTCGAACCGTGGCATCGTCTATTCGCCACAGGGCTGAGCGGGCCCCGGGCGCGCGGCAGGTTGGAAACCGCGCGCACGGGGTCGTGACTCAGCCCATTCAGCCCTCTGCTATACCTTCCGGTGCTCTCACGGCATCGCGTGCAGATGCGCGCCGACCGTGTTCGCGATCTGGTTGCCGGCGCTGGCGTCCCAGTTCGTCGACCACGTCATCGCGCCGCCGATGGCCGGCCAGGTCGCGGGCGGCTTGAAGCTGCCGCAGTTGGTCCCTGACGCCAGGCAGTCCAGTGCCGCGTCCACCACCGAGGGGCTGACGTAACCGCCGCCGGCCGCGCTGGTGGACGCCGGCACGCCGAGACCGACCTGGCTCGGGTTCAGGCCGTTCTGCAACTGGATGCAGGCGAGGGCGACCAGGAAGTTCTCGGTGCCTTCGGCGTAGACGTTGCCGTCGCACCCGTTCATCGAGCCGGAGTTGTAGTACTGCGTGTTGACGATGGTCAGGATGTCCTTGACGTTGAGGGCGAGCTGGAAGTAGGCCATCCCGGTGCTCTGCATGTCAATGGTCTGCGGCGCCATGGTCAGGACGAATCCGGATCCGGCCTGGCCGGCCAGCGAGTGCAGGGCCTGGGCCAGGTAGGTCGGGTTGACGCCGTTCTCCAGGTCGATGTCGATGCCGTCGAAGCCGTAGCCCTTGATGATCGACGCGGCGCTGGAGGCGAAGTTCGCCGCGGAGGTCGAGTCGCCCACCGAGACGGTGCCGTTCTGGCCGCCGACCGAGAGCACGACCTTCTGGCCGCGGCCGTGCAGCGTGGCGATGTCCGCCTTGAACTGCGCGTCGCTGTAGCCGCCGAGGGCGCTGGAGAGGCCGGAGTCGATCGCGAAGGAGATCTGGCCGGGAGTGCCGGTGGCGTTCGCGAAGGCCACGGCGATGATGTCGTACTGCGTACTCACGTCGCTCAGCCGCTGCACGCTCGCCCCGTTGACGAAATCCTGCCAGTAGCCGGTCAGCACATGCCTGCCCGTGCCGCCGCCACCACCACCACCGCTGCTGCTGCTCGGGCTGGGGC